>JANYEI010000050.1 GCA_025363205.1 Frigoribacterium sp.
GCTCAACGGCGACTCCCTCGTGCTGCACGGTCGCAGCAAGGACATGTTCATCCGCGGGTCGACCAACGTGTATCCGGGTCTCTATGAACCGGTGATTGCGGGCATCGCCGGGGTCGCGGAGGTGACGATGGTCGGTGTGCCAAACGAAATCGGCGACGATTGTGTCGTGCTGGTGATTGTGCCGACCGCGCGGGGTGCGGGGGCGGATGTTGCGCGCGGCTTCGGTGCGCAGCATCCGGTGATCGAAACGGTGAGCGCCGCCCTTCCGGGGCTCGTGGATGCCGCGGTGCTGCCGGACCTCCTGCTGGTCGCGGACGCACTGCCGCGGGCCGGGCGCGGCAGCAAGCTGGATCGCAGAGCGCTCTCCGCGGCGGTCTCGCAATATCTTAAGTCAGGGCACTGACATGAGAATCGCGGTGACGGGGGCGAGCGGCTTCATCGGCGGTGTCATCGCGTCGGCGCTCGCGATGCCGGAGTTCGACCACGAGGTGATCGGCTACGGACGCACTCCCGGTGGCTGGTCATATCGAAGTCACGTCGCCGACGCCAGCCACTATCGCATCTGGGATGTCGCTCGCGGTCGGCTGCCCTCAGAGGCCTCGGCCGATGCGGTTGTGCACTGTGCTGCCCTCGCCGACGATTGGGCGCCGCTCGATGCGGCACTGCGCGTGAACCGGGAAGGCACCCGAAACGTCGTGCGCAGTTTCCCAGGGGCACGCATCGTTCACCTATCCACCTCGAGCGTGTACGACGCTTATCTGCCGACCGTAAACGCCGACGAATCGACGGGGCCGGCCCAGCGATTCCTCAGTTCATATTCGCTGTCGAAGGCGGCGGCAGAGGCGGAGCTGATCGGCACCGACGCGGTGATCCTGCGCCCGCATGCCGTCTATGGTCCTGGGGACACGACGCTGTTGCCGCGGCTGATTGTGGGTATCCGTGGGGGGAGGCTCACTCTGCCGGAGGGTGCGGCAGTCAAACACACCCTCACCCACATTGACAATCTCGTTGCGGCCGTGATCCTGGCACTCGATCTCACCGCTCCGGCGGGGGTCTTCAACGTGGGCGATGACGCTCCTGTGCTGCTCAGCGAGGTGCTTGCGGAACTTCTCGCCAAAAAGGGGCGGTCGGATGTCACGCTGCACCGCATTCCGTACGGCACCGCTTTCGCGCTCGCGTCTGCCGTCGAACTCGCGCATCGCGTGAGTCGCCGCGGTCGCCCCCGGGTCACCCGGTACGCCGTGAGCCAGCTCGGACTCGAGCGCACCCTCGACCTGTCTGCGGCACGGAAGCACCTCGGCTATCGCCCCCGCCCCACGAGCCTGGCCGGCGCCGAGCGCTGGTAGAGCCCCGAGTAACACAGGTCAAGCGCCGCACGTTCGCGCTGCTCCGCCGACTGCCGCTGGTAATTCATCCGCTGGTCGCTCACCCTGATCGTGGGTCGGGACGAGCGGCAAGTGGCGCCGAAAAAACCGCTTGCATTTTGAGAAGTTCACTTCGCTGAATGTTCAGCGTCGTTTGTTCATCTGCGCGAAGGTTGCTGGCAATGATGTTGAGGGCAGGCGTTCAAGCGCGAACCCTTGAATCCTCTCGTGCCCCTCGAGGGTGCTTACCCGAGCACAAAGGATTCGAAGACGATGACGGTCGGTTCTCGCATAGTCTTTATGCGTTTTGCAACGGCGCGGAGTCCGAAACTCCAGCTCTGGACCGACCACTTCGATCGCGTCGTCGGCAATGGTGCTGAACGTCCCATCCCTGGTGCGGCTCAGGACGACGACGGTGCATTCGTCTGGCATCTCATCTCTGCCAACAACCGTATGTTGGCTCGCGGGTCGAGCATTCATGGTGTCCTAAAAGATGCAATAGAAGACACTTCCCGACTTCAGGCCGTCGCGAGAGAGATGCAGTTCAAGCTCGTCTTCGATCAGCTTCGCGGCCTTTACGGCTGGTATGCGTCGTTGGATGGAATTGTCGCTCTTACCTGCGCGCGTTGGTATGTCACGGAACGCGATCGTCGATCTTCGATCGAGCTCGCTGTGATCTCCCTGTCCGCAGCGGTGCTCCGTCCGGGGACGAGACTTGTCCAGACGGAGATCAGCAGCTCGCCCCGGTGAACGATCCGATAGTCGTACTCGGGTCAGTCCCGAGCGCAGACCCGCCGCTCGTAGCAGGACGCTTCCGGATCATTGGTTTACTCGGATCGGGCGGCTCTGCATCCGTTTTCGAGGCTCGTGACTCCGAGCTGAATCGAACGGTTGCACTCAAGATCCTGCACCCCCACCTTTCGATGACTGAAAAAATGAGGCGAGGCTTTCTCCTTGAGGCGGCGTTCGCCCAAGATCTGACCCATCCCAATATCGCAGCGGTCTTGGACTCCGGCGTGCACGATACCGATAGTGACAGTTTCGCCTGGATCGCACTGGAACTCGTGCCGGGCATCAGCCTCGCGGAGCGAGTCGGTCGAGTTGGTGCGCTTCAGTTGGATGACGCACTCACTGTTGTTGATGGTGTCTTGGCCGCTCTTGAGGCAGCGCACGCTAAGGGGATGGTGCACCGAGATATCAGTCCGGCGAACGTGATGGTCGACTATTCCGCGACGGGTGTGCTTCGGCCTTCCGGCGTGCGTCTGGTGGACTTCGGTCTGGCCGACGCTATAGGGCGCAGTACTGCTGCCTCGGACATCGTGCGAAGTGAACGCACGGATTCCGGGCGTGGCAACGTACTCGGGAGTGTCAACTACATGTCGCCCGAGCAGGCGATGGGGCGGCCGGTGGGGGAGCGTGGAGATCTTTATCAGGCGGGCGCGACACTGTATTTCGCCTTGACGGGGTTCCCTCCCTATCGTCGCGAAACCCCAGCGGCCGTGATGCGCGCCCATATAGAAGCACCGCCGCCCGTGCCGTCTGTGCTGGCTGCCGGAATACCGGGTGCCGTCGATCGCGCCGTCGTCACGGCAATGAACACGGACGAAAACGGGCGGTACGCCTCGGCCACCGATATGCGAAGCGCGCTCCGCGACGCGGTCACCGTCGGGGTGGTCCTGAGCCCTACGCGCCTACTGGTCGCTCAACCCGCTCGTAGTGATCTTCTGGCGATGACGACCGTCTATCGCGCCCGCCCGCCCCGCACGGATGGGCCACCGCGTCCCGGGGCCCAGCCAGCACCGGCACCACGAAATCGCAGGCTCTCCCTGGCAATCGCAACCGCTGCGATCACCTCGGTATTGGCCATCACCTCGGTATTCGCCATCACCTGGATTATCGCGGCGAATGCACCTCCGGACTCTTCTTCTTCTTCCTCGGCCCCGTTGGAGGCCTCAGCGACTCCCTCTCCCCAACCAACGGTCACTCCGGCACGCGTTCCGCGCCCCGCGGTGGTCTCGACCGTCGTCGACGTACCAGCACTGGTGTCCCTCAGCCTCGATCAGGCACGCACCGCGCTCGTCTCGGTAGGGCTGGTAGTTGGCACGGTATCCTCGCTCAACTCGCCGGCAGCCGCCCGGACGGTGCTGTCCGTGGGCTATGGCAGCGAGAGGGTAGCGCGCGGAACCCACATCGACCTCGTGGTCGCTTCGGGGTCAAACTCCGTACCCCGAGTCGTTCGCCTCGCCGTTTCTGCGGCTGTTGACGCGGTACGTAGCGCTGGTTTCGTGGCGACTAGACATGACCAGGCGGATTCCGACTTCTCACGCGACTCCGTCTTGGGCAGCAGCCCGGAGGAGGCCGCCATACTCCCGGTCGGTTCGGAGGTAATCATCTACGTGGCGGCGTCCGGTGCGACGGTTCCCACCGCTACCCCCACGCCGACCCCCACGCCAACGCCGACGGCGAGCCCTTCGCCGTCTGCAATACCCACCGCACCATGAGAGAAAGACCAAAACCATGACCGGGAGATATGGAGAGTTGCGGCTCACACGTCGTCCAGATGCATTTCACGTTAGAGATTTGTTCCGTTCACTTTCGGCATTGATGATCGGGCGAGCAGCAACCCGAACAGCTGTGTCGGCCTGAAGGAGGGCGACAATGTCCAAGATTGACGCCCCACCCGTGCGCAGGTCGCTCGTCTCGGCGCCGTCGCGCTCCGACTCCGCATTCAAGGCGGTCACCTTCACGGCGGGAGTGACCACCGTCGGCATCATGCTCGCCGTGGGACTGTTCCTCTCGATCCGCGCGGGAGCAGCGCTCAAGGTGTCGGGATTCTCGTTCCTAATCGAACAGCAGTGGTCGCCCGACACCCGGGTCTTTGGCATCGCCGCCATCCTGTTCGGCACGATTTCGATCGCCATCATCGCGATGTGTGTCGCCGTTCCGCTCGCGATCGGCACGGCGCTGCTCATCTCAGAGGTCGCCGTGGGGCGCCTCAAGTCATTCCTCGTCAGCATGGTGGACCTCATGGCCGCCGTGCCGAGTGTGGTCTACGGGCTCTGGGGCCTGTTCTTCCTGCAGGCCAATGTGATCCCGGTGTCGCAATGGATCTCGACCTACTTCGCCTGGATCCCGTTCTTCCGGGTGTCGGATGCCTCCGGCCAGTCGCTCACCGAGGCCAGTGCCTTCACCTCCTCCGCCTTCATCGCTGGCATCGTCGTCGGCCTGATGGTCGTGCCCACCCAGACCTCCGTGATGCGTGAAGCGTTCTCGCAGGCGCCGATCGGCGAGCGCGAAGGTGCCCTCGCCCTCGGATCCACCCGTTGGGGGATGATCCGCACGGTGGTGATCCCGTTTGGGCGGGGCGGGATCATCGGCGGCACCATGCTCGGCCTCGGCCGGGCGCTCGGCGAGACAATCGCGGTCTACATGATCATCTCGCCGATCTTCACCATCAACTGGCAACTGCTCAAGACCGGCACCAACTCCGTGTCGGCCCTCATTGCGCTCCGCTACGGGGAGGCCAGCGATTTCGGGCTCTCGGCGCTCATGGCCGCCGGGCTCGTGCTCTTCATCATCACCCTCATCGTGAATTTCACCGCGTCGACCATCGTGGCCCGCTCGCGATCCGGCGCAGAGACGGGATAAGCATGTCGACGACCCTGGATCTGGCTTCCGCCCGTAACTTCGGCCCGGACGACCGGTTGGACGGCCTTGAGGAGTCCGATTTCGCGGCGTCAGGCACGAGCATCCCCTCGGTGGAGGGAGTCGAGACCGGACCGAGGCGCAACCTGCGCAAGGCGACCCTCGATGAGAAATTCAACGTGATCGGGGCCGCCGTGGCCGCCGTCGCCCTGACGACGCTGCTCTTCGGCTGGTTCACCCCGCTGACCGGGGTGGTCGGCTGGGTGATCGTCGCATTCCTGCTGTTCCTCGGCCTCTACGTTCTCCTCGTCGCACTCCGCTCTGACCGGCAGGAGGTCAAGGATCGGGTCATGACCGCGCTGCTGGTGAGCGCCGGTGTGGCCCTGTTTAGCGCACTGGTCTTCGTGGTGGCCTACGCGCTCATCCGCGGCCGCGAGGCGCTGCCGCACCTGAACTTCTTCACCCAGACGATGGAACTCGCGGGCCCCCTCGACCCGCTTTCCCTCGGTGGCATCGTTCACGCGATCGTCGGGTCGCTGATCCAGATCGGTATCGCGCTGGTGATCACCATCCCACTTGGCATCACCACCGCCGTCTTCCTCAACGAGATCGGCGGACGCTTCGCCCGGTTCGTGCGCACCATCGCCGACGCCATGACCGCCCTGCCATCGATCGTTGCCGGCCTCTTCGTGTACGCGGCGATCATCCAGCTGATCACCCACCAGCGATCCGGATTCGCCGCGGCGATGGCGATCACCGTGATGATGCTCCCGATCGTGATTCGGGCCTCGGATGTCGTGCTCCGGCTCGTGCCCGGAAACCTGCGGGAGGCCTCCTATGCCCTCGGTTCCACACGGTGGAGTACCGTCTGGCACGTCGTGCTTCCCACCGCACGCTCCGGACTCGTGACCGCCGTGATCCTCGGCACCGCGCGGGGCATCGGGGAGACCTCGCCCGTGCTGCTTACCTCCGGAGTCACGGCCGTGCTCAACTTCAACCCGTTCTCCGGACCCATGATCTCGCTGCCGCTTCAAGTATTCGACTTCGTGAAGTCCCCCGAGCCCAACATGGTGGCCCGCGGCTTCGGCACGGCAGCAGTACTGCTGCTGCTAGTGCTCGGGCTGTTCACCGTCGCGCGGCTCATCGGCGGCAGGGGGCCGGGCCAGTTGTCGGACCGCCAGCGCCGCGCGGCCGTCGCGGCCTCCGCCGGTGACCTGCAGCGCATGTCCGCGCGCCCGCTCGACGAGCGCGTCGAGGCGCCTGCCCTCCCGATCGCTCCACAATCGCCTGCACCATCATCGACCGCCCCAACCAGCTCCGAGGAGACGTCACAGTGACGCCGCATACCCGACTCATCCGCTTCATCGGCATTCTGTTCGCCGCTACCGTATTCGCCGGCGCCGCCGCGGCGGGAGCGCCGCAGTCCGCACGGGCCGCCACCTATACGCCGATCAGCGGCACCGGCTCGACCTGGTCACAGAATGCGCTTGACCAGTGGCGCAAGAACGTCGCGGCCAACTACGGAATGACGGTCAACTACTCCGGCACGGGATCATCGGCCGGCCGACGGGACTTCATCGCGGGGACCGTCGACTTCGCGGTCAGCGAGATCCCGTTCCAGACCGCGCCCGAGGACGGTTCGGCACCGGAGAAGCCCGCCTCCGGTTTCGCCTACATGCCGATCGTGGCCGGTGGAACGTCGTTCATGTACAACCTGAAGATCGGTGGCAAGCGAGTCAGCAACCTGCGGCTCGGCGGCGAAACGATAACGAAGATCTTCACCGGGAAGATCACTAACTGGAATGACCCTCAGATAGCGGCCGACAACCCGGGGCTTGCCATGCCGAACAAGGCGATCGTGCCGGTGGTGCGCTCCGACGGCTCTGGGTCGACCGCCCAGTTCACGCTCTGGATGTCGAAGCAGTTCCCGACTCTCTGGAACAGCTTCTGCACGCTCGTGAATCGCGCGACCCCGTGTGGTCTCACCTCCCAGTATCCGACCTACGGAAACGCCAAGGCCCAGAGCGGATCGCTCGGGGTCGCCGGCTACGTGAGCCAGGACTACGGCGAGGGAGCGATCACCTACGTCGAATACTCCTACGCCCTCAAGTCGGGCTTCCCCGTCGCGAAGGTACTCAATGCCGCCGGTTACTACATCGAACCGACCGCGCCGTCGGTGGCGGTGGCCCTCCTGAAGGCCGCGATCAACACCACGCCGAGCTCTCCCCAGTACCTCACCCAGATTCTCGACGGCGTCTATAACAACGCCGACCCCCGTACCTATCCGCTCTCGAGCTACTCGTACATGATCGTGCCGACCGCGGTCGCCGGCATCTTCAACACGGCCAAGGGCAATACTCTCGGGGCGTTCACGAGTTACATGTTGTGTGAGGGTCAGCAGCAGGCGGCCGCCCTCGGCTACTCGCCCCTGCCGATGAACCTGGTCCTCGCAGGATTCGACCAGATCAAGCGGATTCCCGGCGCCGGGTCGGCCAACGTCGACCCCAATGCGTGCAACAACCCGACCTTCAAGAAGGGCGATTCGCCCACGAACAACCAGCTCGCGGTCACGGCGCCGCAGCCGGCCGCCTGCGACAAGCAGGGTCCCAACCAGTGCACGACCGGAACCGCCGGCGCCGCAAAAACCACCACTGCGATCACCGGCACGGGCACCGGGGGCAGCGCGACAGGGGGGGTAGCCTCAGCGGGCGCCGCCGCGACCACGACCACTGCTGCCGCGGGCGCCGGTGACGCCCCCGCCTATGACGCCAATGGTGCCCTCGTGAGCGGCGCTGCCGCGTCGGCGGGCTCCGCGGTCTCCTCAACACCGTTTACTCTCGCGAGCGCGACCTTCGGGGCGCAGCAGGCGACCATGCTGGCGGCGGGCGGCCTGCTCGTGCTTGCGGTCATCTTGCCTCCGGTGTTGTCCCGGCGCTTACGCCGTTCCGGATCCGCAAACGGCAAGTAGAACGCCAGCGAATCAGGCGCCACGGGGCCCGCCACGTGGGCTCCGTCAGGCGCGCCCGCGGCGCCATTTCGGCCGACCCCGACGCGATAGACGACGGCGCACGGTAGTACCCGATCCGTTCATCTGATGGTCACCAGCCGCCAATAATTTCATTTACGTCCCCCCGGATCAGCTGAAAATTAGCTTGGAGTACGCACGTGCAGCACACCCCGCGAACCCGATCGCGCAACCCCTGGTTACTCTCTGGCGCTACCGGTATCGCCGCCGCAACGGCGGTTGCGACGCTCCTGTCACTGTCGGCGATCGCCGTGCCGGCGCAGCAGGCCCGTGCCGCGGAGGGCTCGGCGCAGACCGTCAGCGCCGCTTCCCAGGACGCCGACATCGCCAACGCCCCGCTGCCGAAGCTGGCGGTCACGGTGTCTCAGACCACTGACCTCATCTCGCAGGGCCTGTCGATCAGCTGGACGGGCGGCAAGGCCTCCACACTCCCGGGTGGCGACATTGGCGGGGCGAACTTCCTTCAGGTGATGCAGTGCTGGGGCGATGACCCCTCGGTGGGCGCGGGCCAGCCCGCACAGCCCGATCGCACTACCTGTCAGTACGGCGGGTTCCTCACCGCGGGGGCGACGCGCGACAACTTCGTCACCGATGGCGAGGTCGCCAGCCAGGACGCGCAGTACACGGCGCCCGGCAGCGGATACTTCCACCCTACCTATACCTCGATCCCGTTCCGCTCCCCGGCCGGGGAAACTGTCGCCTCGGTCGTGGATCACAGGAAGATCGACGCGGTCGACCCCAACACCAACCAATTCTTCACCGCCTACACCTCCAACGAGGTGAAGTGGGCCGGATCGGGCGCCGACGGAACCGGGTCGATCAAGTTCGAGGTGCAAACTGCGCAGCAGTCGTCGGGGCTCAGCTGTGGGACGCCGTCGAAAGCAAGCGACGGCACGGTAAGCGGGGCACCCTGCTGGCTCGTCGTCGTCCCGCGCGGAACTGCCGACGTCGGCGAGCAGCACATCACCCACTCCGGGCTGTTCTGGGACGCGTGGAAGCACCGGATTGCCGTGCGCATCGGATTCAAGCCGCTTGGCATCAACTGCCCGATCGGCGCAGCCGAGCAACAGATTTCGGGCAGTGAACTCATCGCAGGCGCCGTCGCATCCTGGCAGCCGGCCCTCTGCGGGGCGAGCGGAGGCTCGATCTACACAATCAGCACCGGTAACGAGGGCGACGCCCTCACCGCGGCGAGCAGCGCCAGCACCCCGGCCGCCCTCGCCCTGACCTCACGGCCCCTCGTTACCTCCGACGGCGCGCCCGACCCGAATGCTTACGCGCCGGTGGCGTTGTCGGGCGTCTCCGTATCGTTCGCCATCGATCGCCGGCCGAAAGCCAACGGCAAGACGCCCAAGTCCGTGATCGACCAGAAAAACCAGTCGTTCACATCGATCAACCTCACGCCCCGACTGATCGCGAAGCTGCTCACCAACTCCTACCTCGATTCGCTTCCGGGCGACAAGTCCGACCTGGGCTACCTCAGCACTGCCAAGCCGGGGCACAACGCGCGCAACCTCACGACCGACCCGGACTTCCTCGCGGTGAACGACCCCGAGTGGGATTACGAGGCGCTCGTCAGCCCATCCCTCGCCGACATCCTCACCCCGCAGGGGCGATCGGATGTCGCCTGGCAGCTCTGGAGGTACGTGCTCGCCGACAAGAGCGCGGCGGCGTTCCTCTCCGGGACCCCCGATCCGTGGGGCATGATCGTCAACCCGTGGAACTTGACCTCCGCCTCGAACCCGAGCGGCACCGCGCTGACCCTCCCGCGGGACAACTTTCCGAAGTCCGACCCGACTTCGGTGGCGGCCTCGGCGGCGGGAGGCGAGATCAACCTCGTCACCTGGCGGCCGTACACCAACGACCTTGACCAGGGCGGCTATCTCACCCTGCGCGGAGACGGGCTCGTGCTCGGACCCTGGGATCAGACCAAGACGCCGCCGCAGTATGCCAAGACAGTCCGCAGCCTCTCCGGCTTCCAGGCCGTGCTCGGCCTGACGGACACCGCCTCGGCCGCCAAGTACCAGACCGTCTCCGCGGCCCTGCTCAATTCGGCCGGCAAGTTCGTGGTGCCGACGTCGACCTCGATGACGGCCGCCGCGTCGGCCATGGTGGCCACCACCACGCAGAAGCAGGTCTACGAGTACGACCCGGCATCGGCCGCGGCTGCCGGGGCGCCGACCGCCTACCCGCTCACTATGCCGGTGTACGCCGCCACTAACCCGGCCGAGACCGACACGGCCAAGCGCAAGAGCTACGCCGCCTTCATCCGGTACGCCGCGACAACCGGCCAGGTCCCTGGCACGGCCGTGGGGGAGCTGCCCGCCGGCTACGCCCCGATCCCGAGCGGATGGACGGCGCAGGCGAAGGCCGCCGCCGACGTCATCGAAGCCGGCGTGTCGGTGACCGCCGAAACCGGATCTACTGCCGGATCCCCCGTCGGCTCCCCGGCGCCCGATTCCTCCGCGAGCCCCTTTGGGTCGGCTGCGGCCGCCGCGCTGCCCGCCGCTGCCGCGCAGCCCGCCGCAGCGCCCAATCCCCTCGCGGTCGGTGCCGCGGCGGCTGTGCTGCTCGGCACCACTACCCCGAAGGATCCGAAGACCGGCGATTTGACCTCGGTGGTTCCGATGAGTCTCCTATCCGGATTGCTCTCCGCGGCCGCCGTGCCGTTCATCACCCGCATCAGACGGCGACGCTGATGCCCCACATTCTTGGACCCGAGGACAGCACCTTGCTCCGTCCGCGCCAAGTCGGGCGCTCGCAACACGCGAGTGCCCGAAACACCCCTCGAAAGGAAAAAAAGTGAAGACTATCAAGGCCGCTGCCATCTGCGCAGTTGTCGGCGTCGCTCTCGCTGGCGTCGCTATCGCATCACCCGCCAGCGCGGATCCATCGTCCAACAGCTACGTGCTCGTTGGTTCGGACACGCTGCAGGATGTGTCGAATGCCCTTATCAACGGCACGTCGATTTCGGGTAGTCCCGTTCGCGTGGTGAAAAACGACGCGAAAACCCTCGGTTCCTTCGATGCCTTTGGTTCCACCACCATCCAGACCAAGACGGGCGGCACCTACTTCGGCCGGCCCACCGGTTCCGGTGACGGCGTAAAGGCACTCAGCCGCTCCATCGACGGAGCGCCCTACACGGCGGGAACCCAGCCGGGCGGCAAGGCGGCGGCGGCGGCGGTCATTAGCGGCGCAGTCGACATCGCCCGGTCCTCAAGCGGCCCGGTAGTGAACACGAGCGGGGTGCTCGCCTATGTGCCCTTCGCCCGTGACGCGGTGTCGTACGCGTACAACGGCGACCCGTCTACACTCGGCAGCATCACCGCAGCCCAGTTGCAGCAGATTTACACCTGCGCCGCCGGCGCCAACGTGATCAACGGCGTCACCGTGCAGCCTCTGCTGCCGCAGGGCCTCTCGGGCACCCGCAAGTTCTTCCTTGGCAAGATCGGCGTCGCTGACAACGCGGCGCTCACCACCTGCGTCACCAACAACGGTGCGAACCCCACCTACGCGTCGTTCGACGAGAACGACGGAACCGTTCTCGCGGCGAACCAGATCATCCCGTTCTCGGTCGCGAGCTACATCGCCCAGTCGAACAATGCCGCCCAGAACCGAGTGGGTTCGGCTCAGCTCGGCACCCCGAACGGCATCGCGCCGTTCACGGGCAGCGGAACCGCCTTGGTACCGAACCCGGCCTACTACTCCGACGGCACTTTCGGTCGCGACACGTACCTGGTCGTCGAGTACGCCCGAATCGACAGCACAAACGCGAAGTTCGAGCAGGACCTCGCTGATCTGATGGATCCGAGCAAGATTAAGAGCCTCTCCAACTCCGGCACCTTCCAGACGAACTCAGGATCGGTCAAGGCCAAGTTCGGTTTCCTCCCCCCGTCCAGCACCACCATCCTTCGCGCCAACGCTTCCTAGCCGAACCCCAACCAGATTGAGGAAAAGAACAATGTTGAAGAACAAAACGACACGCTCCGTTGTCATCGGCGCCGCGGTCCTCGCCGTAGTCGCCGGAGTAGCGGTGGCGAACAGCGCAAGCGCCGCGAACCAGCCCAACGGATCCCAGGGCGCGATGTACATCGGCAGTGGCAATACGGGCGCCCATGTGCCCGCAGGCACGACGTCGGCGTTCACGGACGGCAACTTCGGCTATGGTGACCCGACCAACGTGGTCGCTCCCTACACCTGTCCGTCAGACGCAACCGGAGTCGCCAGTTTCGTGGCGCTTGCAGGTCAGGAGTACACGGTCGCCACCTGGGCAGGAACGGCGTTCGCCGGCTTCGCGTCCGGGACGAAGAACATTTCGGCGCCCGACACGACTCTGTCTGACTTCTCCGGGACTGGAACGGCAGCGATGAAAACCACCGGCGGCAACTACAGCGTCGGGATCGCCTGCACGATCAATAGCGGGAGCGCGCTTGCGTCGACCGGCGTCTACTTCGCCTCGTTGCACATCGCTGCGGGCGGCGCGTACACCATCGACCAGCCGACAGTGGCGGGCCCCACGACCCCGCCGACTCCTCCGGTTGGTTCGCAGGCGCTCACCTTGAAGGCGACCACCCTCGCCGCGCAGGATGGCGTGCTCAGCCTGCTCGCTCCCGCGAGCAGCACCGTGCTGATCGGCAACCCGGTGCTCGACCCGACCACGCACCTGTCGGTTTCCACCGGCAAGCTCGGCAACGTGACCGTTTCCGACGGCCGCGTCGTCACCCACCCGGGCTGGAACCTCACCACCGCGGTCAGCGTCTTCACGCTCGAGAGCGACTCCACGAAGACGATCCCGGCCGCCCAGCTGGGACTCAGCCCGATCATCGTCTCGAAGCCGCTCAACTCGGTGGTGACCGCCGCCGGCGCACAGATCGCCGGCAGCGGAGCGCCCACGTCTTCGTTCGCTTCTGCGGACAATGGCGCGAACGTTGGCAGCTCCGTAGTCGACGCCGACCTTAAGTTCATCGCCCCGGCGACGGCGACCGCGGGAACGTACGACTCGACGCTGACGCTCACGCTCACCAGCAAGTAGAACTAGCAGTAGATCGGGAGGGGTCGCGATTCATCGCGGCCCCTTCTTTTCCGGTGTCACCCCTCCTTTTCCGCGATCGTCGCCCCGTCGCGACCACGGTGGTCCCAATTGCAGGCCCGCTGTTAAGTCCCCGTTCATCAACAGGATGAGCCTTGTCAAGCTGAGTTTGGATAGATGTACTGTGCTCCGAATCCCGAACCTTGAAAACCCGTTACGGCTTTTGACCGCCCTCCTCCTCGCCGTGGTCCTTGCCACAGTCGTCCTCGTGTGCGGATCCGCCGCGAGCTCCGCCCGTGCCGCCGACGGCACCAACGGAATCTCCGGCGCACCCTCCGACGGAACCTCGGTCGACGGCCGCTCCCGCTTCAGCTACCAGGTGGATCCCGGCCAGCATCTCGACGACTTCTATCTGCTGCGGAACACGGGCACGACAGCGCAGACCATGAAGGTGTTCGCCACCGACGCGTTCGACACGCCCACCGGGGCATTCAGCCTCCTGGACACGAAGAGCACACCGAAGGACAGCGGATCATGGGTCACCTTCGCGAACGGCAAGATGGGTATCGAGGTGCCACTCGCCCCGAATGAAAGCAAGGTCGTCTCGTTCCGGCTGACCGTGCCCGCAGACGCGTCGCCCGGCGACCACGCCGGCGGCATCGTCATCTCTGTCGCCACGCCGCAGGGCAACATCATCGTGGACCGCCGCGTCGCTACCCGGCTTTACGTGCGCGTCAAGGGGGCGTTGCAGGCCGGGCTCACCGTCAGCAGCCTCGCCTCGACCTATAGAAACGCCGTGAACCCGTTCTCCGGATCCACTCTCGTCCGGGTCACCGTGCGCAACAACGGAAACGTCGCGCTGGGCGCAAACATGGTGGTGAACGTGAAGACGTACCTTGGCATCGCGGCCTCCGGGCTCGTCCGCTCCAGCGTCTCCGAGCTGCTGCCGGGCAACACCCGCGTCGTCTCGGTTGAGGTGCCCGGTGTCGCCCAGCTCGGGTACCTTAACCCGCACATCAGTCTCGTGCCGACGGTCGATCCCGACGCGCTGAATCCCGGTCCGCTTCGCACGACGGATCGTGACACCGCGATTTTCGCAATGCCCTGGTGGCTGCTCATCCTTCTGGCGATTGCGGGCGCGATATGGCTATTCCTTATGGTGCGCCGCAAGCGTGACGCGGCGAACGCCCAGGCCTGGATCGAGCACATAGAGGCCGAGGCGCGTCGGGGGGCGGCCGAAGAGCAGGTGCCTGAGACCGCCGGAGCTCTCGGAAACGCGGGACTCTCGAGCACCGCGGAGTCGAACTAGCGTGGCATCCCGTATCCGTATTCGCGTGGCCGGGCTCGGCGCCACCCTCGTCGTATTGTTCGTCGCCGCAGGCCTTTCTGCCGCAGGCATGGCCTCGGCGGCGGATGGTGATTCCGGGGGAATCGGAATCACGGTGACCGTTGCGCCCAGCGACCCCGCGACTGGCGCTGGCCAGGGCGGAACCGGGGACTCCGGCGGCACCTCGGGCACTCCCGGCAACTCCGGCGGCACGGGCAGAACCGGGGGGACGGCGGATCCAACGGGCGCGCCCGCCCCGGGCAGTACCCGGATTCCGGCCGATGACCCCAGGATCGGTGTTTTAAATGTCAGTGGTCTGACATCAAAATTCCTCTGGTCGCCGACCCCCGCCGATAGCGCTGTGGAGCTGAGCTTCGTCGTGCGCAACGTGTCGAAGTCCACTTTCGACTCGACAGCGCGGTTCTGGGTCGACACTACGTTCGGCTCGCGGCTGAGTGAGGTGCGCGGCATCCGGATCCGCGCCCTGAAGCCCGGCGAGACACGCACGGTCCGGGCCACGCTAGTCGGTCTCGGCCAGTGGACGGTGTTGCACGCTCACTCCACCTTCACCCCTCCGCCGAGCATCGACGGCACGAAGGTCGCCGCAGTATCTCGCGACTCGTTCATCTTCGTGCCGCCCCTCGTCGCCGGGGGGATCGGCCTCGGCGGGGCCAGCGCCTTCGTGTTGGTCAAGTTTCTCTGGTTCCGTCGGGTCTTCGGAGTGGTCGCGTGACGGCCGTCCTCGAACGGGGCCCCGGCTCCGCGGATCCCGCTGCGTCGCCGCGGTCGCCGCGGCCGGCCGGCCGACCGCCACGCGTGCCCCGCCCGCCGCGAAGGGCTCCGCGACCGCCACGCGAGCGACCCGTCCTGTCGCAACGGGACCTTGTCATCCGCAGCACCCTGATGGTCGTTTCGGCGATGCTGCTCGCCTTCGTCCTGAACGTGACCGTGTTCAGTCAGGTTCAGCATCTCGTGTCCCAACAGCAGCTCTCCAACGAATTCCGGGAGGAGCTCGCCGCTGGCACCGCGCCCGTGAGCGAGGGTGACTTCAACGACCACTTGCTGGCCGACGGTGCGCCGGTGGCGATCCTCACGATTCCATCGCTCGGGGTGAACGAGGTCCTCGTCGAGGGCACGTCCTCCGGGGTGTTGAAGAGCGGGCCGGGTCACCGTCGCGACACCGTGCTGCCCGGCCAGGCAGGAGTCAGCGTGATCATGGGGCGCGCAGCGGCATTCGGTGGCCCGTTCGCAGGCATCCAGGAACTCGCACCCGGCGACCGCTTCCACGTGCGCACCGGCCAGGGTGACCAGGTGTTCCAGGTGATCGGGGTGCGCTACGCCGGCGACCCCCTGCCGCCCGCGCCGACGGCCAAGCAGAGCCGACTGATCCTGGAGACGGCGCGCGGCGCGTCATTCATGCCCTCCGGCGTCGCACATGTGGACGCCCAGCTGGTGGACGTGGCAAAGCCCGCCGGGCTCCGACAGGCCAGGTTCGCCGGACTCCCACCCCAGGCGCTCGCCATGGCCTCCGACACCTCCACACTGTGGGCGCTCGTTTTCGCTCTGCAGTTTCTGGTCGCGGTCGAAATCGGGGCCGTGTGGGCCTACCGGCGGATCGGTGCCCAGAAGACCTGGATCGTCTTCCTGCCCCTCACCCTGCTCGCCGGCCTGTACGTCGCCGACCAGGTCACCATCCTGCTCCCGAATCTGCTCTGATCCCCACCCGAGGACCCATCATGACCACCATCAAGTCCAGCGACGTCAACGAGACCGCGATCATGCCGGTTCAGCCGCCGCAGCGGCGCCGACTCGCCGAATTCAACCCGTTCGCCCGCGCGAAGCACCAGAGCCCCGCCGCAACGCCCGCGGGGCTCCCGCTCGTGGCGCCGCTCGCCGCCCTTGAAGCGCGCAACATCTCCGCCTGGTTCGGTGATCACCAGGTGCTCGACCGCGTCTCGCTCACCATGCCAGCGGGCGTGATCACCTCGCTCATCGGGCCCTCCGGATGCGGCAAATCCACCTTCCTGCGCATCCTAAACCGTATGCACGAGCTCGTTCCCTCGGCGAGCCTCGCCGGCGAGGTTCTCATCGACGGCCAGGACATCTACGAGGCCGATCGCAAGTTGGTGGACGCGCGCAAGAGCATCGGCATGGTGTTCCAGAAGCCGAATCCGTTCCCCGCGATGTCGATCTACGAGAACGTGCTGGCGGGGCTCAAGCTCACCGGCACCCGTGCCGACCGCGACCGCCGCGACTACCTCGTGGAGAGTTGCCTCACGAAGGCTGGACTCTGGAAAGAGGTGAGGGATCGCCTTCGTGCCCCGGGCGGTGGACTGTCCGGCGGCCAGCAACAGCGGCTCTGTATCGCGCGATCCCTCGCGGTGACCCCCAGCATTCTCCTGATGGACGAGCCGTGTTCGGCGCTCGACCCCACGTCGACCCGAGTGATCGAAGAGACGATGCTTGAGCTGGTGAAAGATGTCACGATCGTGATCGTGACCCACAACATGCAGCAGGCGCAGCGCGTATCAACCCAGTGTGCGTTTTTTCTCGCGTCCCAGGGCACCCCGGGTGGCATTGTCGAACACGGTGACACGGCGGCAATGTTTTCCGAGCCGATCGACGCGCGCACGTTTGACTACGTCAATGGGCGATTCGGATAGCCGGAATGGGCAAATCGGCCAAGTCGGTCCCTTGGACGCGTTCGGTCGGTCTGGCGCTCCAGCTGGTGGCGATCGCCGGTGCGCTGTTGTGGGGCTGGTCCGTCTGGGCTGGATCGGACGGTCCGCGGGGCAGGGCTGCGCAGCAAGTCCCTGCCGTCGAGACTTCTCACGTCATGCCCCCCGCATCCGCTCAACCGATGATCGCGCCTGCCGTCCCAATCAGTGCACGAATTGATCCGAGCTGGCTCGACACCGTGTCGTCGCGCACCGGCATCCCGCGCGTCGCTCTCGCAGCATATGCGGGGGCTGCGTCCGTACTTACTGAGCAATCGCCGCACTGCCACTTGGGCTGGAACACCCTCGCGGCCATCGGTCACATCGAGTCGGACGACGGGCGGCACGGCGGGGCGGTCCTGAGCGACAACGGGTACTCCAGTGTGCCGATCATCGGGCCGAAACTCGACGGCGGCGCGTTTGCGGGCATCCATGATTCGGACGGCGGAGTGTGGGACGGCGATACGGTCTGGGATCACGCGGTGGGTCCGTTCCAGTTCATCCCACAGACCTGGCGCGCCTGGGGTGCCGATGGCAATGGGGATGGCCAGGCCGATCCGAACCAGATGGATGACGCGGCCCTGACCGCGGCACGGTACCTCTGCCACGCGGGCGACCTATCGACCGTTGACGGCTGGCGGCGGGCTGTACTCTCCTACAACCACTCGGAGAGCTACGTGGATGACGTGGCGAAAGTGGCCAACTCGTACCACTTCTAGTCGAAGCCCTAGTCGAAGCCCTAGTCGACGCCCTAGTCGAAGTCGAGGCTGAGCTTGCGAAGCAGCGCGGCTAACCTCTCCTGGTCGCCGCCAGAGAGACCGTCGAGCAGCTCGTTCTCGGAGACCAGTAGCGTGCTGATTGCGGTGTCAACGTGTTGACGTCCATCCACAGTCATGGTCACGAGGATGCCGCGCCCGTCGTGCGGGTCGGTGCGGCGCTCCACGAGCGCACGCGTCACCAGGCGGTCGATACGGTTGGTCATCGTGCCGCTCGAGACGAGGGTCTGCTGCAGCAGCGCCTTTGGACTCAGCTGGTACGGTGAGCCGGCCCGGCGCAGGGCGGAGAGCACGTCGAACTCCCAGGACTCGAGACCGGATGCCGTGAAGGCGGTGCGGCGGGCCCGGTCGAGGTGCCTGGCGAGCCGGCCGACCCGCGAGAGAACCTGCAGCGGTGCGAAGTCGAGGTCCGGGCGCTCGCGCACCCACGCGCCGACAATACGGTCGACTTCGTCGTGTGCGGGCATCCGTCCATTATCGCGCTCGGCGCTCGGCGCTCGGCGCTCGGCGCTCGACGCTCGGCGCTCGACGTCCAGCGTTCGAAATGCAGGATGCGGCGTTACTCCTGAGGCGGATGACGCCTCCGAGTTGACTCCTGTCACAGGATTTCCTGCATTTGCGACGGGGCGCGCGCCACAGAGTTCATCCGAGGAGCCGGCACCCCCGAGAAGCCCCGGCTAGGGATGCGGCTCCAGCGGCGTAGCGCATCTGGCAGAATTGTCGCGGTCGACCGTTTCACGGGTCGGCCAGGAATTCCGCCTTAGTGTAACGGCAGCACGACAGCCTTTGGAGCTGTTCGGTCCAGGTTCGAATCCTGGAGGCGGAGCGGTCGGGGGTGAGCGCGGGAGAGCGCGCTACTCGACCACCGTCGATACGCGTGCGAAAGTGCGCGATGTGCACGCGGGAGCGGGCCACTCGACCAGCACCACCGAGCGAGGGAGTCCCACCATGTCTGACATCGCGATCATCATCCTCGCCGCGGGGGAGGGCACGCGTATGAAGTCAACCCTGCCGAAGGTGCTGCACCCGATCGCGGGAATCCCCATGGTCTCCCACGTGCTTGCCACGGCCGAGAAACTGGGTGCTGCCCACATCGTGGCCGTGGTGCGACATGAGCGGGATGCCGTTGCGGCCGTGATCACCGAGCACGTTCCGCAAGCGATCATCATCGACCAGGACGAGGCGCCCGGCACCGGCCGTGCCGTCGAACTCGGCCTCGCCGGGCTGCCCTCCGACTTCACCGGCTCCGTCGTCGTGCTGAGCGCAGACGTGCCGCTGCTCGACGCCGCCACCGTGCACGCGCTCATTCACACTCACGCGCTTGCCGGCAACGCCCTCACCCTGCTCAGTGCCCACTTCGTCGACCCGACCGGCGGGGGGCGCATCGTTCGCGGCGGAGACGGCTCCTTCGAGGCGATCGTGGAGCAGAAGGATGCCAGCGACGAGCAGCGCGAGATCACCGAGGTCAACGCGGGTGTCTATGTCTTCGATGCCGCCGCGTTGCGGGAAGCTCTTGCCCAAATCGGCACCGACAACGCGCAGAACGAGAAGTACCTGACGGATGCCGCCGCCGGCATCCGCGCCACCGGCGGTCGGATCGAAGCTGTCCCGGTCACGGATCACTGGCTCGTCGCCGGCATCAACGACCGCGCCCAACTCGCCGCCGCCGCTGCCGAGTTGAATGCCCGTATCGTGCGGGGCTGGCAGCTGAGCGGAGTGACCATCCAGGATCCGGCGACCACCTGGATCGACCTTGCGACGAGCATCGGCGAAGACGTTGAGATTCTGCCAGGCACCCAGCTGAAGGGGGCTACCGCGATTGAGCGGGGCGCCATCATCGGCCCGGACACGACACTCGTCGACTGCGAGGTCGGTGAGAACGCGATCGTAAAGCGGGCGGATGCCACCCTCGCCGTCATCGGCGCAAACGCCACCGTCGGCCCCTTCGCCTTCCTGCGCCCCGGAACCTACCTCGGAGAGAACGGCAAGATCGGCACCTTCGTCGAGACGAAGAACTCGACGATCGGCCGCGGATCGAAGGTGCCGCACCTGAGCTATATCGGTGACACCACCGTCGGCGAGGGCACCAATCTCGGAGCCGGTGCAATCACGGCCAACTACGACGACATCACCAAGCACCGCACCGAGATCGGGTCGCAGGTGCATGCCGGCTCGCACAACGTCTTCGTCGCCCCGGTTAGAATCGGGGACGGAGCCAAGACCGGAGCGGGAACGATCGTGCGCAAGGATGTGCCAGCCGGAGCCCTCGCGATGACCGTTGCCCCGCAACGCAACGTGATGGGCTGGGTGGAGAAGAATAGGGCAGGGACCGCCGCGGCGAAAGCGGCCTCGAAGGCCGATGAATCGTTCGACCAGACAGCGGCCGACTAGGTTTCGATACGTTCGACCACCGAACCACGATCACCGAATCAATAGAGAGCAGGACACGTGGCCGAGATCACTGCGACCGGAAAAAAGCGACTGGTCATCGTCACCGGACGCGCTCATCCGCAGCTGGCGATCGACATCGCCGAGGAGCTCGATTCGGATCTCGTGCACACTGATGCCCGCACTTTCGCCAACGGCGAGATCTACGCCCGCTATGACGAGAGCGTTCGTGGCTGTGACGCCTTCGTCATCCAGTCCCACACCTATCCGATCAACGAGTGGCTCATGGAGCAGCTGATCATGGTGGACGCGCTCAAACGAGCCTCTGCGAAGCGGATCACCGTGGTCGCGCCGTTCTATCCTTATGCGCGGCAAGACAAGAAAGGGCGTGGTCGCGAACCGATCTCGGCTCGCCTCGTCGCCGACCTGTTCAAGGCCGCCGGCGCCGATCGCATCATGAGTGTCGACCTGCACGCCGCGCAGATCCAGGGCTTCTTCGACGGCCCGGTTGATCACCTCTTCGCCATGCCGGTGCTGCTCAAATACTTTAAGGAGCGCCTCGACCCGTCCACGCTCACCGTCGTCTCGCCCGACATGGGGCGCGTGCGGGTCGCCGATATCTGGAGCGACAAGCTCGGGGCCCCGCTCGCTATCATCCACAAGCGTCGCGATCCGCTGGTGCCTAACAAGGTGACAGTGCACGAGATTGTCGGCGAAGTGCACGGTCGCACCTGCCTGATCGTCGACGACATGATCGACACCGGCGGCACGATCGTGAAGGCCGCCGAAGCGCTCAAGGAGGCGGGTGCCACCAACGTAGTGGTCGCGGCAACCCACGCCGTGTTCTCCCACCCGGCGAGCGAGATTCTGCAGAGCGATTTCATCGATTCGGTCGTCGTGACCGACACCCTGCCGATCCCTGCCGAGAAGCGCTTTCCGACTCTCACCGTTTTGCCGATCGCCCCGCTGATCGCGAGCGCGATCCACGAGGTGTTCAACGATGGATCGGTCACCTCGATGTTTGACGGCGCAGCCTGAGGGGTGACCGTCTGAACCGTGTCACTCTGCTCTCGTAGAGTGGAGGCATGACCATCACGACACCGCGGCCGTGGCTCACCAGTTACGCCGAGGGCGTGCCGCCCGAGATCGAACTCCCGACCGGGTCGTTGTTCGACCTCCTCGAGTCATCCGTGAGCGAATATGGCGACAACATCGCGCTCGAGTTCTTCGGGGCGACCACCACCTACGCTGAGCTGGGGGAGCAGGTGCTTCGCGCCGCCGAGGGCTTGCGACTACTCGGCGTTCAGAAGGGCGATACCGTCGCCCTTGTGCTGCCGAATTGCCCACAGCATGTCGTTGCCTTCTATGCAGTTCTGCGTCTCGGGGCGATCGTCGTTGAGCACAATCCCCTGTACACCCCTCGTGAACTCCGGCACCAGTTTGAAGACCACGGTGCGAAGGTCGCAATTGTGTGGAACAACGTCGTCGAGACGGTGCAGAGCTTTCCGGCGGATGTCGCGGTCCACTCGATCGTGTCCATCGACATCACCCGGGCGATGCCGTTCGGCACCCGCGCGCTACTGCGGCTGCCGATCGCGAAGGCGCGAGAGTCTCGCACCGCGCTGACGACAGCGGTGCGGGGCACCGTTCCCTGGCACACACTCCTCGATCACCCCACGGTCGATGGGCACATCTTCCGGCCGACGGCGGCGGATGTCGCACTGATCCAGTACACGAGCGGCACGACCGGCTCGCCGAGGGGGGCCATCCTCACTCATCTCAACCTCGCAACCAATGCCGCCCAGGCGAGGTCCTGGGTGCCCTCGGTGAATCGTGGCACCTCGGTGGTCTACGCCGTGTTGCCGATGTTTCACGCCTACGGGCTCACCCTCTGCCTCACCTTCGCGATGAGCATGGGATCGCGGCTGGTGCTCTTTCCTAAATTCGACCCCGAGCTGGTGCTCAAGGTCGTCAAGAAGCATCCGGCCACATTCCTGCCAGCGGTGCCGCCGATCTACGAGCGGCTCACCGCTGCGGCCGATGAGGCGGGAGTGTCGCTGGAAGGCATCGAGATCGCGATTTCGGGGGCCATGCCGCTGTCGGCATCCGTCGTCGAACCGTGGGAGAAACGTACCGGCGGCTACCTGGTCGAGGGCTATGGGCTCTCCGAGACGAGCCCCGTTCTGATTGCCAATCCGGTGGGCCCGAGCCGCCGGGCTGGCACTGTCGGACTGCCGCTGCCCAACACTGAGGCGCGGGTCGTCGACCCCGAGAATCCGACGGTCGATCGCGCCGCCGGCGACGAGGGCGAACTGATCGTGCGTGGACCGCAGGTGTTCTCCGGCTATTGGAAGAAGGCCGAGGAGACGGCGCAGGTCTTCGTGCCGGCGGCCGAGGGTGACGACGCCGGCCCATGGTTCCGCACCGGCGACATCGTCACCATCGATGCGGACGGTTTCGTGAAAATCGTCGATCGCATCAAGGAGCTCATCATCACCGGTGGCTTCAACGTCGCGCCGAGCGAGGTCGAAGACGCCCTTCGGTCGCATCCGTCCGTGGCGGATGTCGCGGTCGTCGGCCTGCCGAGCGACCACAGCGGCGAGGAGGTGGTGGCTGCGGTGGTGCTCGTGCCCGGTGCCGAGCTCGATGAGCAGGGCTTGCGAGATTATGTGCGTCCGAGCCTTGCCGCCTACAAGGTGCCGAAGCGCGTAGTGGCTGTCGATGAGCTTCCGAAGTCCCTGATCGGCAAGGTGATCCGCCGCGAGGTGCGCGACCGGTTGCAGGCTCAGTAGCGGGACCGCCCAATACCGGTAGTGGTTTAGCCCACCATCGCGGAGGTTCGGGGTGCGGTGACGGCTACGCGTTCTTCCCCGGCTTCGGAACCGGCGAAAGCTTCGGCGAAATCGGGATGAGCCCGAGTGAGGCGACGTTTTTCTCGCCGCCGAAAGCTCCGACCGTGTAGCACTGCCAGCCCGGACCTCCCGTGCCAAACAGTTCGAAGCGGGCGGATGCACTTGTCGCCTCCGGCGCTTCGTATCCGACCCACGCGTTGCAGGCCTCCTGCGCGGTGGACGACGCCACCGACAGGGTCGTCAGCATCCCAGGGAGCACGAGACAGGCGATGCCAACCACGACGACGATGCGAAGCACGAATCGCATGCGGCGACGGCGCGGAACGCCCTCGGTCGGCACGTACCCGGCCAGTTCTGGCTCTTCGTCCTCAGTCATGGCAGTTAGATCCTGTCACGGTCCCGGGAGATTGCGGGCCCGGGTTTGCGTGCGATAACGGTTGCGATCGGCTAGTGTCCTGAGCCCTCGGTCTCTATCTCGGTGCGGTCGCCGCTCCACAGGGTGTGGAAGATGCCCTCCTTGTCGATGCGCTTATAGGTGTGTGCGCCAAAGAAGTCACGCTGACCCTGGGTGAGCGCGGCAGGAAGACGGTCGGCACGGAGGCTGTCGTAATAGGCGAGCGATGACGCGAATACCGGTGCCGGGATGCCCGCGTGCGCGGCATCCGCCACCACATTGCGCCAGGAGTCCTGCGCCTTAGCGACCACGTCGGTGAAGAACGGCGCAGTGACGAGGGAAACCAGCGAGGGGTCCTCGGCGTAGGCCTCGGTGATGCGGTTGAGGAATCGGGCGCGGATGATGCAGCCGCCGCGCCAGATCTTGGCGATCTCGCCCTTCTTGATGTCCCAGTCGTACTGCTCGGCTCCGGCGACGATCGCGTCGAAGCCCTGGCTGTAGGCGATGACCTTCGAGGCATAGAGCGCCTGGCGCACGCCCTCGATGAAGCCGTCGACATCCTCGACCGGTGAGGCTGTCGGTCCGGGGAGCGCGGCCGCAGCCGCACGCTGCGCGGGCTTCGACGACACGGAGCGAGCGAAGACCGCCTCCGCGATGCCCGAGACAGGGATGCCGAGGTCGAGCGCGGTCTGCACAGTCCAGACTCCGGTGCCCTTCGATCCGGCCTGGTCGAGGATCATATCGACGAGGGGCTTGCCCGTCGAAGCATCCACCTGGCGAAGCACCTCGGCGGTGATCTCGATCAGGTAGCTCTCGAGCTCTCCCGTGTTCCACTCGGCAAAGATGTCGGCGATTTCGGCAGGGCTCTTGCCGGTGCCACGACGGATCAGGTCGTAGGCCTCGCCGATGAGTTGCATGTCGGCGTATTCGATGCCGTTGTGGATCATCTTGACGAAATGACCGGCGCCGTCGTGGCCGACGTGGGTGACGCAGGGTTCGCCGTCCACGACCGCGGCGATCGACTGGAGGATCGGACCGAGGGTCTTCCACGCTTCATCCGAACCGCCGGGCATGATCGACGGGCCCTTGAGCGCGCCCTCCTCGCCGCCGGAGATACCGGCCCCGACGAAGTTGATACCGGTCTCGCGCACGGCCTTCTCGCGACGGATGGTGTCGGTGAAGAGTGAGTTGCCACCATCGACGATGATGTCTCCCGGTTCAAAGACCTTCACGAGCTCGTCGATCACGGCATCCGTGCCCGCCCCGGCCTGCACCATGATGAGGGCGGCACGAGGTTTCGTGAGCGAGGCGGCGAATTCGGCGTAACTCGTCGTACCGACGAAGTTCGCCTCCGGGTGCTCGGAGATCAGAGTGTCGGTCTTCTCGTGGCTGCGGTTGAACACGGCGACGGTGTTGCCCTCACGGCTCGCGAGGTTGCGGGCGAGATTGCTGCCCATCACGGCGAGTCCGACGACTCCGATGTTTGCCTGTGCTTCAGTTGCCCGTGCCTCGACCATGATTTCTCCCTGCCGCGTTTCTTTCGAAAAAAGTACCGTTCTCAAGGGTAGTACGTCCGCCGATAGCGGTTCCTTGCGTGAAGCGGAAGGTATCGCCCGGGATGTCCGCCGCGAGACGGTGGGTAGCACGCGGCGATCCTGCTCGCGCTCCGCGAAATCTTCGACACGATCTGGGCGGCACATGGCCTCCCGTTCCGGGATGCCGACGACCTGCATCCGGCCGCCAATGTGGCGAAAATGGCGGCAGGGGTTGCTTTGACCGATGACGATCGGATGCCCTGGCTGGCGCTGGCGGGTGCCGAGCTCGCCGTCGCGCCGCCGGTGGAGCATCCCCGGTCACTCCCCCGCTCCTCCGCGCCGCCGAGTGACACGTGCGCCCGAACATTCGGGCACGCGTGTCACTCGGCACAGCGACAAGGCTCGAGAGAGGGCGGCTGCGCGGCCAGGCACACCTCCGGCAAATTTCCGAATTGAGTTCGAGATATCGAACAAGGTCATTGCGTTCATCATGCGGAACATGGTTAAGTCAGATGAACAGTCAATGAGGTCTGGGCCGAGAGCGGAAAATGAGCGCAATGCAGGGCATCGAGCACTTGCTCGACGGTGGTGCAGAGCTTCGGCGGGTCGCCACCGGGGCCTCATGGTCGGAGGGACCGATCTGGATCCCTTCGCTTGGCGCCGTGCGCTGGAGCGATATTCCTAATAACCGTATCCTCCAATTCGATGCCGACACCGAGACGCTCGTCGAATACCGAACCGACGTGGAATTCGCTAACGGACGGGCGCTCGACCAGTCGGGCGCGGTCATCCAGTGTTCGCACGGTCGTCGCTGCATCGAACGCGACCTCGACGGTGTCGTGACGACACTCGTCGACCGGTGGAACGGATCGAGATTCAACTCACCCAACGACGTCATCGTGAAAAGCGACGGCACAATCTGGTTCACAGACCCTCCTTACGGCATCCTTCAAGTCAACGAAGGACACCCGGGCACGAGGGAATATGGCGGGAATTTCGTCTTCCGCTTTGACCCGGTCACCGAGACCATCGCACCAGTCGTCACGGATATGGAAGAGCCGAACGGCCTCGCGTTCTCGCCGGACGAGTCGGTGCTCTACATCTCCGACACTTCGGCTGTGCTCCGAACCGATGGCACCGGCAACCACCACATTCGGGCGTATGACGTGATCGACTCCGACCACTGCGACAACGGCCGACTGTTCGTCGACGTCCATCCGGGCATCTCCGACGGCTTCCGGGTGGATTTCGCAGGCCGGGTCTGGACTTCGAGCGCGGACTCCGTCCAGGTCTTCAGCCCGGGTGGCGAACGGCTCGGTGCAATTCCCGTGCCGGAGATCGTGAGCAATCTCTGTTTCGGCGGCCGAACCGGCAGCACCCTCTATGTCACCGCCACTACCAGCCTCTACTCAATCGAGACGGCCACTGTTGGCGCCACGAGTAACAGGGCCCGATCGTGACGACCGACCCGCGACCAGCGACCGGCATCGAATCGGTCACCGCTCCCGCGGTCTACCGGGCCGTGCAGGTGCTCGAGACCATGGGAAACCGGCGCGAGTCGATCACCATCACGGAGATCGCCATCGCGCTGGGGCTCGCGAAGTCGTCGGTCTCGAATCTTGTCACGACTCTTGAGGCCGTCGGGATGGTTCGGCGCGTCTCCGATGGTTGGGTTCTCGGGTACAAAGTACTCGAGCTCGGACACTCGATGCTCGCGTCAACGACGCTGGTGGCCGAGTTCGCGCGCATCTCCGCTTCCCTTCCCGCGCTCCAGTACGACACCGCCCTGCTCGCAGTACTCGACGGAATGGAGGTGGTCTATCTCGCCCGACACGACGGCACGCAGCCGATCCGCCTGGCAAGCGACATCGGAAAAAGGATGCCAGCCTCCGTGACATCGCTCGGCAAAGCCATGCTCGCCTCCCTGCCTGAGCAAGAGCTCGAAGCGAGGCTCGCGCTCTTGGATGTGCTCCCGCGCCCAACCAAGCGCGCGCACCGCACCACCTCCGAGCTTCGTCGCGATTTAGACGAAATCCGTGATCGCGGCTTCGCGATCGATAACGAGCAGAACACTATCGGTGTCACCTGTTTCGCCGTGGCGCTCCGCGGCCCCGCCCAGCCGACGGCGGTGAGCACCACGCTCCTCACCCAGCGGGTCAGGCCGGATCTTCAGGCTCGGTTGGTGGCAGACCTCGGCGTGCTTGCTCGGCAGCTCGGAACCTTCGCGACAGGACAGGACCCACGATGACGTTCGATGTAACTGGCGGCCGAGAAATCCCCCTGCTCCAGGTGACAGGGCTCTCGAAAGCCTTCTTTGCGACCCGCGCCGCGGCCAATGTGAGCTTCAGCGTGAATCAGGGCGAGATCGTGTCGCTTCTCGGCGAAAATGGAGCGGGCAAGTCGACCATCATCAAGATGCTCGCCGGTGTCTATCGCGCCGATTCGGGAACCGTGACCCTCTCGGGTGCGGACTTGGAAGCATCCGGTATACGCCGCCAAATCTCGTTCGTCCATCAGAACCTCGGGCTGATCGAATGGATGACCGTCGCCGAGAATATCGCACTCGTGCTCGGCTATCCGCGTCGATTCGGACTGATCAATGTGCGGCAGATGAATCGACAGGCGCAGGAGGCGCTCGAGCTTGTGGGAGGGGGTATCGATCCGACGGCGCGAGTCTTCGATCTTCCGCGCACGGAGCGTAGCCTCCTTGCCATCGCGCGAGGACTCGTGACGAAACCCAAGCTCCTTGTGCTCGATGAACCGACTGCATCACTTCCGGCAGCCGACGTCGCGCGTCTCTTCGGCGTGCTTCGCACCCTTCGCGACAGCGGCGTCGGCATGATCTACGTGTCGCACCGCCTCGACGAGATCTATGAGATCTCGAGTCGCACGGTGGTCATGCGAAACGGTCATGTCGTCGCGGAGCGGCCTGTTGCCGGGCTGAGCCACGGCGAACTCGTCGAACTCATCGTCGGCCGCCATACCGCGGTCACAGTCTTCGACCAGCCAGAGGAGGATACTCGGCTGCGCCTTACTGAAGTCGTCGTCGACGGCGCTGGACCGGTCTCTTTCACGGCGCGACGGGGCGAGGTTGTTGCCCTGTGTGGCCTCCGCGGTGCAGGCCAGGAGCCTATCGGGCGTGCAATCGCCGGCGCGACCCTCATCCGCTCCGGGGCGATGGAGCTGGATGGTGCCCCGCTCGCCCCACGGAACCCCGCGACGGCCGTCGCACGGGGCGTCGGATTCGCAACCTCGAATCGGGAGGCGGAGGCGGTTGCGCCTGGGCTGTCCGTGCGCGAAAACCTGTTCCTCAATCCGGCGGTGTGGGGCCGAAAGACATTCGAGTTCCGCACCGCTCGGGCGGAACGGATCGCCGCCGCAAAATACGTCTCAGCCTTTGGCATTCGTCCAACCGACCCCGAGCTGCCCCTCGACACCTTTTCCGGGGGTAACCAGCAGAAGGTCATTCTCGCTCGCTGGTTCGGTGTCGGTCGCACGGTGGTGGTGCTCGAAGAACCGACCATGGGAGTGGATGTCGGTGCGAAATCCGAGATCTACGCCCTCCTCCGGGATGCGGCACGGCAGGGGACAGCGGCGATCGTCGTGTCTACCGATATGGAGGAAGTCTCCAAGATCGCGCATCGGGCCATTGTCTTCGGCCGCGGGGTGGTGATCGCAGAGCTCTCCGGCGCAGAGCTCACCATCGCCAACCTTGTCGCCGTGGCATCCGATCTCGAACGAACCCCAGAAGAAACGAGAGTCGCATGAGCATGAACACGTCCCTGAAATCGACGGCACTCGAGCCGCCGAAGGGCGCGCCCTGGTATCGCAAACTCTTCACCGTGTACGGCATGGTGGTGCTTACTGTCGTGCTCTTCATCCTGTTTGCCATTGCCCGGCCGGATTCGTTCGCTACCCTGCTCAATTTTCAGTTGCTCGCATCGAGCAAGTCGATCCTGTTGATCCTCGCGCTCGCAGTGACGCTGCCGATGGTCGCTGGCAAGATCGACCTCTCCATTGGCTATGGGGTCGGACTCTGGCAGGTGATGGCGTTGCTCTGGCAGCTGCAGGGGATCGACTATCGACTCGTCATCCTGATGTGCCTGGTTGGAGGAGCGATCGTCGGACTCGTGAACGCACTACTCATCGAACTTGCCCAGGTGGATGCCTTCATCGCGACTCTCGCGACCGCCCAGGTTATCTACGCGATCACCTACTGGGCCACCGGCGGCCGCCAGGTAACCGACAACACCGGCATGCGGGCATCCGCATTCGATGCGCTGTCCACGTGGAGCCTTGGTCCAATCCCCGGCACCTTCGTTATCGCCCTGGTGATCGGCCTGCTGCTCTGGGTCGTTCTCGAGTTTCTCCCGGCTGGGCGCTACCTCTACGCCGTCGGCGCCAACCCGAAGGCCGCAGAGCTCACGGGCGTGCGCCGTCGCCGTTACATTGTCGGCGCCATGGTGGCTTCGGGAATGCTCACCGCGGTCGCCGGCATCCTGCTCTCCTCCCGCCAGGCGGGAGTGGCCCAAGCCAACATCGGCTCCGAGTTTCTGCTCCCCGCCCTCGCGGCGGCGTTCCTCGGCTCGACGACCATCCGGCCCGGACGAGTGAACGCTCTCGGCACGATTCTCGGAGTATCCATCGCGACCATCGGGATTTCCGGGTTGCAGCAGCTTCTGCCGGGCCAGTTCTTCCTCGAGCCACTCTTCAACGGGCTCACCCTCGTTGCGGCGATCACTATCGCGTCGCTCGCCAGTCGGCGAAGGCTCGGTCGTGCCGTGGAACCGAGCCTGCCAACACAGGAAACGTCTGGTGACGATTCGTCACCAGGGGGTAAGGAGTCTGCAGCCTCCCTGCCCGGCACCGTCGATGCCGTCGCGGCCGTGTCGACAACGGGGTCTACCCCACCCGAAAAGTAGGACCGATCTACCGAACACCCGCGAATGCACCACAGATACAGGCGATACCGGGCGAAGCGGCCCGGTATTGCCTCCCCACAGAGAAACCAAGAGAAAGAGTCAGTCATGAACAAAGCAAAACTGCGTAGGGGAATTCTCTCCTTGGCGGCTGTTCCCGTCGCGCTTACCGTCGTCCTGACCGGATGCTCCAGCGGATCCGTCGGAGGAGGTACCAAGGCGACCACGACGGCGGTGTCCGACAGTAAATACGCCTCGATTATCCCGAAGGGAGACATCGTCGCGGCTTCAAAGAAGCTCGTCTCCGACAGCCTCAGCGCCTCGACCGGGTTCACGCCCAAAAACACGGGCCCGAAGGCGCAGCAGGGCGGTGCAACTGTTGCATTCGTGGGCAGCGACCTGACTAATGGCGGGGTCAATACTGTCTCGCAGGGTGTGAAGGAAGCCGCGAAGGTGATGGGCTGGAACGTCAACGTCTACGACGGTAAGGCGACGGCTCAGGGGCGAACGGATGCTCTCAACCAAGCTATCGCCGCCAAGCCGGTCGCGATCGTGCTTGGTGGCTTCGATCCGACCGAGCAGGCTGCGACCATCAAGACCGCAGCGGGCGCTGGTATCCCCTTGGTCGGCTGGCATGCAGGAAGCGCTGCCGGGCCGGGTGGAGGCCTGTTCACGAACGTGTCGACCGATCCGCTCGCCGTCTCGCAGCTTGCGGCGGCGTATGCGGTGGCGGACTCGAACGGCAAGGCGGGGGTCGCGATCTTCACCGATGGCCAGTATGAGATCGCCGTCGAAAAGGCGAAGGCGATGGAGGCCTATGTCAAGGCCTGCAAAGGATGCTCGGTGCTGTCGTACCAAGACTCGCCGATCGCCGAGGCAGACTCGCGCATGCCAGGGCTCATCTCGAATCTGCTTCAGAAGGATGGCGACAAGCTCACCTATCTCCTCGCGATCAACGGTAACTACTTCGGTGGGGCCCAGCAGGCTCTGCGGGCGGCGGGCAAGGACCCCGCGGGAACTCCGAAATCTGTCGCGGCGGGTGATGGAGATTCCGCGGAATTCCAGCGCATCCGATCGGTCGATTACCAGGCCGCAACGGTCGCCGAGCCTCTCATCCTGCAGGGCTGGGAGATCGTCGACGAGGTGAACCGTGCACTTGCGAAGACCGATTGGTCGGGCTTTGTTCCGGCTCCCGGGCTCATCACCAAGGCCAATGTTCCCTCTGGCGACACCTTCGACCCGGCGAGCGGATATCGCGACGTCTACAAGAAGGTGTGGGGCAAGTAACAAGCCGCAGCTCCGGCCGGGCCACCTCTGGGGTTGTCCGGCCGGACCCGCCCATCGGGCATCGGGCGTGCTCACGATCAGGGTGTGTGCGACTCCACGAAGGCTCGGGTGACCGCGATGTCGCTGTCACCGAAACCCTCGGCGGCCAGCGCACTGAACTGATCGAACAACAGCTCAAGCTGTGGGGTAACCGTGGCCGTGCGCGCGGCTTGGGCCTTCGCGAACGAAAGATCTTTGACCATGTATTTTGCTACTCCGGAAGGACTGTAATCCTTGTTGACGAATCGCTCCAACCGCGTTTCGAGCACTCGGCTTCCGGCGTATCCGCCGGAAAGCAGCGTGAGAAGTGCCCGAACGTCAATTCCGCTCCGCTCCGCGATCACAATTGCCTCTCCGAGGGCGAGCACGGCGGATGCCACGATCATCTGGTTGCACGCCTTCGCGATCTGCCCCGAACCTAGGGGGCCGAGCAGCACGGGGGTGCCGAAAGCACGCAGGGCTGGACCAGCCCGCTCAAAGTCATCCGGCGCCCCGCCGACCATTATCGACAATGTTCCCGCGATCGCTCCGTCTTCGCCGCCACTCACCGGAGAGTCGATCACGGTCGCGAGGCCCGCCGTCCGGTCCCCGATCACGTCGGCAATGAGTCGCACTCCCTCCGGTGAAGAGGTCGATCCGATGGCGATCACGGTCGGCATCGTGATTCCGGCCAGGAGGCCGTCGGCCCCCCCGAGCACCTGCTCGACCTCGGGGAGATCGGGCAGCATCAGCACAATCACGTCGCTCTGTTCCGCCAGGCGGCGAGGGGTCGCGGCCCAGCTCGCACCGGCATCGACCAGGGCCGAGACTCTCTGCCGGTCCCTCGCGGTCACGGTCAGTTGTGATGATCGTTCCTCCGCTGCGCGGAGAGAATGCACGGCCATCGGATGCCCCATCACCCCCAGCCCGATCATTCCGACTCGGGGAAAGGGCTGCGAAGTGGTGGTGGTATCCGGATTCATCTGCACAGCATAACGAACCCCGTTCACAGGGATGAATAGTCCATTTCGACTGTCCGCTACCCCTGGCGTAATTACTCTCACTCGCGACGAAAGATGAAACCGTGACGAACCAGACCGACCGCCTCCGCGTTGTCGTAGCGACACCCCTCAGCGAAGAACTCTGCGCCAGGATCGAAGAACTCGAACCCAGAGTCGAGCTGATTCGCGACCAGGCGCTTCTCCCGCCGATGCGGTGGCCGGGAGACCACGGTGGAGAGCCGAATTTTCGCCGAACGGATGCCGAGGAAGAAAAATTCTGCCGCCTCGTCGATTCGGCCGATGCGCTCTACGGCGTACCCGACGAGACACCGGTCAAGCTCGCCCGCACGGTGGGCGCAAATCCAGGCTTGCGCTGGGTGCAGACCATGCCGGCCGGCGGCGGCGGGCAGGTCAGGGCAGCAGGATTGACAGCAGTGCAGCTCGACAGGGTGATCTTCACCACCTCGGCCGGTGTGCACGCCCAGCCGCTGGCGGAATACGCGGTGTTCGGCCTACTCGCGGGTGCCAAGACCCTTCCGCGACTCATCGAGCAGCAGGAGGCATCCGTCTGGTCGGGCCGCTGGGCGATGGGTCTCATTTCTGAGCAGAAGATTCTCATTGTGGGTCTCGGAAGTATCGGCCGCGCCACGGCGGTCAAGCTTGCGTCGCTCGGCGCCTACGTGATGGGTACTAGTCGACAGGCAAATACCGTCGAGGGAGTCGACGAAATTGTTCACCCCGATCGGCTGACGGAAGCAGTTGCTTCCGTGGACGGAATCGTGGTGACGTTGCCCGGTACGGCTGCCACCGAGGGTTTGATGAGCGCAGAAGTATTTGCTGCGGTGAAGCCGGGGGTCACTGTGGTGAGCGTCGGGCGGGGGACCGTGATCGACGAGAGGGCTCTCATCGGTGCCCTTCGGGACGGCAGGGTCGGATTTGCCGCTCTCGATGTCTTCGCCGATGAACCCCTGGCGGTCGATAGCCCACTGTGGCAGCATCCCCGCGTGCTGGTCAGCCCCCACACCGCCGCATTGAATCCGGCGGAAGATAGGCTGATCGCCGAGCTGTTCGCGCGCAATGCGACACGGTTGCTCGACTCACGTCCCCTTATCAACCGGGTGGACACGGTCGAGTTCTATTGACGATGGCTGGTGAGGGGTTCGAGTGAGCGGCAACGTCAGCCACATCGGAAGAGATGACGTGGGAAGCGAGACGGACGGTGAGCGCACCGCGTCGGCTCCCGCAGTCGTGCGTTCGCTTCGCATTCTGGATTTCCTTGCGGAGTCCCACGGGCAGGTGCGTTCGTTGAGTGAGATCGCCCGGGAGCTCGGAATCGCCAAGTCGTCGACATCGAACCTCTGCGCGGCGCTTGAAGATGGTCGTCTCATCCGCCGGGCTGCCGGCGGCTACCTCCTTGGTCGACGCACCGTCGAGCTCGGGAGCTCCTACCTCTCCACCTTCGATCAGGTGAGGGAGTTTTATCGGATCTGCGAGGATTCGCCCGCGCTCTCCAGCCAGCTCGTGCAGATTGCGATGCTCGATGGCCCCCGCGTGCTCTATCTCGCCGTATTCGAGGGGCACGAGAGGTTTCCCCTCTCGGCGAGCGTGGGGGATCGCTATCCGGCCTCCGCAACGGCGGTGGGAACGGCGTTGCTCTCCGAACTTGACCCGAACGAGATCGACCGACTATTTGCGGACGGCAGGCACATCGTCACTTTCACGCCAGAATCGACCGCGACGCTTAGTTCGCTTCAGGCGAAGCTTGCGGCCACCCGGCAGCAGGGCTTCGCGGTGGATGCGGGAGAGGTGCACCCGAGCGTGGTCGGCCTCGCGGTGCTCGTTCCGTCGTCGCGAGCGTCTGATCCGTCCTTTGCGATCGGAGTCTCGCTCGTCTTTCCCGACAATACGGCTGCGCAGCAGGCAATTGCGGTCGAGGCGCTTCGCTCGGCGGCGGCTCAACTCACGACTCCGCTCCTGGTCTCCGAAAGCATCTGAGCAAGCGGGATACGTTCATCATATTGAACGTAGTTCAGCAGACTGGTAACATGATGCTTCCAGAATCTACGGGCGGACCAGTCCTCCTGGTGGCCGCTACCCAGGGATACCAATGACGTCATCACTGTTCGACCTCAGCGATCGAGTCGCTCTCGTCACCGGATCCAGCCGAGGCATCGGCCTTGCCCTCGCAACGGGTCTCGCGCAGGCGGGTGCGCGCGTCGTGTTGCACGGCCGCGACCCCGTCGTTCTCGAATCCGCTCGAGCTGAATTGGCCGGCACATCCGGCGCCACAGTGTTCACGACTGTATTTGATGTGACGGATGCGTCGGAGGTGGCTGTTGGCGTTGCCCGTGTCGAGTCCGAGGTCGGCCCCCTCGACATTTTGGTGAACAATGCAGGAATCCAGCGTCGCAACCCGTTCGTCGAGTTCACCCTGTCGGATTGGGACGACCTGGTCGCGACCAACCTGTCCAGTGTATTTTTCGTTGGCCAGGCCGTCGCTCGCCGGATGGTGCCTCGTGGGAGAGGAAAAATCGTCAATATTGGGTCGGTGCAGTCGCAACTCGGTCGGCCAGGCATCGCACCCTATGCGGCGACCAAAGGAGGAGTGGCGATGCTCACGAAGGGCATGTGCGCTGATCTTGGACCGAGTGGCATCCAGGTGAATGCCCTCGCCCCGGGCTATTTCGACACCGAACTCACCCGGGCTCTCGTCGAAGACACGGCCTTCAGCGAATGGGTACGCACCCGCACGCCCGCCGGTCGCTGGGGGCAACTGCACGACCTCATTGGAGCCTTGGTCTTCCTCTGCTCTGACGCTTCCGATTTCGTCAATGGTCAGGTGCTGTACGTCGATGGTGGGATGACCGCGGTCGTCTGACTGCGGCGCCCGGAACAGGAGGCACGCAATGCGCTTTGCCCGATTACAGACTGCCGATGGCATCGTGAATGCCGTCGCTTCCGGCGACTCATGGCGCCACATCGAGGATCCCTTCGCCGAGACGCTGGCTTATACCGGCGCACACACGCCGGCGGATGACGCGATACTTCTCGCTCCCGTGCGCCCTCGAGTGATCGTGGGCATCGCCCACAACCGCGGCAACAACGATCATCCGCTGCCGATGCAGGCCTGGCACAAGTCACCGCACAGTGTGGCGAACCCGGGCGAAATCATCCCGGTGCGGCGAGACATCGGCACCGTCAATATCGAAGGAGAGCTGGCGGTGGTGATTGGTCGGCAGGCTTACCAGCTCACTGAGTCGAACGCCTTCGATCACGTTTTCGGGTACGCGGTCGCCAACGACGTGACCAACATCGACCAGGTGCCCCGAGACGAGAAGAATTTCCAAGCCAAAAGTGGAATCAATTACACCCCGCTAGGACCCTGGATTGAGACGGAGATCGCCGATCCGGAGAACGTCGCCACCGAGGTCGTCATTAATGGGCGGGTGGTGGGCCAGTCCGGCTCGTTCAACCTGCCATCGAGCGTTCTGGCGTGCCTCGTTTACGTCACCAGTTGGCTGCGGCTTGAAACCGGTGATGTGATTCTCACCGGCGCGCCAAATACCTTTTTCGCAGCGCAACCAGGTGACAGGGTCGAGATCACGCTTGCCGGTATCGGCACTCTCACCAACACGATCGGCTAGGAGACCGCATGCCTGAACTGCCCACTAAGAGCCTCGGAGTCGTTGCTTACGCGAAAGGCAACCTCAGGGTCGAGGAGGTGGCTGTCCCGGTGCCGCGTGCGAACCAGAGCGTGGTGCAGATTCACTACGGCGGCATCTGTGGTTCCGATCTCCACTACTGGCTGCACGGTGCGGCAGGGGAGTCCATCCTCTCCGCGCCAATGGTGCTCGGCCATGAGGTTGTCGGTCGCGTAGTGCGGGCCGCCGCGGACGGATCGGGCCCGATCGTCGGTACGGCTGTGGCTGTTCATCCGGCCACTCCCGGCCCTGGAGATGGATCGCGCTATCCGCTCGCCCGCCCGAATCTCTCGCCGGGGTGCAGCTATCTCGGAAGCGCCGCGCGCATTCCCCACACCGACGGTGCGTTCGCGGGAATCGTAGTGCTCGACTCGCGGATGCTCCATCCCCTGCCGCCGGAATTACCATTGCTCACCGCCGCCCTCATTGAACCGGCCAGTGTGGCCTGGCATGCGGTCGCGCGCGCAGGTTCGGTCAGAGGCAAGCGAGTACTGGTCGTCGGATCAGGCCCAATCGGAGCTTTGGTGATTGCCGTACTCGCCCGCGCCGGAGCGGCGGAGATTATCGCCGTGGACGTCTTCGACAAACCCCTTGAGGTCGCAGCCGCGGTTGGAGCGACGCGGGTGCTCCACGCGGGCGATACTGATGCGATAGCAGCGGTGGACGCAGACGTGGTGATCGAGTCGTCCGGCAGCTCTCGCGGACTAGCCTCGGCAGTGCGCGGTGCGACGCGCGGTGGACGTATCGTGATGGTGGGTCTGCTTCCGTCTGGCGAACAGCCCGCACTAATTTCCCTTGCCATCACCCGGGAACTTGAGCTCGTTGGTTCATTCCGGTTTGTCGACGAGATTGATGAGGTGATCCATGCACTTTCTGACGGATCGCTCTTCGTCGATCCGGTCGTGACCCACGAATATGCGGTTACCGACGCTCTCGAGGCGTTCGAAATGGCTCGCGATTCGGCTCGATCCGGCAAGGTGTTGTTGCGTTTCCTATGAAGCCTCTCGTTGTGGTTATGGGTGTCTCCGGCTCGGGCAAGACGACGGTCGGGATCGCGCTCGCCGCGGCACTCGGTGTGCCGTTCCGGGATGCCGACGACCTGCATCCGGCCGCCAATGTGGCGAAGATGGCGGCAGGAATCGCTCTGACCGACGACGATCGGATGCCCTGGCTGGCGCTGGTGGGTGCCGAGCTCGCCGTCGCGCCTGACGGTCTTGTGATCGCGTGTTCCGCGTTGAAGAAGACCTATCGGCGGGCGATTCTCGCGGCAGCGCCCTCGGTGCGCTTCGTGTTCCTCGACGGCTCGCGCGAGCTGCTCGAGTCTCGGGTGCAGCTTCGCGTTGGCCATTTCATGCCGGCGTCCCTGCTCGATTCGCAGCTCGCCACGCTCGAGCCTCTCGCGCCGGAGGAGCCCGGCGTGCGGGTGTCGCTCGACGAGCACCTCACGGTGGCGTCGATCGTGGCGGCGTCGATTGCCGCGCCACTGGTCGGGCATCCCCCGGTCACTTCCCCGCTCCTCCGCGCCGCCGAGTGACACGCGCGCCCGAATGTTCGGGCGCGCGTGTCACTCGCGGCGGCGGAGTCGGACCCTAGCTCCCCGCGCCGGTCGCGTTGAGCGTCGACACCTCCGCCGCCGACAGCGCCCGGTCGAAGACCTTCACGTTGTCGACTGCCCCGCCGAGAAAGTCCACCGGTTTGCCGCCGAACTTGCCCCGTCCGATTTCGAGGTTGCCGGTTCCCTTGTCGCCTCCGCCGAGAATGCCCACCGAGCCCGAGAGCACTCCATCCACATAGATCGACAGCTTCGAGTTAGTCACATCCCGCACGCCGACGAGGTGGTACCACGTTCCCGCGACAGGCTGGCCGACCGTCGTGGCCAGCGCTCGCACACTCGCGAAGCTGAAGGCCCAGCGTTTGTCGGCCCCCGAGTACTGCAGGAAGAAGGCGCTGTTCGCGTCCCCGTCCTCGCTCGCCACGGTCTGGAAGGCACCCCCGACCGTGTCCAGTTTCGCCCACGCCGAGATGCTGTAGTTCGTATTCTCGGTGGGAATGAGTGTTCCGGATGACTCGGCGAACTGGTCAGCTCCGTTGAGTGTCAATGCATTGCCACTAATACCCGGTGCGAAGGTTGCACCGTTGCGCAGCGCGAGATCATGTGACCCGACGCTGTCGGCCGCAACTGCGCCGGAGGTCTCGTCGAACGACCAGCGGTCGACCCCGGCGAGCCCCGGCGTGCCCGGAGGAGCGGTCGGAGTGGCCTTCGCACCGGCCGCGATCACGGCGAGGTTCGACGCACGAACGCGCGCTTCATCCACTTTTTCCACCTGGCGGTCGTAGGTGAAGAAGCCGTTCTGCTCTCCCTCCACGTCGGTGATCTGCGTGTAAACGCTGCCGGAGAGACCGTAGGGAGCGCCTTGGTCACGCAATACCGCGTTGTTCGCTTCATAGGCATCGTTGAGCGCCGCGGCATCCTTCACCGAACCGTAGGGGTTGATCGGAGCGCCCGGCCAGGTGTGGCCGGCAACGGAGAGAGTGAGCCCGCCGTGCTCGCCATCGATGGATGCCCTGGTCGCGTATGGAGCCGGAAGCGCTGGTCCCTGGTACTGGTGCCAGTCGATCACGTCGCCTGTACCCGGGTCGCCGGGAGTGTCGCAGCAATTCGATCCGCTCCGGTCATTCACGAGTCGGGACGGATCCTGCTTCTTCACCTGCGCGCCGACGTCACTCGCGGCCGAAACGCTCCACTGGCCCCAGCCCTCGTTGAACGGAATCCAGCCGATGATCGAGGTCACATTCTTCAGCTGGGTCACCATCTGCGCCGTCTCGGCCCGGAAGTTTGCCTTGTCCCCGGTGGTGAGTGATCCGTTACGTCCGGTCGGCAGCGCGGGAGAGTCCTGCCACACCATCAGGCCGAGCTTGTCGGCCCAGTAGTACCACCGGGCCGGCTCGATCTTGATGTGCTTGCGGATTGTGTTGAAGCCGAGATCCTTCGTCTTCTGGATGTCGAATTTGAGGGCGGCATCGGTCGGCGCCGTATAGATGCCGTCCGGCCAGTAGCCCTGGTCGAGAGTCGACAGTAGGAAAGTCGGCGTTCCGTTGAGCGTGATGCGCTGCTTGCCGCCGACGTTCGCGACGGCGATCGATCGCAGGCCGGCATAGCTCTCGACGCTGTCGGTGCCATGGCCGTTGCCCTTGAGCGTGGCCTTGAAGGTATAGAGGAACGGGTCATCCGGGCTCCATAGGCGGGGTTTCGGAACCGTGAGCTTCATCGACTCGTTCGCCGCACCACTGCCGCTGGCCACCTTCTTGGTTCCGGCGTATACGTCGACCGATAGTTTCTGGTTGGTCGGGTCGCCGTTGAGCGTCGTCGCGATCGTGAAGCTCGAGGAGGCGACATCCGGAGTCGCGGTGAAGCTCGCGATACTCGTTGCGGCCACGGGCTCGAGCCAGACCGACTGCCAGATTCCGGATGCGGCGGTGTAGAAGATGCCGCTCGGATCGAGCCGCTGCTTGCCGACTGGAATTGTGGCGCTGTCCACCGGCGAGTGCACCGCAACGACGATCTCCTGCGGGCCACGCGGGCGAAGAGCGTTTGTGATGTCCACGCTGAAGGAGTCGTACGCTCCGGTGTGACGCGCGAGTTGGGTGCCGTTCACGTAGACGGTCGCGTCGTAGTTGACCGCGCCGAAGTTGAGTCGTAGGTGCTGGTCACCGGTGGTGAAGTTCTTCGGCACGTCCACGGTGCGGCGATAGAACATGTAGTCGGAATGCTTCTGCACTCCGCTCAGCGCCGACTCGGCCGGCTAGGGCACCAGGATCTGCCCGGCGAGGTCGGTGCCGATCGGGGGAGCGCTGAAGCCATCGGTCTCCGCGTACTGCCAGAGCCCGTTGAGGCTCTGCCACTGCGGGGATGCCACGGACGGGCGTGCTAATTGTGGCCGAGGGTAATCGGGCAGCGCGTTCGTCGGGGTGACGTCGGCGGTCCACGGGGTGGCTAGGGGAGCGGTCTTGCCGCTCCAGGTGTTTCCGGTGGGAACAGCGGCGTTCGCAATTCCCGGTGCTGCGATCAGCGCGATCGTGCTGGTCGTGGCAAGCACGATGCCCGCCCACCGCCTGCGTCTGTTCGTCATTGGTGACCAACTTCCTTGTTGACTATCGACAGAGCCGGCGCAGGTGCTCGGGATGGCGGCGGGGAGGCGACTGTGAACTCCCTGTGGTCATTGGTGCTAAATCATGTCCGAAAGTCCAGCCCTATTTGGTGGTTGAGCAGGTCGACCCTCTGCGGCCGCGGGTGACAGGTGCGCTCCCGAGTGACACGCGCCCTCCTGAGTGACACGTGCGCTGCCAGGTGTCGCACGTGCTGCCGGTTGTCACCTCCGCGCTCCCGAGTGACACGCGCACCCGAAAATTCGGGCGCACGTGTCACCCCGCGGCGCGGAGGTGCCCGCACGCCCTCGCATACCCTCACCCCCCGCCCCCGCGACCGTATCGAGATTGGCGCGACCCGTGTAAGATCACAAGCTGTACTTCGGCGAGGGATGCCATGCATCCGTTATCGACGCGGTGGATCGGGCACGTGGCTGCTTTCAGCCCCAAAGTCTTTCCTCACGCTGATGCGTTCGAGTGGAAACCAATAGACGCGGGCACTGTGCTGAAACACAGAAGGTCCGCGAAGGAGAAGAATGTCTGACAAGAAAGCTCACAAGGAGCTCACCAACAAGATCGCGGCCGAGTCCCGCACCACCTTCGGCAAGGGTGTTGCTCGCAAGCTTCGCGCCGCCGGCAAGGTGCCCGCGGTCGTCTACGGTCACGGTACCGAGCCGCTGCACGTGAGCCTGCCGGCCCACGAGATCGCGCTCCTGCTGCGTAAGGCGAATGCCATCCTGGACCTCCAGCTCGACGGTGGAGCCAACCAGCTCGCCCTCGTCAAGGACGTGCAGAAGGATCCGCTCCGCCAGATCATCGAGCACATCGACCTGATCGTGCTGCGCAAGGGCGAGCGCGTCGAGGTCGACGTCGCCGTCCACGTGACGGGTGAGCCGGTCGCCGGCACTGCGGTCGACCTGGATGCCAAGTCGATCACGATCGAGGCACTGGCCACGAACATCCCGCAGAATGTCGTCGTCGACGTCGAGGGACTCGAAGCCGGCACGCAGATCTTCGCGAAGGATGTCGCGCTGCCCGAGGGCTCGGTGCTGATCACTGACCCCGAGGTGCTGGTCGTCGCCATCAGCATCCCGGCCGAGCAGGACCTCGGCGAGATCCCCGAGGTCGAGGAAACCGAAGATGCCCCCGCCGAGGACGGCACCGAGGAAGCCGCCGAAGAGCAGTAACCCTCTCATCACCACACTGCAGTAACAGTCCATGGACTCCACTCAGTGGCTCGTAGTCGGGCTCGGCAATCCCGGGCCCGACTACGCGAGCAATCGACACAATGTTGGCCAGATGGTGCTCGCCGACCTCGCGCACCGTGCCTCGGCATCCTTTCGTTCGCACAGGACGCACTCGACCGTGGCGGAGGGGCGCTCGGGTCTCGAGGGCCCGCGGCTCGTGCTTGCCAAGCCCAATAGCTTCATGAACCTCTCCGGCGGACCGGTCGCGTCGCTGCTCAACTTCTATAAGATTGAGCCGGCGCAGCTGATCGTTGTGCATGACGAACTCGACATTCCGTTCGACAAGCTCAAGATCAAGTTCGGTGGCGGTCATGGCGGCCACAACGGCATCCGCGACATCATCTCGGCCATCGGCACGGGGGACTTCACCCGGGTGCGGGTCGGTATCGGTCGTCCGCCCGGTCGGCAGTCCGCGGCCGATTTCGTGTTGCGCGACTTCGGCTCCACCGAGCGCGCCGTGCTTCCCAATCTTCTGGCAGATGCGGCGGATGCCGTTGAGTCCATCGCCCAAGACGGCCTCACGGCCGCCCAGCTGCGCTTCCACACCGCCAGCGAATAGCACCGCCAGCGGATAGCACCGCCAGCGAATAGCGCTGAGAGCCCACTCTCTGCGCTGCTCGAGCAGCTGTGCTGATCGAGCAGCTGCGCCAGTGCTGTATCGAGATCCCCGCAGCTGTCTGTCATCCCCCACGCGTACACTTGCCCGAGTGATACTTTCGGGCTTGAATTCCGCGCTTTTGCGCGCCCACACGTTCGAAAACGCCGTCTCCTGGGCATCCCGCAGCGCGGACTTTTCCCTCGTGGATGGCCTCCGCGCCCCACTCCTGGCGTCACTGCTGAAGTCGCGCGCAGACACGTCCAATGCTCCGCAGGCGCTCCTTGCAATCGTGGCGACCGGCCGTGATTCCGAGTCCCTTCGGTCTGCCCTTGCCAGCGTGATGCCAGAAGCCAAGGTCGTGGAGTTCCCCGCCTGGGAGACCCTCCCACACGAGCGCCTGAGTCCCAGCGCCGAAACCGTCGGCAAGCGCATCCATGCCCTGCGCATCATGCAGCGCTGGCAGGATGCCCCGGCGGGCGATCTCGTGATCGTCGCGAGCGTGCGCGCAGCGCTTCAACCGCTCGCCGACAATCTGACCAGCATCGAGCCGCTCGCACTCACGGCCGGCGGCCGAGGCTACAACCTGGCCAGCATCAGTCGCCAGTTGGTCGATCTGGCATATTCCCGTGTCGACATGGTCACGCGTCGCGGCGAATTCGCGGTCCGCGGCGGCATTCTCGACGTATTCGCGCCGGTGGCGGAGCATCCCTGTCGGGTGGAGTTCTTCGGCGACGAGGTCGAGCAGATCCGCCAGTTCTCGGTCGCCGACCAGCGCTCGATGGAGGAGCCGATCCCCATGGTCGAGCTGCCGCCGAGTCGCGAGCTATTGCTGAGCGACGCGGTGAAGCAGCGCGCCCGCGAGATGCAGCACGAGTTTCCGAGTCTCAGCCAGATGCTGGCCAAGATCAGCGAGGGCATCCCGGTCGACGGCATGGAGTCGCTCGCGCCCGCGCTCGCCGATCGTCTCGTTCCGCTCACCCACTACCTGCCGACGGATGCCGCGGTCGCCGTTCTCGCGCCCGAACGGGTCGCGAGTCGCGCCGTGAGCCTCGTCGAGACCAATCGCGAGTTCCTCAGCGCCGCCTGGAATGCCGCCACCGCGGGGGCCGAGGCTCCGATCGACCTCGATTCGGGCGACTTCCTCAGCATCAACGCGCTTCGGGATGCCGCTGGCTCCCGCAACTGGTGGACACTCAGCAGTTTCGACAGCGGAGGCAGTTTCGACAGCGGCGGCAGTGTCGACTCTGGCGCCGCAGCGCCCGACACGTCAGCGACCTCCGAACTTCGTGACGGCGACCACTACATCCGAATCGGCGCCACCACCGTTCCCACCTTCCAGGGCCAGGCCGACGGTGCAATCGACTATGTCGGCGACCGGCTCACGGATGGCTGGACCGTCGTGGTCGTCGCCGCCGGGCACGGTCTGGTCGAACGCGCCGCTGAGGCCCTTGGCGAGCATGGCTTCGCCGCGCGCATGGTCGACGAGCTTCCGCACACCCTGGACACCGGCGTCGCGTACCTGCTCTGTGCCTCTGTCGAGCACGGCTTCGAGTTGCCGGAGATCAAATTTGCACTGCTGAGCGAGAGTGAGTTCTACGGGCGTGCCGCCGGCTACGACACTCGTCAGGTGAAGAAGCTGGCCAGTCGGCGCAAGAACGTTGTCGACCCGCTGCAACTCAAGGCCGGTGATTTCGTGGTGCATGAGACCCACGGCATCGGGCGATTCGCCGAGCTCGTGCAGCGCACCGTCTCCACCGGGGGGCGAAACCCGGTAAAGAACAACCGAGAATACCTGCTGGTCGAATACGCGCCGTCGAAGCGCGGCTATCCCAACGACAAGCTTTACGTTCCCACCGACCAGCTCGACCTTCTCACCCGCTATGTCGGGGGAGAGGCGCCCGCGCTCAGCAAGATGGGCGGATCCGAATGGGCGGCCCAAAAAGGACGCGCCCGCAAGGCGGTGCGCGACATCGCCGTCGAGCTCGTGAAGCTCTATTCGGCGCGCATGGCGAGCCGTGGCCACGCCTTCCCGCCCGATACCCCGTGGCAGCGCGAGCTCGAAGAGGCCTTCCCTTTCGCGGAGACCCCAGACCAGCTCACCACCATCGATGAGGTCAAGGCCGACATGGAGCGGCCGATCCCGATGGACCGCCTCATCTCCGGTGACGTGGGCTACGGCAAGACCGAGGTCGCCATCCGGGCCGCCTTCAAGGCCGTGCAGGACAGTAAGCAAGTGATCATGCTGGTGCCGACGACCCTGCTCGTGAAGCAGCACATGGAGACCTTCGCCGAGCGCTTCGCCGGTTTCCCGGTGCACCTGCGGGCACTCAGTCGCTTTCAGACCGACAAGGAGTCGAAGGAAACGATCGAAGGCATGGCGGATGGCACGGTGGATGTCGTCATCGGCACCCACCGCCTGCTCAGCCCCAATATCGTGCTGAAGAATCTTGGACTGGTGATCATCGACGAGGAGCAGCGCTTCGGAGTCGAGCATAAGGATGCGCTGAAGAAGCTGAAGACCAACGTCGACATCCTCGCGATGAGCGCAACGCCCATCCCGCGCACGCTGGAGATGGCGGTGACCGGCATCCGCGAGATGTCGACGCTCGCGACTCCGCCGGAGGACCGGCATCCGATCCTCACCTTCGTCGGTCCGTACAACGACAAGCAGGTTGGCGCAGCCATCCGGCGCGAACTGCTGCGCGAGGGCCAGATCTTTTTCGTGCACAACCGGGTCGCCTCGATCAGTCGGGTCGCGGCCCAGCTTGCCGAGCTCGTTCCGGAGGCGCGAGTTGCGGTGGCCCATGGCCAGCTTCCCGAGCACGTGCTCGAGCAGGTGATGGTGGACTTCTGGGAGCGCAAGTTCGACGTGCTCGTCTCGACCACCATCATCGAGACCGGGCTCGACATCGCCAACGCGAACACCCTCATCATCGACCGGGCCGACAAATACGGGCTTAGCCAGCTGCACCAGTTGCGCGGTCGGGTCGGCCGCGGCCGCGAGCGGGCCTACGCCTACTTTCTCTACGACGCCGATAAGCCCCTCGGTGAGGTCGCCCACGACCGGCTCGCCACGATCGCCGCGAATAACGAGCTCGGCGCCGGTATGCAGGTCGCGCTCAAAGACCTCGAGATTCGTGGGGCCGGCAACCTGCTCGGTGGCGAGCAGTCCGGTCACATCGCCGGTGTCGGCTTCGACCTCTACCTGCGCATGATCGGAGAGGCGGTGTCGACCTTCCGCGGGGATGTCGCCGAGGGCCAGACCGAGCTGCGTCTCGAGCTGCCGGTCAATGCCCACATCCCCGAGGAATATGTCGAGAGCGAGCGGTTGCGGCTCGAGGCCTACCAGAAGCTGTCGACGGCGGCCTCTCCCACAGCATCCCCCGACTCCATCGATCGGGTTCTCGAGGAGCTCACCGACCGCTACGGCGAGCCACCCGTCGAGGTGCAAAACCTCATCGCGGTCTCGCGTCTGCGGCGAATGGCGCAGAAGGCCGGCCTCTCGGAGGTCGTGACCGCCGGTGGAAACCTGCGCGTCGCATCCATGGAGCTTGCGGATTCGATCCAAATCCGGCTGCAGCGGATGTTCCCGGGCGCCCGCTACTTTGGCCAGACCCATTCGGTGTCCGTTCCGCTCCCGGTGCGCCAAGGTATTCCGCTTGCCGACTCGGATCTGATCGAGTGGACCGGCCAGCTTCTGGTGGCCATCTTCGGCGCAGAGCTGAAGGTGGAAGCCCCGGTTCCGGAGTAAACGCCAGCGCCGAGTAAACCCCAGGCCCCTCCTCAACAAGCCCTCAGCTGCACGACCATTCCATAGCGCACGGCTTCGCCTTCCCACTTTCCCCGCACTGCCGCTACCGTCACGGCATGAACCCCCACCCCCAGCCGTCAGCCGAGCCCCACACCGAACCCCTGGTCGGCGGCGAGCCGCCCCGGCTCCTCGCCGACGCTATCCGCAGCTTTCCGGTCAGCCTCAGCAGTGCCGGCGCACCCCGACTGCACAACATCGCGACCGGGCAGACGCGCGCGATGATCCAGCGCGCCTACGAGCGTATCGAGATCGAAGTCATGGATGAGATGGCCAACTGCAGCTGCCCTGGCGAGCATCGCACGCTCGATGTGCACGAATACGAGTGGCTCATTTACAGCGACCTGATGGGAAAAGTAAAGATCGCGCTCGGGGAGACCGGCAGGGTAGAGGCGCTGTGGTCGAGCTGACGGTACCATATCGCATCCCAAGTCGGTATCGTACGGGGATGAGCAAACAAATCGCAGTGCGCCTGCCTGACGACCTGGTGGACTTCCTCGACGAGCTCGTCGCGAGCGGCGACGAAGCCAGCCGGGCATCCATCGTCACCCGTGCGCTGAAAC
>JANYEI010000053.1 GCA_025363205.1 Frigoribacterium sp.
CGACCTTCGGCTCGCGAACCATGAGGCGCAACTTCTGGAGCTCGGCATCCGCCCGTTCGAGCTCGTGGTGGTGAACCTCTACCCCTTCGTTGAGACGATCGCCTCCGGTGTGACCGGCGACGACGCGATCGAGCAGATCGACATCGGCGGGCCGGCGATGGTGCGCGCCGCCGCCAAGAATCACGCCAACGTCGCCGTCGTGGTTTCACCCGACAGCTATGCCGAGGTGATCGCAGCTGTGGCCCGCGGCGGCACGACCCTGGCCCAACGACAGCGACTCGCGGGCGGGGCCTTCGCGCACACGGCGTCCTATGACACAGCGGTCGCCGAGTTTTTCCAGGCGAACATCGGCATTTCGGCGGAGCACTCCTTCGATGAGGCCGAGCGTTTCGGCGTCACCGCATCCTTGAAGAGCGTTCTCCGTTATGGGGAGAATTCCCATCAGGATGCCTCCCTATTCGTCATCGCGGGTGGGCACGGCATCGCCCAGGCGATCCAGCTGGGTGGCAAAGAGATGTCCTACAACAACTATGTGGACGCGGATGCCGCGCTCCGCACCGCCTACGACTTCAGCGAGCCGGCCGTCGCCATCATCAAGCACGCCCAGCCCTGCGGTATCGCGGTCGCGCGTGGAGCCGGCGACCCGATCGCGTCCGCGCATCAGCGCGCTCACGACTGCGATCCGGTCTCGGCCTACGGTGGGGTGATCGCCGCGAACCGCCCGGTCACGATCGAGATGGCGCGCACCGTGAAGGATATTTTCACCGAGGTCGTGATCGCGCCTGACTTCGCGCCCGAGGCCCTGGAGCTCTTGCGGACGAAGAAGAACCTGCGCCTGCTCAAGCTGCCGACGTTCTACGAACGCGAGAAGCTCGAGTTCAAGCAGCTCAGCGGTGGGCTTCTTGTGCAGAAGCCCGATGTTTTCGATGAGTTCTCCAGTGATGCCTGGACCCTCGTCGCTGGCGAGGAGGCGGATGATTCCACCCGCGCCGACCTCGAATTCGCCTGGCGCGCGGTGCGCGCGGTCAAGTCGAATGCGATCCTGCTGGCGGATGATGGGGCATCCGTCGGAGTCGGCATGGGCCAGGTCAACCGGGTGGATTCGTGCCGTCTGGCCGTTTCGCGGGCCGGGGATCGTGCGGCCGGCTCGGTCGCGGCATCCGATGCCTTCTTCCCGTTTGCCGATGGGCTGCAGATATTGCTCGACGCGGGAGTGCGGGCGGTGGTTCAGCCCGGTGGGTCGATCCGCGATGCCGATGTGATCGAGGCGGCGAAGACAGCCGGTGTCACGATGTACTTCACGGGCGAGCGACACTTCTACCACTAGAGGTCGCTCGGCAGACGTCATCGCGGCGGTGAGTGACACGCGTGCCGGAAAATGCGGGCGCCCGTGTCACTCGCGGTCGCATAGCTTGCGCCGCCCGCGCAAGAGTCGAAGCCGCCGCCGCACCGGGGCGGCACAGTCGATCTGTAGCCGACATCCAATAGGGTCGTGACCCATGACTTCCTCGAACGCCCACGCACCTCTCCTCCGCCGATTCACCGGCGCGGTTGTCTCTGCACTGTCTGTTTCGCTGATCGCGCTCGCCGCAGTCTCGCTGCTGTTTTTCGGCGGCAATCCGACCACTCTCGGTCAGCTATTCGACTTCTTTGTTGGGTCAACCCTTGTGGTCTTCGCGTTGCTTGCTGTCTTCGCGATTGTCGGCCTCTACCGCCACTGGTACCTGCGTCTCATCGGCGGCGTCATTGCGGGTGTCGCTGGTGCATTGATTGGCTCGGCCGTCACCGTGGTCAGCGGCGGATCGACGCTCGGCGGGGATAACGTCGTCCAGTTGTTCTCCACCCTCGGGGGGCCGAACCTGCCATTCGTGCTCGCGACGATCATCGGCACGGTAACCGCCGGCAACGCCGTCTGGCGACGCCTCGTGGGCAGCGAAGCGGATGCCAGCACGCGTCGGATCGCGATCGTACGGGCCCCGGCAGACACGCTGGCCGATGGCCAACTCACTCACCTCGAGCGGGTGCCCGTCGATCTCGAACTCGCTAACGCCCAGTGGGACGAATACGTTGCGCTGCTCTCGAACGCGGGCTGGGACATCGTGGAGGTGCCGGTCGCGACCGCGCAACCCGACTCCGTGTTTGTGGAAGACACCATGGTGCTCTTCGGCGACACGGCCGTGATCGGAAGCCCAGGAGCGGATTCCCGCGCGGGCGAGATCGTGGAAGCGGAGCGCACGGTCACCGAGCTCGGCCTCACCATCCGCCACATCGAGATGCCAGGCACCCTCGACGGTGGGGACGTGCTGAAGGTGGGGCGCACCGTCTACGTCGGCCGAGGCGGGCGCACCAATGCGGAGGGCATCCGGCAGCTCCGGGCGCTCGTGACGCCCCTCGGCTACACCCTGGTCGCGGTGCCGGTGACAAAAGCCCTGCACCTCAAGAGCGCGGTCACCGCCCTGCCGGATGGCACGGTCATCGGGTACGCCCCGCTCGTGGACGACCCCTCGGTGTTCGGCCGCTACCTCGCGGTGCCCGAGGCAGAGGGCGTGGCAGTGGTGGTACTCGCGGATGACACCGTGCTGATGTCGTCGGCCGCCCCGAAGTCGGCCGCACTCATCGCCGACCTCGGCTACCGGGTGCTCACGGCAGACATCAGCGAGTTCGAGAAGCTCGAGGGTTGCGTCACGTGCCTGTCGGTGCGCGTTCGCTGAATTCGCGGAGCCGCTGAGCTCGCGGACTGCGGAATGGCCAGGAAGATCGAGTCCAACCGCTGGCGGGATCATGCGTCGATCAGGTCGCTAGTCGATCAGGTTGCTGTCAGAGGCCGCTCGGCGCGTGTGGGCGCCCCAACTCTGCCTCGAATTCGTGACAAACCTTGCGTCCCGGCGATACGTGGGCATATCCTGTAGGGCTGTCCGGTTGGTCCCTACGAGGGACCGGGCCGAGGCCACCTGGTGAATACACAACTGTTCCGGAGGACACCATGACCATCACATTTTTCGCAACTGCAGGCGCGACGCGTGGTGACGTCCTTCCGTACAACTACAACTCGTCCACCCAGGCCCGGTAACGCCCAAGCCAGGTAACGCCCAGGCCAGGTAACGCTCGCGGCCGCTGACTCCCTCTCGGCCGCCCACCAGCTTCACCGGCTGTCGCTCGGACCCTGTTTTCACGGCCGAACGGCAACATCCACATTTTCCATATCTACTTTCTCCGGCTCCCATCGAAACGATGCGCGCCGACCAATCCGCAAGGAAGTCTTGTGTCTGCAGACAAATCCCACCGCCCGCCTTCGAGGCAGAAGCCGTCCAAGAAGCCTCCGGCCGTAAAGCGCCAGGGCACCTTCGCCTCGATCGTGCGCATCTACCCCTGGGCCAAACCGGCCATGCCGCGCATCTACCTCGGTATGGTGTCCGCGCTGATCGCGGCCATCGTCGCGCTGCTCATCCCGCAGGTGCTGCGTTCCCTGGTTGATGGTCCGCTGCAGCACGGTGACTCGAGCCAGATCTGGTGGCCTGTCGCCGCCGTGCTCGGGCTTGGTGTTCTCGAAGCGGTGATGATCTGGTTCCGTCGCTGGTTCGTGCTGCAACCCGGCACCCACGTCGAGGCAGACCTGCGCAACTCGCTGTACAAACAGCTCCAGGACCTGCCGGTGAACTTTCACGACCGCTGGGCGAGCGGACAGCTGCTTTCCCGCGCCGTGAGCGACCTCAACCTGGTGCGTCGCTGGATTTCCTTCGGCCTCGTGCTGCTCGTTGTCAACACCATCACGATCTTCATCGGGTTCGTGTTCCTGCTCTCGATCAGCTGGGTCCTCGGCGTAATCTTCGTCGTCTGTTCGATCCCGCTCTGGATCTATGGCTACCTGTTCGAGCAGAAGTACTCCGTGGTCGCGCGCCGCAGCCAGGACCAGGTCGGCGACCTCGCGACGGCGGTCGAGGAATCGGTTCACGGCATCCGGGTGCTGAAGGCCTTCGGTCGGGGCCAGCACGCGCTCAAGAACTTCGCGTCCCAGGCGGAAGACCTGCGCGGCACCGAGATCGAGAAGGCCAAGGCGATCGCGGGGATCTGGCTCTGGCTGTTGATGGTTCCGGATGTCACGTTCGGGATCTGCCTTCTCGGCGGCGTCTGGCTCGCCGGTGCCGGCGAGATCTCGGTCGGCCAGTTGGTCGCGTTCTTCGCGACGGCCACCGTGCTGCGCTTCCCGGTGGAGTCCATCGGCTTCCTGCTCTCGATGACCTTCGACACGCGCACTGCTGCCGACCGCTTCTTCGAGGTGATGGATGCGAAGAACACCATTGTCGATCCCGAGCACCCGAAGACGATCGACGCGCCTGCGGGCCGCCTGGTGTTCGACGACGTGCACTTCCGCTACTCGGACTCGCCGAGCCAATACGATGACCTGCTCGACGGGATCGACCTGGAGCTCGAGCCCGGAGAGACGATGGCGATCGTTGGCCTGACCGGCTCAGGCAAGTCCACTCTCACCGCGCTGACCACTCGCCTTTACGACGTGACCGGTGGAGCGATCCGGCTGGACGGTGTCGACATCCGCGATCTCGCCCGGCTCGACCTGCGCACCCACATTGCCATGGCGTTCGAGGACGCGACGCTATTCTCGGCATCCGTGCGCGACAACGTGATGCTCGGACGCCCGGAAGGATCGGATGCCGACCTCGCCGAAGCGCTCGAGATCGCGCAGGCAGACTTCGTCTATGACCTTCCCTCAGGGGTCGACACCACGGTGGGTGAGGAGGGTATGAGCCTCTCCGGCGGCCAGCGCCAGCGACTCGCTCTCGCGCGCGCGGTCGCGGCCCGCCCCGAAGTGCTGGTGCTTGACGATCCGCTCTCCGCGCTCGATGTTGACACCGAGGCACTCGTCGAGGCCGCGCTTCGCCGGGTGCTTGCCTCTACCACCGCGCTCATCGTGGCGCACCGCCCCTCAACGGTCATGCTCGCCGATCGGGTCGCTCTGCTCGAACGCGGCCGCATCACTGCCGTTGGCCGGCACCGTGACCTGCTCCTCTCGAGCGACCACTATCGGTTCGTCATTTCGAGCCTCGAAGACGAAGAGAAGCGCGAAGCTGAGGAGGTCAACGCATGAGCGTCGCCAATATCACCGGTGTCGAGGGCGAGGAGCGCAGCGACTTCACTAAGGCGGAGAGCCGTCAGATCCGGGACCGGTCGCTTCGCCTGCTGAATTCGTTGCTGCGTCCGCTATGGGCGCGGGTCACCCTCACCATCATCGTTGTGGTTATTTCGACCGCGGCGCAGGTCGCGGGTCCCGCACTCATCGCGTTTGGAATCGACTCTGGACTGCCCGCCCTCGTGAAGCACGACTGGGTGCCGCTCGGCTTCGCCGTCGGTGCCTACCTGTTCACCGGAGTGATCGGGGCTGTACTGATCGCCTGGTACACCGTGCTCACGGCCCGCATCAGCCAGGCGATTCTGATCGACCTTCGTAAACGGGTGTTCTTACATACGCAGCGCCTGAGCCTCGAATTTCACGAGAGCTACACCTCCGGTCGTATCATCGCGCGCCAAACCAGCGACCTGGATGCCATTCGCGAACTGCTCGATTCCGGCATCAACCAGCTGATCCAGGGAGGGCTGTACATGGTGTTCATCGCCGTGGCGCTGTTCTCTATCGACTGGGTGAGCGGAGTCGTGTTGTTCGGATCCCTCGTACCTCTCGGCTTCCTCATCCGATGGTTCCAGGTGCGCTCGCAGAAGGCGTTCCGCGAAACGCGCACCCAATCTGCGCGCCTCATCGTGCAGTTCGTGGAGACGATGACGGGCATTCGTGCGGTGAAGGCGTTCCGCAAGGAGAAGCGCAACGAGACCGTGTTTGCGGGGCTCGTAGAAAACTATCGACTGTCCAACCTGCGCACCATCAAGCTCTTCGGAGTGCTCGACCCCGGACTCGTACTGATCGGCAACGTGGCACTCGCTGTGGTGCTGCTCGCCGGTGGACTGCGGGTGGCGGGGGGAAGCCTCGCGATCGGCGTGCTGCTCGCCGCGCTGCTCTACACACGATCGTTCTTTGCACCGGCGCAGGAGATGGCGATGTTTTATAACTCGTACCAGTCGGCGACGGCGGCGCTCGAAAAGATCTCGGGGGTGCTCGAAGAGCAGCCGAGTGTGCCGGACCCCACTCGTCCCATCGACCTCTGGCAGGCGAAGGGCGAGCTGAAGTTCGACGGCGTCGAATTCGCCTACAAGGCAGACCGGGTGATTCTGCCGCACTTCGATCTCGACATCCCGGCCGGGCAGACCATCGCCCTCGTCGGGTCGACGGGGGCGGGCAAGTCAACCCTTGCCAAACTCATTTCGCGGTTCTACGACCCCTCGGACGGCGTCGTCTCGCTCGACGGCATCGACCTGCGCCGCTTGCATCCAAAGGACCTCCGTCGCGCCATCGTCATGGTGACACAGGAGGCATACCTGTTCTCGGGTTCGGTGAGCGACAACATCGCACTAGGAAAGCCGGATGCGACGCCGGACGAGATCCGCGCCGCCGCGAAGGCTGTGGGGGCGCACGAGTTCATTCAGTCGCTTCCGAATGGCTACGACACCGATGTGAACAAACGGGGCGGTCGCGTCTCCGCCGGTCAGCGCCAGCTGATTTCGTTCGCGCGGGCGTTTCTCGCCGACCCTGTCGTGCTGATCCTCGACGAGGCTACTGCGTCACTCGACATCCCGAGCGAGAGGCTGGTGCAGGAGGGCTTGCAGACCCTGCTCGCCGACCGTACGGCGATCATCATCGCGCACCGCCTGTCGACGGTGGCGATCGCCGATCGTGTGCTGGTGATGGAGCACGGCATCATCGTGGAGGATGGCGCGCCGCGCGACCTCATCGCGGGAACGGGTCGCTTCGCGAAGCTGCACGCGGCGTGGCGGGAGTCGCTGGTCTGACGCACTGGCGGGCTGACACACTGGCGGGTTGGCGCAGGCGTCGGACGAGTGGGTGGCGGCACGCTCCGGGGGCTTCGTTTGATCAGGACAATGTCCTGCGTAAGTAAGAGCTCGTTCGACAGGACATCGTCCTGTCGAACGTGAACGTTCCAGCGTCCTCTGCGCCACCGGCGCTGTTCTTCGCACCACCGGGGCAGCGCCCTCGCCTGGCCCCGGTGCCTCCACCACCGCTCACACCCGGCCCACATCCGGGAGAAGTGGCTACGGACGCCAACGCGCGGCCACCAGGTCCACCCGGAATGACCCGGATGCCGACCACTTCATCGGCGTGCCCTCGGCCCGGAAATGCTCGAGGGCCTGCGACTCGTGATCGACCGCGGGGAGCCCGCTCGCCCGGATGACCCGCCACCACGAAACATCCGAACCGTAGTAGGCCATAGTCTGGCCGACCGCCCGGGCGGCGCGCGACCCGATGGCGGCGGCAACATCGCCGTAGGTCATCACCCGACCGCTCGGGATGGACTCGACCACCGCGAGTACCCGGGAAACGAAGTCGTCTGGCTGCCCGACTATGGGCGGTATTCCGGTGGGCGGGGCGTCGGACGGTCCGGCTCAGCGTTGCGGCCGGCGATTCCGGGGAGCACCGTCGTGAGGATGCTCAGGACCGATTTCCCGACCGCCCTCAAGAATCTGATCACAGCCCGAGCTCGCCGATCTTCTCGCCGTACTGTGTCTCGCCAACCACGGTGAAGCCGGTGTGGAGGAAGAACTGCTCCGGTCCTTCTTCGCCCTCTTCCCAGACAGCGGTGATGCGGTCGAAGCCGCGTTGGCGGGCTTCCTCGGCGAGCGCCCACACGGCGAAGCGCCCCACCCCGGTGCCCTGCGCGTCCGCCGAGACGGTGACGCGCCAAATACAGCTGCGGAATTCCTCCTGGGTGGCCTCCGGGTCGAAATTGCCCCGAATGAAACCGACCACCGTGTCGCCGTCGAGCACGACCCGTGGCCAGGATGTCACGGGGCTGAGGTACGCGTCCGCGATCGCGTACGACGGGGGAGTGACGAACTGCTCCTGTCCGCGTCGAAGCGTGAGGCTGTTGGCGGCAACGATTGTTTTCGCCGACAACTCTTCCAGTCTCAGATCAACCATGAGCACAGGCTAACCCCCGCCACCGATTCGGGGGTAGTCAAAGTCGTCGTTGGTCCAAAAAGTATCTCGATGTCGAGATACTTTTTGGAAACCGGTAAGCTTGCACGCGGTGTGCAGAATGCCCCGTCGGGTAAGGAGAATCGGTTGCCGAAGAGCCAGGTTGAAAAGATCAAAGTAGTGGGGACTGTCGTCGAACTGGACGGCGATGAGATGACGCGCATCATCTGGCAGAAGATCAAGGAAACTCTGATCCACCCCTACCTCGACATCGACCTCGAGTACTACGACCTCGGCATCGAGCACCGCGACGCAACGGACGACCAGGTGACTATTGATGCGGCCCACGCCATTCAGAAGCACGGAGTCGGCGTCAAGTGCGCCACCATCACGCCCGACGAGGCCCGCGTCGAAGAATTCGGTCTCAAGAAGATGTGGAAGTCGCCGAACGGCACGATCCGCAACATCCTCGGCGGCGTGATCTTCCGCGAGCCGATCATCATCTCGAACATCCCGCGCCTCGTTCCTGGGTGGAACAAGCCGATCATCATCGGACGTCACGCGTTCGGCGACCAGTATCGCGCGACCGACTTCCGTTTTCACGGCAAGGGCAAGCTCACCGTCGAGTTCACCCCTGAGGACGGCTCCGAGCCGCTCAAGTTCGAGGTCTACGACGCGCCCGGCGACGGTGTCGCGCAGGTGCAGTACAACCTCGACGACTCGATCCGTGACTTCGCCCGCGCGAGTCTCAACTACGGCCTGACCCGCAACTACCCGGTGTATTTGTCGACGAAGAACACGATCCTCAAGGCCTACGACGGCCGGTTCAAGGACATCTTCGAGGAGATCTTCGAGGCGGAATTTAAGGGGAAGTTCGAGGCAGCCGGTCTCACCTACGAGCACCGCCTGATCGACGACATGGTGGCTTCCGCCATGAAGTGGGAGGGCGGCTACGTCTGGGCCTGCAAGAACTACGACGGCGATGTGCAGTCGGACACCGTTGCCCAGGGCTTCGGTTCTCTCGGGCTGATGACCTCGGTTCTCTCGGTTCCCGATGGCTCGGTCGTCGAGGCCGAGGCTGCACACGGAACGGTAACCCGTCATTACCGCATGCACCAGCAGGGTAAGCCAACCTCGACCAACCCGATCGCGTCGATCTATGCCTGGACTCGCGGCCTCTCGCACCGCGCAACCCTCGACGGCAACCCCGCTCTCGAGGAGTTCGCCACGACCCTCGAGGATGTCGTCATCAAGTCGGTTGAGGCCGGCCACATGACGAAGGACCTCGCCGCCCTCGTCGGACCGCAGCAGAAGTGGGAGACCACGGAGGAGTTCCTCGACACTCTCGACAAGAACCTGGCTGCCCGCCTTAGCTAGTTGATCGACTCGACTTCCGAACGCGAAAACCCTCCCCGACCGGGGAGGGTTTTTCCGTCCCCCGATTGCTCCTGCTGTGGACGAACGGGGGACATTCCTGTAACGGAAGGGTAACGAGCCATCCCCGAAACAGGGGTAGAACCCTAGGTTGAAACCACCACGCGCAGTTCCCGTCTGCTCGGCAGAGATTCACCTTCCACGAAAAGGACCTATCTGTGAGCACTCGAAGAGCACTGAGCACTCGAAAAGCACTGAGCACTCGGAAAATACTCTCGACCCTCGGCGTCGCGACACTCGTCGCCGCCTCCCTCATGGCGGGAGGGTCACTGAGCGCCTCGGCCGCCCCGACCGGCATCGGAGGGCAGCACCAGACCACCTTCACGCCCGGACGCTACATCGTGACCCTGGCCGATCCGGCCGTTGCAACCTATCGCGGCGGAGTCAAGGGCTATGCGGCAACGAAGCCGGATGCGGGCAAGCAGCTCAATGCCAGGGGCACGGCCGCCCAGACCTATTCCCAGTACTTGAAGACTCGGCAGAAAGATGTCGCGAACGCCGCGGCGGTGAAGATCGACCAGTCGTACACCCTGGCTCTCAATGCCTTCTCCGCCACCCTCACGGTGAAGCAGCTCGCCGCGCTCTCCTCCGACCGGAAGGTCGCCTCCCTCGCCCCGGATGAGATCAAGCAGGTGACCGCAACCCCCTCGACCTCCTTCCTCGGCCTTGACGGCACGGGTGGTGTGTGGGACAAGATCGGCGGTCTTGACAACGCAGGTAAGGGGATCGTGCTCGGCGACCTCGATACGGGGATCGCCCCGGAAAATCCCTCCTTCGCTGGCTCGCCGCTCGGCACCTCGGCTGGTGCCGCTCCGTACCTCAACGGAACGACAACCACCTTTGTGAAAGCCGATGGCACTACTTTCACCGGGGTCTGCCAGACGGGCGAGCAATTCGCGGCCGCTGACTGCTCCACCAAGATCATCAGCGCGCGGTACTACGTTGCAGGATTCGGGGCGAGCAAGCTCGGCACCGCGTCCACCGGTGAGTACGTCTCGCCGCGTGATGGTGACGGTCACGGATCGCACACCGCGAGCACGGCGGCCGGCAACGCGCGGGTTCCCGCGTCCGTCGGTGGTACAAGCTACGGCACGATCACCGGCGTCGCCCCCGCGGCCAAGATTGCCGTCTACAAGGTGTGCTGGTCCGGCCCCGATCCGGCCTCGAGGACGGATGACGGCTGCGCCACCTCTGACCTTCTCGCCGGCATCGACCAGGCGGTCTCCGACGGTGTCGACGTGATCAACTACTCGATCGGCGGAGGTGCGGCACAGACCACGGTCTCTCCCACCGACCAGGCCTTCCTCGGCGCGGCCGTGGCCGGCATCTTCGTCTCCGCCTCGGCGGGTAACTCCGGCCCGGGGGCATCCACTCTCGACAACGCGTCACCCTGGATCACCACCGTGGCCGCAAGCACCATTCCGAGCTACGAAGCGACCGTCACCCTCGGGGACGGGAGCAAGTTCGGTGGGGCATCCGTCACCGTCGACCGCGCGGCCGGAGCGACTCCGCTCACCGGTTCGCTTGTGACCGCGGCGAGTGTCGCCCTCGCCGGCGGCACGAGCCCGAATCTCTGTTTCGCAAACTCGCTCGACCCGGCGAAGACCGCCGGCAAGATCGTGGTGTGTGAGCGCGGTTCGAACGCCCGGGCGGACAAATCCGCGGAGGTGAAGCGCGTCGGCGGCATCGGAATGGTCCTGGTGAACGTGGTACCCGGATCGATCGACCTCGATCCGCACACCGTGCCGACGATCCACCTTGATGCGCAGTACCACGCCAAGGTTCTCGCGTATGCGGCTGCGGTCGGTGCGACTGCTACCTTCACTCCGGACAACACCGCGGGAGACACGCCGCCCGCGCCTGTGGTAGCAGGCTTCTCGTCTCGCGGCCCGGTGCTTGCCGACGGCAGTGACATCCTCAAACCCGACATCTCGGCTCCGGGCGTCGCGATCATCGCCGATGGCGCGAATGCCGCGGGAGCGGATCCAACCTTCCAGTTCCTCTCCGGAACCTCGATGGCGGCACCGCACATCTCCGGTCTCGGCCTGCTCTATCTCGGGGTACATCCCAAAGCCTCGCCGGCGGAGATCAAGTCGGCCATGATGACCACCGCCTACGACACGAAGAATGCCGCGGGCGCACCCGTGACGGATCCCTTCACCCAGGGCGCCGGGCACGTCGATCCAACAAAGTACTTCGCGCCGGGACTGCTCTACCTCAACGGTCTCGACGACTGGTATGGCTACATCCAGGGCATCGGCTACGACATCGGAGCCGTGCCGATAGACCCAAGCAACCTCAACCTCGCGTCCATCGCGATCGGTTCGCTCACCGGGTCGCAGTCGGTCACCCGCACGGTCACGTCGACCCAGGCGGGAACCTTTACCGCTGCGGCAAACGTGTCGGGGATTAACGCGGTCGTCTCCCCGTCGACTCTCACCTTTGGTGCGGCGGGCGAGTCACAGAGCTACACGGTCACGTTCACTCGCACCACCGCTCCGCTCGACGCCTTCACAACGGGTTCACTCACCTGGACGAGCGGCACGACCGCCGTGCGCAGTCCCATTGCGGTGAAGCCGGTAACGATCGTGGCTCCGGCTTCGGCGAGCGGCACCGGCACCTACGGATCGGTGGACATCACCGTGACGCCGGGTGGGGATGGCGACATCCCACTCACCACAACGGGTCTCACCGCGGGGACATTGCAGCCAGACCCGACAGCGGGCGGAGTGGTCGGCCACTCGGGCTCGAGCGCCGAGGGCGACACCTTCCGCTACACGGTCGATGTGCCCGCGGGTGCGCAGTACGCCCGCTTCGATCTCGACACGACGGATAACGCCGCTGACCTCGACCTTACGGTGTACCAGTTGGATACCGGTGGCACGCCGATCGCGGCCTTCCAGTCGGCGACCGGTTCGGCCGACGAGCGCGTGAACCTGCTCGCCCCGGATGCCGGAAGCTACCTGGTGGAAGTCGCCGTTTACGCGGCTCCGGCGCCCACCACATTCGACCTGCGAACCTACTCGGTAATGAATGGGGGAGCTGCGCTCACCCTCACTCCGCCGGTGTTGCCTGGCAAGCAGGGAGTGCCGGCCACCTACACGGCAGCATGGGCAGGCCTCACGGCGTACTCGAACTACCTGGGACTGGTGAACTACGGAGGCACCGGTGCCTTTACCGTCGTCAATGTGGTGACACAGGCCGACGTGAAGCCTGGCACGCCCCTCAACACGGTGGCACCGACTATCACCGGTACGCCGGAGGCTGGCCAGCGTCTCACCGCGGCGCCGGGAACATGGGATGTCGCTGGGCTGAACTTCGCCTACCGGTGGCAGGCCAACGGAGTAGATATCCCGGGGGCAACCCGAGCAAACTATCGCGTCGCGACAGCGGACCAGGGTAAGGCCCTCACCGTGGTGGTCACCGCCACCAGGGGCACGCTGCCCCCGGGCACGGCTACTTCGGCTGCGCTCACGGTGAAGTTCGCCTCGGCGACGACCCTGTCGCTCAGCCGTTCCGTGTTGTTCCCCGGGCAGCAGACCATGGCTACCATGAGGGTCACCTCTGGCGCGCCGACCCTCCCGGCAGGCACGGTCGTGGTCACCCTCAACGGCAAACCCATTTCCGAGCTCTCGGTGGCGGCCGGATCCCCTGGTGTGGTCAGCTATCAACTGCCGAAAAACGACAGAGGGGTGTATTCGGTGCGGGCGAGCTTCGTGCCCGCCGGTGACACCGTGGCCGGATCGACGAGTCAGATCAACCGGTTCGTCGTTATCTTCTAGCTCGGCGACCGAGGGGGGATGCCTTGCGGCACCCCCCTTCGTCAGCTTTACTGGCACACATGATGCAGCCAGACGCGGCCGGAGTGCCCGTATCGGGCGCGCCGCGAACGCGACCGTCGTTTCTCTCCCAGCGGAGCGTGACATCCGCGAGCGTGACATCCGCGAGCCGGGCGCTTCGGCCGAGTGCCAAGGTGCTGCCAGAGCATGTACGCGGCCACAATCGAGCCCTGGTACTGCAGACGCTCTTCACCGCAGGGCAGCGCAGCCGGGCGGATATCGCACGCAGCACCGGACTCACCCGCGTCACGGTATCCGAGCTCGTCTCCGAACTCATGGCCGAGGGGCTGCTCGTGGAGATCGGCCAGCGCGAGGGTGCCCGACCGGGCAAGCCGGCGATACTGCTCGACATCGATCGCTCTTCGTTTCAGATCGTCGGCGTCGATCTCAGCGACTTCGCGATGTTCCGCGGTGGGGTGCTCGACCTCGGCGGCAACATCGTGCGGCGAGCGGAGTTGCCCATGGCAGGCATCACGGGGCAGGCCGCGCTCGATACGGTTTTCGCACTTACGGAGCGTCTACTTGCTCTCGTTTCGGCGCCTCTGCTCGGCATCGGGGTGGGGTCCCCTGGCATCGTGGATCTCGCCGGGACCGTGGTGACCGCGCCGAATCTCGAGTGGACCGAAGTGCCGCTTCAGGATTCGCTCTTCGAGCGATTCGGAGTGCCGGTGGTCGTTGCGAACGACGCGAATGCGGCCGTTCTCGCGGAACACAGCTTCGGCGACGCGCAGGGGGACCTGATGCTCGTGCGCATCGGCCGTGGCGTCGGGGCCGGACTCCTGCTCGGTGGCGGCCCGCTCCATGGCAGTCGTTGTGCCGCGGGTGAGATCGGTCATGTCGTTGTCGGTACTGTCGTTGTCGGTACTAACGGGGGCGAGCCGTGCAGTTGCGGCAAGCGGGGCTGTCTCGAGACGTGGATCGCCACGCCGAGACTCGAAGCGAAGCTGGCGGATGTTTCCACCGTGGCGGCGCGCAATGACGTGATCTGCGAGGCGGCCGCCCGCCTTGGCATGGCACTCGCCCCGATTGTTGGCGCTCTCGACCTCGCCGAGGTGGTGCTGAGCGGCCCGGGACAGCTGCTCGGCGGTCTGTTCGTCGACGCGACCCTCGAGGCGATTCGCAGTCGCACGATGGCCCAGCTTCCTGGAGACCTGACCGTGCGTCTGACGACCCTCGGGGATGACATCGTGCTGCGCGGTGCCGCGGTGATGGTCATCTCGGCCCGGCTGGGCGTCTCCTGAGCTTTCGCGGAGGGTGTTCGGGTTAGTAAGCTCCACTAACAAACGCGCGCAGGAATGCTCGTCGCGCAGGAAGGGGCTCCGATGCCCGAGTCCGTCCCGGTGTACTCTCCCGCCGCCATCCTGCTCCCCGGCTTCTCCGGAACCACCCTGCCCGACTGGCTGGCGGCGCGTCTTCAGAATGGTCTCGCCGGAGTCTGCCTGTTCGGGCAGAACATCGTCTCCCTCACGCAACTCCGCACGCTCACCGCCGCGATCCACGCGGCGAATCCCCGTGCGATCATTGCCATCGACGAGGAGGGCGGCGATGTCACGCGGCTCCACGACCGTCTCGGTTCGCCGTATCCGGGCAACGCGATTCTCGGACTCATCGACGACGAGCAATACACCGCGGCAGTGGCGACCGCCGTGGGCTGGGAGCTCCGCCGAGCGGGGTGCACCCTCGATTTCGCTCCGGATGTCGACATCAATTCGAACCCGGACAACCCGGTGATCGGGGTGCGGAGCTTCGGTACCGATCCCGGGCTCGTCGCTCGCCACAGCGGGGCGTGGGTGCGGTCACTGCAGTCGACGGGTATTGGGGGCAGCGCCAAACACTTCCCCGGACACGGTGATACCGCGCTCGATTCCCACCTCGACCTGCCGGTGATCAATCGATCGCTCGACCAATTGTTCGAACGGGAGCTTGTGCCGTTCGTGGCCGCCATCGCCGCGGGGGTGCGAACGATTATGACCTCGCACATCAGCGTGCCCCAGCTCGACCCGGTGTTTCCCGCAACATTCTCGTCCATCGTGCTCCAGGGACTGCTTCGCGACAAACTGGGATTCGAGGGCGTGATCGTGACCGACGCTCTCGACATGGTGGGGGCGAGTGGTGAGATCGGCATCCCCGAGGCAGCGGTGCGTGCGCTGGTCGCGGGCTGTGACCTGCTCTGCATCGGCACGGATAACTCCGACGCTCAGCTCGATTCGATTGAGCGGGCGCTCGTTCGCGCCCTCGATGACGGCAGGCTCGGCCCGGCCCGCCTTGCCGATGCCTCGGCGAGGGTCATCCGGCTAGCGCAGGAATTGGCCGATGAAGTCTCCCACATGCCACTGCCGGAATATGTGACGGAGGTGGCGTTCTCGCTTGACCGCTCTCGCGCCGTTTTCGAGACTGCCGCCTACGAGGTCTCCGGGCTCGCAATCGAGGCGCAGCGCACCATCGTCCTGATCGAAACCACCACAAATATCGCCGTCGGAGAATCCCCCTGGGGTCCGGCGGCGGCCGGGGCCTCGGTGCTCATCGCGCGTGAGGGAGACGTCATCGATCTGCCGGAGGGCGTGCAGCCGATAGTCGTCGGCAGGGCGAATCATCGGCGAGAGTGGGTACGAGAACTCATCGATGACACCCGTCGGAGACATCCGACCGCCATTGTCGTCGACATGGGCTGGCCGGGCGACGATCGACGCTACGCCGACATCGCCACCTTCGGAGCCTCGCGGCACGTTGGCCTTGCGCTGCTCGACTGGCTGGAAGCGCAGGCACGGTCATGAGAGTCGGAGTGGATGTCGGCGGCACCAAGACGGATGCCGTTGTCATCGACGAAACGGGCGCGGTCCTGCACCAGGTGAGGGTGTCGACCGGCTTCGGCCCGGCTGCGGTGATCGAGACGACCGCGGGGGTCGTCAGCGCCCTCGCCAGCGCTCTGCGGGTGCCCGTCGGCGCATTCCAATCCGTGGGTGTCGGGGTGCCGGGAGCTGTGGACAGCACCAGCGGGCGGGTCTCGCACGCGGTCAACCTCGGCGTGGACGAGCTCGAACTCGGGGAGGAGCTCGCGCGCGTACTCGGAGTGCGGGTGCGCGTCGAGAACGACGTGAACGCCGCGGCCCTCGGCGCGTTCCACCTGCTCGCGATGCCGCCCGAATCATCCATGGCCTATCTCAATCTGGGTACTGGGCTCGCCGCTGGCCTCGTGCTCAACGGCCGCCTCTGGCGGGGGGCGCGAGGAACAGCGGGCGAGATCGGTCACATCCCGGTCGATCCGGATGGCCCGCTCTGCCAGTGTGGACAGCGTGGTTGCCTCGAGATGGTCGCCTCCGGATCCGCGGTCTCCCGGCAATGGCCGAGCGCCGCCGCCTCGCCCGTTCAGGCGCTCTTCGAGGCAGCGGAGGCCGGAGAGCTTCTCGCGATCGACGTGCGGCAGCGGTTCCTCGCAAACGTGGCCTCCGCCGTGCGGGTGCTCGTGCTGGGCGTAGACGTCGAGAGCGTCGTGATCGGTGGCGGTATCAGCTCACTCGGTGAACCCCTGCTGACGGGAGTGCGCGCTGCGCTCGACGGCTGGTCGGCCAGCTCGCCGTTTCTTGCATCACTTCGGCTCTCCGAGCGTGCACGATTGGTTCCAGCGGGAGCCTCCGTGTCGGCCATCGGGGCGGCTCTCGGGGGCACCGACCCCCGACCAGGGATGACAACAATGAAGGGCACCGACGGATGGCTGAGATAGTGATTGTGGATGGCACGGAGGCGGCCGGTGAGCTGGCGGCGGATGTCATCCTCGCGCTCGTGACAAAGAAACCGGATGCGGTGCTCGGTCTTGCGACCGGGTCGACTCCGCTCGGGGTCTGGCGGGCCCTCGCCGCGCGCCGGGTAGATCTCTCCGGCGTGCGCGGCTTCGCACTCGACGAATATGTAGGCCTGCCGGAGGGGCACCCCGAGAGCTACCGGGCGGTGATCACGCGGGAAGTCATCGAGCCACTCGGACTCGACGCATCGCTGGTGGCTGTGCCCGGACATCTCGGGCCGATCGAGACGGCCGGTGCGGACTATGAGCGGGCCATCCGCGCGGCCGGGGGAGTTGACCTTCAGGTGCTCGGTATCGGTACGGATGGACACATCGGCTTCAATGAGCCCGGATCGTCATTTGAATCCCTCACTCGTGTCAAGACACTGACACAGCAGACCCGCCGTGATAACGCGCGATTCTTCGCTTCGGTCGATGAGGTGCCGGTGAACTGCATTACGCAGGGCCTCGGCACCATCCGCCGTGCGCGGCATCTGGTATTGCTTGCATTCGGGGCTGGCAAGGCCGCAGCCATCGCGGCCGCCGTCGAAGGGCCGGTGACCGCGAGTGCGCCGGGGTCCGCGATCCAGCTGCACCCGCACGTCACCGTGATCGTGGACGAGGCCGCGGCATCCGCCCTCGCCAATGTCGACTACTACCGGTACGCCTGGGCGAACAAGCCGGGGTGGGAGGGGCTGTAGGCGCTACTGTTTCACGCCGGCGGCCCAGACCTCGGTGACCCCCCAGTGGTGGTCGAGTAGCACCGCATCGGCGGCGTAACCCGGCGCCAGATAGCCGAAGCGGTGCCCGTAGCCGAGGGCGGTCGCGGGTGTCGTCGTCAGGGCCCTGACGGCATCCTGCGGTGAGACACCCGCCGATTCAATGGCGCAGCGCAGGGCGGCGTCCTGCGTGAGAGTGGAGCCGGCGATTGTCGAGGTTCCGGAAAGAACGGCGAGCCCGTCGCGCACGGTCACATTGAGGGAGCCGAGGCGGTAGTCACCGTCGTCCGAGGCCGCGGCGGCCATCGCATCGGTCACGAGAGCCACGCGTCCCGGGGCGGAACGGAAGACAAGGGCCGCGACATCCGGATGAACATGGAGCCCGTCAAGGATCAATTCGAGGGTGACCCGCTCATCTTCGAACGCGGTGATGATCGGGCCGGGCGCCCGATGGTGGATACCAGGCATGGCGTTGAACACGTGGGTGAGCAGGCGCGCACCACGGTCGAACGCCTCGCGGGCGAGGTCGGCTCCGGCATTGGTGTGGCCAATGGCAACGGTTACGCCGTTCTCCACCAGCACGTCGATGGCTTCGAGTGCCCCCTCCCGCTCGGGGGCGATCGTGATCTGCCGCAGGGTGCCGCCGGCCGCTCCGAGCAGTTCTTCGACCGCCCAGGGCAGCGGGTCGAGAAGAAATTGCGGGTTGTGAGCACCGCGGCGGTCCGAGGCGAGAAACGGTCCCTCGAGATGCGAGCCGAGCACGAGCGGGTCGGAAGCGACAAGTTCCGCGATCGCGCCGAGGCTCTCCCGCAACTGGGCGACCGGGTTGGCCACGAGGCTGATGACGGAACGGGTGGTGCCGTGCGCGCGGTGCGCCGCGAGCGCTGCCGAGATCTCTTCCCTGCCATCGTCGAAGGAGTGTCCGCCGCCGCCGTGAGAGTGGAGGTCTACGAAACCGGGGACGAACCAGTGCCCGGCCACGTCCACGCGATGATCAGCGTCAGGATGCGGTGTGCCCGAACCGACCGATTCAATGGTGTCGCCGCGCACGAGCATCCAGAAGTCGTCGATCTGGCCGTGCGCGTCGAGCTTGCGCGCCCCGTGAAAGAGAGTTGTCATTGTTCTGGTGCCTCCTGTGGCGTTGCCCGTGCTGTTGCTTCGGAGGTGATCTCCGCACGACCGGTGAGGACGCCACTGATCGTGGCGAGGATGCCAAAAGTTATGCCGACAACGGGGTAGCTGATCATAAACCAGACCGCGACCACGGCGCCCATCACGAAAATCTCAACGAGGCTGCGACCGACGGCATCGAGCGGAAAGACCGCCTTCGGCGAGCGGAACAGCGTCCAGACGGTGGCGGCGAAGACGGGAGCCCCGATGAGGAAGAGCAGACCGGGCCAGGGGAATGGCCAGGCCAGATAGCCCCAGAATCCGAGCGAGAAAAGTGCGAAGAGTTCGAGGGCGAAGCGGAGAACGTCGGTCGGCCGGAGTCGAACGGCGGGAGCCCCTGGCATCGTCACCCCTCAACATTAGCGACGCATTGGCAGCGTGCGATCAGTATCGCGGGCGTATGCTCGAGAACTGAACAGGTCTGAACAGGTGCAGTGCCAAGGCCGCGATGAACATCAGGAGGAATTCCGTGAGCGCAACCGACACCCCCCGAGATACCCGAGCCGCTCGTGGTATCGAACTCAACGGCATCAACACCATCCAGGAGTCTGAACGCAAGGGCCGCGCGTCCAGCCTGTTTTGGCCATGGTTTGGGGCGAATGTCTCGGTGCTCGGCATCGGCTATGGCGCATTCGTGCTCGGATTCGGCATCTCGTTCTGGCAGGCCACCCTTGTCGGAGTGATCGGCATCGTCGTCTCATTCCTCCTCTGCGGCATCATCGCTCTTGCGGGGAAGCGCGGCTCCGCGCCGACGATGGTGCTGAGCCGAGCGACCTTTGGGGTGCGGGGCAATCGCGTGCCCGCGGTGCTGTCCTGGGTTCTCACGGTTGGCTGGGAAACAGCGCTCACCGCGTTGGCCGTGCTCGCGACATCCACCGTATTCACCGAACTCGGCTGGGATGGGGGGATCGCCACGAAGATCGTTGCCCTCATTGTGGTGGCGGCCCTCATCGTCGGGGCTGGTGTCGTTGGCTTCGACCTGATCATGAAACTGCAGGTCTGGATCACCGTGATCACGGGCGTCCTCACCGTCGTCTACATCGTCCTCGCGCTGCCGCACATCGACCTTAAGGCGATTGCGGCCATTCCCGCTGGTAACCCCCAGGCCGTGATCGGGGCGCTCGTACTCGTGCTCACCGGGTTCGGACTCGGCTGGGTGAACGCGGCCGCGGACTACTCGCGATACCTGCCGCGCAGCACGAAGAGCTCGTCTGTGGTGGGATGGACGACGTTTGGCGCCTCGGTCGCTCCGGTCGCGCTGCTGGTCTTCGGCCTGCTCCTTGTCGGCTCGTCGAAGAAACTCAGTGACGGTATTCTCATCGACCCCATCGGCGCCCTGACCACGATCCTGCCGGTCTGGTTCCTCATCCCGTTCGCCATCGTCGCCGTTCTCGGACTCGTCGGTGGTGCGGTGCTCGACATTTACTCCTCCGGGCTCGCGCTGCTGAGTGCCGGCATCCGCATCCCGCGATATGTGGCCGCCGGCGTCGACGGCATTGTCATGATCGTCGGTGCGGTGGTGGTCGTCTTCTTCGCCACCAACTTCATCGTGCCGTTCCAGGGATTCCTGATCACCCTCGGCACCCCGATCGCCGCGTGGTGCGGCATCATGGTCGCCGACGTGATCTTGCGTCGAAAGAACTATGCCGAGGCTGACCTGTATTCGGCGTCGGGCCGCTATGGCGATATCCGCTGGCTGCCCATCGGCCTCATCGTGGTCGGCACCGCGCTCGGTTGGGGGCTCGTCACCAACGCCGCCGCCACCTGGCTCACCTGGCAGGGCTATCTGCTCGGGCCGTTCGGACTCGGGGGGCGCGAAGGACCATGGGCATATGCCAACCTCGGAGTGCTGCTTGCGTTGCTCGTCGGATTCTTGGGAATACTTGTCTTCGGCCGGGGTGCAATTCGCCGCCAGGAGGCGCTGCCGATTACGGAGCCTGCTCAGCCGGTCGAAACTGCCAAGCCGGTCGAGACTGCCCAGCGATGACCGAACCCTGGCTCGTCGTGATCGACATGCAGGTGGTGTTCGGCGACCCGAGCAGCGCCTGGTTCACCCCGGGCTATCCCGCAATCGAATCGACCGTCGCGAGACTGGTGGAGCACTTCGGCGAGCGGGTCGTGCTTACACGATTCATCGCCCCGGAGCATCCCACCGGTGCGTGGGTGCCGTATTACGAACTGTGGCCCTTTGCCCTCGTGCACCACACCGATCCTCTCTACGAGCTGATGCCCGCGTTCGCCGACATGAGACATCCGGTGATCTCCCGCACGACCTTCGGCAAGTGGGGCGACGAGCTCTCCACGATCATCGGACCGGATGCCGCGGTGGTGCTCGCCGGCGTCTCGACCGACTGCTGCGTGCTGTCGACCGCCCTTGCGGCGGCGGACGCCGGCGTGAAAGTGCTCGTGGTGCAGGATGCCTGCGCCGGGCTCAGTATCGTCGATCACCAGCGTGCTCTCGATGCCATGGCACTCTACGGGCCGCTGATCGAGATCAGCACCGCCGATGTGGTGCTCTCCCGGTGAGGGCGCCGGGCAGCTCGAGGGTCTCCGGGCTCAAACACGAGGAGATCGCCCGCATCCTGACCGACGAGATCCGCGACGGGCAGGTTGCTTACGGGCTGAAATTGCCCGGTGAAACAACCCTCGCCGAACGATTTTCGGTGAGCCGTAACACCGTACGCGCCGCGCTGACCCAGCTGGGCCGGGCCGGGCTCATCAGCACCCGTTCGGGAAAGGGCTCGTTCGTCACCTACGACGGTCGACCGCTCAATGTGCGCCTCGGCTGGGCGCGGGCACTTCAGGAGCAGGGCCTCGACACGATTGTGCGGGTCGAGCGCGCCGAGGAGGTCGAGGATGCTGCGCTCGCCGTCGCCCTCGGTGAGCCGAGCGACCGATTCATCGCGATCGACCGACTGCGTTCGATCGTGGACGGACCGGTGATCTCTTACGAACAATCCCGCGTGCGAGCCACCCCCAGGGTCGCCGATGCCGTTTCGGCGGGAAAGGCAGCAGGATCGCTAACCCGAATGCTGCTCGAGACCGACCTCATTGCGTCCGTCGGCGAGCAGTGGGTTGAGGTGCGGATGCTCGATGAGACCGAGGCCGCGTTGCTCGGCCGCACCACCGGCACCGCCTTCCTCTGGTCACGCTGCGTCACCCGCAATGCGGTCGGCGAACTGGTGGAGCAGGTGGAGAGCCTGCTCGATCCGGCGCATTTCAGCCTGCATTTCCAGTTCTCCTCGCAAGACTGAGACGGATATGACAGCGCGCGATCGGGCGATTGGGGCCCTCTATGGACTGGCGATCGGCGACGCTCTCGGCATGCCGACACAGACGATGTCGCGCGCCGGGATCGCCAGGCGATACGGGGTGATCGATCGGTTTCGAGCAGCGGATGCCGGGCATCCGCTCGCCGGCGGATTGCCCGCGGGGCACATCACCGACGACACCGAGCAGGCTCTGCTTCTCGCACGGCTGCTCATCGAGGGTCATGGCCATGTGGCCCCTGGCATCTTCGCGCGCGCTCTGGTGGAGTGGGAGGACGACATGCGTGCGCGTGGTTCGCTCGACCTGCTCGGCCCTTCGACAAAGCGTGCCGTGCAAGCCGTGCTCGACGGGGAGTCGCTCGCGACGGCGGGGCGATTCGGCACCACGAACGGTGCGGCCATGAGGGTCACGCCGGTCGGCATTATTCGAACATGGCAGCCCATTGACATCTTTATCGACCTGGTCGCCGAAACCAGCCTCGTCTCCCATAACACTGGCGTTGCCATCGCCGGGGCTGCCGCGGTAGCCGCAGCCGTCAGTGCGGGGATCGATGGTGTCAACTTCGATGGGGCCGTCGAGGCGGCTGTCGAGGCCGCCCGGGCCGGCGCGACGCGGGGCTACTGGGTCGCCGCAGCGGATGTCGCCAGCCGAATCCGTCTCGCCGTTGACCTCGCCGACCCCGGCGACATCGACGGTAGTCTCACCCGTCTCTACGAGATCGTCGGCACGAGTCTTGCGACGCAGGAATCGGTTCCGGTCGCGTTCGGCATACTCGCCACTTTTCCGGATGACCCGTGGGGTGCCGTCTGCTCGGCTGCCTCGCTCGGCGGTGATAGCGACACCGTCGCGGCGATAGCCGGGGCGATCGGGGGTGCGCTGCAGGGCACGGCCGGTTTCCCGGCAGAGGCGCGGGAGACCGTGGCCGCAGTGAACTCGCTCGATCTGGAGACGGTCGCCGACAGGCTGCTGGCATTTCGATGAGCGCGCCCCGTCTGGTGAGCGTCGGCAACGTGATCATCGACGTGACCCTGCGCATCCCCGCGCTGCCAGAGCGCGGCGGGGATGTACTCGCCCGCGATACGGGCAGCACCCCCGGAGGCGCATTCAACACACTCGTGGCCGCCGTGCGTCAGGGCGTGGCCAGCGCCTATGGGGGTGGGCACGGCATCGGTCCGCTCGGTGACCGGGTGCGATCGGCCCTCGAGGCCGAGGGGATCGAGGTACTGCTCGATGCCTCGACGGAGGCTGACACCGGCTACGACATCGCGCTGATCGACGACGAGGGGGAGCGCACCTTCGTGACCGTGTTTGGAGCGGAGGCTTCGCTCAGCTCGCCCGACCTGGCGAACATCCGCCTTGGCGGCAATGACGCCAGCGGTCATGACCTCGTGCACGTGTCGGGCTACGGGCTGCTGGCGAGCACGAACGCTGGCGTGCTCGCTCCGTGGATCGCCGCGATTGCCCCTGGACACACTGTTCTGGTGGACCCGGGGCCGCTCGGCCCGGATATTTCCGCCGCGGTGCTTGCCGCCGTCGCCCTGCGAGCGGACTGGTTCAGCTGCAATCTTCGCGAGGCTTTGTTGCTGAGCGGAGCGGCGGATGCCTGGGATGCTGCCATCGCCCTGCGCAAGACCTGGCGGGCGGTCATCATTCGCCTCGGACCGAAAGGCTGTCTTGTCGCAGTCGACGACGACGTCGTGCACGTGCCCGGATTCGCCGTGGAGGCGATCGACACGAATGGGGCGGGAGATGCGCACACCGGCGCATTCCTCGCGGGGCTTGCAGCGGGGGAGGCGCCGACCGCCGCCGCGTTGCGGGCGAACGCCTGCGCAGCCCTCGCCGTCATGCGCCTCGGGCCAGCAACCGCCCCGACCGTCGCGGAGGTGCAGCAACTCCTCGGTATCGCGGGCTAGGGCTGAAGCCGCTCGAGTGTCCAGCCACCATTACTGGCCGTGAACACCAGTCGGTCGTGCAGGCGCGACGTGCGCCCCTGCCAGAACTCGATGGTGCTCGGCACGACGCGAAATCCGCCCCAGTGCTCCGGGCGCGGCACTACCGAGCCCTCCGGATAGCGCGACTCGAGCTCGCGCATGCGGTCTTCGAGCACCTGCCGTGACGCGACCGGCTCCGACTGCTCGCTCGCGAGTGCCGCAAGGCGCGAGCCGTGCGGTCGAGTGGCGAAGTAGGCGTCAGAGGTCGCGGCATCCGTGCGGTGGGCGACCCCGCGCACGATCACCTGGCGGGTCAACTGGTACCAGGGAAAGAGCAGGGACACGGCCGGATGCGCCTCAAGCGCCTGACCCTTGTGCGACCGGTAGTTCGTCACGAACTGGAACACGTCGCTGTCGAAGGCCTTCAGCAAAACGGTGCGGCTGCTCGGCGTGCCGTCTGCATCCACTGTGCTGACGACCATCGCGTTCGGCTCGAAGATCTCCGCCGCTTCTGCCGCGCTCAGCCAGGCGGCGAACTGGGCCATCGGGTCGCGCAGTACCTCCGACTCTGACAGGCCGGTCGATCCATAGTCCGTGTGTCGTTCAAGTGAGCTCATGTGCCGATCCTAGGCAAATCGGCTGGCAGCACTCCGCGCTGTGAGCCGGGGGCTCACCCCGCCAGCCCGAATGTGCGGGAACCCGAACGGGAGTGGTCAGGCGTGCTGCGCGCGCACGTCTTCCGCGTGATCGGGAACATGGCGTTGAAGTTCTCGCGGCGGTCGGTTGTAGCCCTCCGCCTGCGGCCGAGCAGGGATCTCCACCGGCTCGTGCTCTACATGCTCATAAGGAATCATCGACAACAGATGACTGATGGTGTTGAGCCTCGACGAACGCTTGTCATCGCTCTCGATGGTCCACCAGGGGGATTCGTCAATGTCGGTGTGGGCGAACATCTCGTCTTTGGCCCGCGAGTAGGCCTCCCAGCGGGTGATGGAGAGGAGATCGGTGTCCGACAGTTTCCAGCGGCGCATCGGATCCTCAAGGCGCGAGCGGAATCGCTTCTCCTGCTCGGTATCGGACACCGAGAACCAGTATTTGACGAGCATGATTCCGTCTTCCACCAGCATCCGCTCGAAGATCGGAGTCTGGTGAAGGAAACGCTCGTGCTCCTCTGCGGTGCAATAGTCCATCACCCGCTCGACTCCTGCCCGGTTGTACCAGGAGCGATCCATCAGCACGATTTCCCCGGCTGTTGGAAGTCGTTCGATGTAGCGCTGGAAGTACCACTGGCCGCGCTCCCGCTCGCTCGGGGTTGGCAGGGCG
>JANYEI010000057.1 GCA_025363205.1 Frigoribacterium sp.
TCGTGGTGCGCGAGGACAACTCGCAGAACCGCGGTTACGTTCGCACCGTCGCTCACCTGGTCAAGGTCGAGGAGATTGACTAATGGCTGAAGAAACGAAGGCCGACAAGGCCCCCGCCGCAGCCCCCAAAAAGGCCAGCGTAGCGAAGGCTCCCGCGGCGAAGGCGACTTCGACCACGGTTGCTCCGGCAAAGAAAGCGTCGGAGCCTGTGACCGAGGTGCGCCCGCAGGTGCTGAAGATGCATCATCTGCGACCGGCTCCCGGGGCAAAGAAGGACCGCACCCGCGTCGGACGCGGTGAAGGCTCCAAAGGGAAGACCGCGGGCCGCGGTACCAAGGGCACCAAGGCCCGTTACCAGGTGCGCGTCGGGCTTGAAGGCGGAAACCTGAACAGCATCATGCGTACCCCGAAGCTGCGCGGATTCAGGAATCCGTTCCGCGTCGAATACCAAGTCGTCAACCTCGAGAAACTGGCCGAGCTCTACCCGGCCGGTGGAGACGTTACTATCGTCGATCTCGTTGCCAAGGGCGCCGTGCGTAAGAACGAAAAGGTCAAGGTTCTCGGCGATGGCGACATTGCGGTTAAGCTGAATGTCGCAGTTGACAAGGTCTCTGGCTCCGCTGAGCAGAAGATCGTTGCAGCGGGCGGTTCCGTAAACGCAGTAGCGTAAAGGCTGGCTCGGGTGTAGTTCGCCCGTACGGCTTTGCAGAGTCGCTCAGGTGGCCCGAAAGGGCCACCTGCTTCGTCCGAACGTTTTCACCAGGAGGCCTCGTTGTTCAGAGCCGTTGCGCGGATCTTCCGCACCCCCGATCTCCGAAAGAAGATCGGTTTTACTCTTGCCCTGATTGCGTTGTTCCGCCTTGGGTCATTTATCCCGGCGCCCTTTGTCAATTTCGGCAACGTGCAGACCTGTCTTGCCGCTAACTCCGGCACGTCCGGGCTCTATGAGCTGGTCAACCTGTTCAGCGGTGGCGCGCTACTGCAGCTGTCGATATTTGCGCTCGGCATCATGCCGTACATCACCGCGTCGATCATCGTGCAACTGCTGCGCGTGGTCATCCCACACTTCGACACCCTCTACAAAGAGGGTCAGTCCGGCCAGGCTCGCCTGACCCAGTACACCCGCTACCTCACCATCGCGCTCGGTGTACTGCAGTCCACCACTCTCATCACTGTCGCGCGAAGTGGCGCTCTCTTCCCGACATCCACTGGCACTCCTGAGTGTTCAGCGCTCATCACGAACTCGGCCTGGTATGCCATCCTGCTCATGGTCATCACGATGACCGCCGGCACCGGCCTGATCATGTGGATGGGTGAACTCATCACCGAGCGCGGCATCGGCAATGGCATGTCGATTCTCATCTTCACCTCCATCGCCGCTCGCTTCCCCGGCTCGCTCTGGGCGATCAACCAGTCCAAGGGCTTCGAAACGTTCCTGCTCGTCATTCTCATGGGAATCGTCATCATGGGACTGGTGGTTTACGTGGAGCAGTCGCAGCGACGCATCCCGGTTCAGTACGCAAAGCGGATGGTCGGTCGACGTACTTACGGTGGCAACAACACCTACATCCCGATCAAGGTGAACATGGCCGGAGTGGTGCCTGTCATCTTCGCGTCGTCCCTGCTGTACCTTCCAGCGCTCATTGCCCAGTTCAACCAGCCAGCGGCGGGCAAGGCTCCGGCCCCCTGGGTCACCTGGATCACCGATAATCTGCGTACCGGCGATAATCCGCTGTACATGGTGTTGTATTTCGCCCTCATCGTCGGCTTCACCTACTTTTACGTCGCAATCACCTTCAATCCAGAGGAGGTCGCCGACAACATGAAAAAGTACGGAGGCTTCATTCCCGGCATCCGGGCCGGACGGCCGACTGCCGAGTATCTCGACTATGTGTTGACACGAGTGACTCTTCCTGGGTCGATTTACCTCGGGCTGATCGCCCTTGTTCCCCTGATCGCCCTCGGACTGTTCGGCGCCAACCAGAACTTCCCCTTCGGTGGCGCAAGTATCCTGATCATCGTCGGGGTCGGACTTGAGACGGTGAAGCAGATTGATTCGCAACTGCAACAACGCCACTACGAGGGCCTGCTCCGTTGACTCGGCTGCTGATCGTCGGTCCGCCCGGGGCCGGCAAAGGCACGCAGTCTTCTCGCCTACTCGCTACGTTTTCGATCCCAGCGATCGCGACCGGGGACATCTTCCGTAAGAACATCAAAGATGAGACCGCGCTCGGTGTCGAAGTGAAGGCGGTCGTTGATGCGGGCGACTATGTGCCCGACTCACTCACCAATGCGCTCGTGAAGAGCCGCCTTGAAGAAGGGGATGCCCTCGACGGGTTCCTGCTCGACGGGTACCCGCGCACTCTCGAGCAGGTGTCCTACCTCGACCGACTGCTCGCGGCGAAGAGCCAGTCACTCGACGCGGTGATCCAACTTGTGGCAGACCAGGAGGAAGTGGTGGCCCGGCTGCGCAAGCGCGCCATCGCGCAGGGACGCACGGACGACACCGAAGAGGCGATCCGGCACCGCCAGCAGGTGTATTCCCGCGAGACCACACCGCTGATCGCGGTCTACGGGGATCGTGGCTTGCTCATCGAGGTCGATGGCCTCGGCGAGATCGACGACGTGAGTTCCCGGATCTCCGAGGCGCTGAGCTCCCGCGGAATCGTGCCAGTAGCGAAGTGAGCTTTCGCAAGAATATCTACAAGTCCCCAGCGGAATTGCGGCTCATGATCGCGCCCGGGCTGGCGACAGCTGCCTCTCTCGGCGCGGTGAGGTCGGCTATCCGCGTGGGGGTCACCACGCTCGAGCTCGATGCGATCGCCGAAGCGGCGATTCGCGCACTCGGCGGAGTGCCGAATTTCATGAAGGAGCCGGGCTACCGGCATACGATCTGTAGCTCGGTGAATGACGACGTGGTGCACGGTATCCCCGGCGCGAGAACGCTGGAGCCCGGCGATATCGTGTCGATCGATAGTGGCGCCGAACTCGGTGGCTGGAACGGGGACGCGGCGATCACGGTGGTCGTACCAGATCCCACTCGTCCCGCCCTTGTCGCCGAACGACAGAAGCTCTCGGATGTCACGGAGCAGTCCCTGTGGCGTGGAATCGCCGCTCTTGCCACCGTCACTCACCTCAACCACATCGGCGGAGTGATCGGGGACTACACCGAATCGCAGGGTCAGTACGGCATCCTCGAGGACTACGTGGGGCACGGCATCGGTCGCTCCATGCACGAGGAGCCACCCGTCTTCAACTACCGGGTGCGCGATCGAGGCCCGCGGGTGAGGCCAGGGCTGGTTGTGGCGATAGAGCCGATGGTGACGCTCGGCGGCATCGACACGTTCACGCGGGAGGACGAGTGGACGGTCGCCACCCGTGACGGTGCGATGGCCGCACACTGGGAGCATTCGGTCGCGGTGCACGCTGGGGGTATCTGGGTTCTGACGGCGGAGGATGGCGGCGCAGCCGGCCTTGAGCATCTCGGTGTGGTGCCGGTCCCCATTGCGTAGCCGACTCGGTGCGCGCCAAGCGGTGGCGAAGTATAAACATAAGTTGGCAAAACGCCCGGGATTGGCATAAGATCGACCCTTGGTGTCTGCTGGCGGTTTAACCGCGCCCAGATCACTACAATCCAACCGCACGACCAGCAATCAATACTTTTAGCGACGAAGAGGCTATGGCCAAAAAAGACGGTGTCATCGAAATCGAGGGTGCAGTAGTCGAAGCTCTGCCCAACGCAATGTTCCGCGTTGAGCTGACTAACGGCCAC
>JANYEI010000061.1 GCA_025363205.1 Frigoribacterium sp.
TCGCATCTCGCGTCATGCGTTCCGCGTCGTGCGTTGTGCTCGTCCCCTATCGGTGACGTCCCTCGCCACCGCCGCGATGGAGGGGTTTCCGCGCGATCAGCCTCCCAGGGAGGAACTTTTTCGACTGTTCGGCATTTTTCCCTCCATCTCTGCGGTGCTGGAGCCGCGGTGAAGCCTTGTCCCGTCGAATTCGTCCGTCCACGTTCGTCCCGCCGCCCGGCCTCATTCGGGTACCCTCGGGCGACCTCCGGGCCTGCCGTATCCGGGTACCCTCCGCCTTGCTTCGTCCGCGATGGAGGGGTTTCCGCGCGATCAGCGTGGCAGGGAGGGACTTTTTCGCCCGTTCCGCAGATTCCCCTCCTTGTCTGCGAATCGAGAATGGCGACGAACCCTGGGGGCGCAAGAGTGGCGGCGAACCCTGCGAATTGAGAGCGGCGGCGAACCCTGAGATGCGGGGCGGTTGCGGATTCGGTGGTTCGAGAGCCGTGCTCAACGCCTGCGCCGCCGCATCCGGGCTTCCTCCGGTCTTGCCGGATCGATAAAGGAGGGACATTCGCCGTATCAGCGCCGCAAGGAGGGACTTTTCCGTCGGATCCGGAGATTTCCCTCCCTTTCTGCCAGCCCAGACCGGCGGCACCCGAGCCCACACCGGCGGCACCCAGCCCAGACCGGCGGGCAAGACAACCCCCGCCCGACCCGACTTCAGCATTCGACGCGCCGCATCCGCTAACCGGATGCCGCACCGTGCCGATAGTCGCAGGTAACGGACCAGGATGGACCGGTTTCACCACCAGCAGGGATGCGCTCATGATCGTAGTTACGCGGCTCAACGACAGCCATTTTGCGATAAACCCCGATCTCATCGAGCGCATCACTACTAATCCCGACACGACCCTGATCATGGTCGACGGTGCCAAGTACATCGTCACCGAGTCCATGTGCGAGGTGATCGACCGAATCTCGCGGTATCGCGCGACGGTCATCGCCCTCACCCACGAGCTGTCATCGGGCGGGCACCAACAGAGGGCACTCGAGCTGGTCGAGAACGACACCGAACCCACTCCCGACACCGAGCACCCCGTGCCGCTTCGTCCGAGGAAGCTCTAATGGATCTCGCGACAATCATCGGAATCCTCGCAGCGTTCGGTGCCCTCTTCGCGATGCTCACCCTCGAAGGCTCCAACGTGAGCGCCATCCTGCTGCCAGCTCCGATGGTGCTGGTGTTCGGAGCAACGATCGCGGTCGGCATCGCCGGCGGCACGATCACGGACCTCGTGCTCTCGGTGAAGGCCCTGCCCCGAGCCTTCGTTGGCAAAACTGAGAAGCCCCAGCTGGTAATCAACCGCCTCGTCGAGATCGCCGAAAGGGCCAGGAAGGAGGGCCTGCTCTCGCTCGAGCAGGAGGCCGAAACGATAAAGGATCCGTTTTTGCGCGGTGCACTGCAGAGCATCGCCGACGGAGCGGATGGCGAGGACCTGCGCGTGCAGCTCGAAGACGAGATCGCCACTCAGACCCGCTCCGACCGCACGGCATCCAAATTCTTCCTCAGCCTCGGCGGCTATGCCCCGACGGTGGGCATCATCGGCACTGTTGTTTCGCTCACTCACGTGCTCGAGAACCTTTCGACACCGGGCAAGCTCGGTCCGCTCATCGCCGCAGCTTTCGTCGCCACCCTGTGGGGGCTGCTGTCGGCGAATTTCCTCTGGTTGCCGATCGGCACGCGACTGCGCCGACTCGCCGATCTCGAGGGCGAGCGGATGACCCTGATCATGGAGGGCGCGCTCGCCGTGCAGGAGGGCAGCCAGCCTCGATTGCTCGCCGAGCGACTGCGCTCGATGGTGCCCGCCGAGCAACTTGGCAAGGCAGCCACCGTAGCGAAAGCGGCGTGACCAGCGTGAGCCGGGGTCGCAAAAAGCATGCGGAAGAGCACGAGGAACACGGTCCGGATGAGCGCTGGATGGCCTCCTACATGGACATGGTCACCGTGTTGATGTGCATGTTCATCGTGCTGTTCGCGATGTCGACCGTCGACGCCAACAAGTTCGACCTGCTCCGCAACTCCCTCGCGACCGGCTTCGGCCAGACCGACATCGGCAAGCTTGACACGGCGAAGGGCACCGTTCTCGATCCGACGAAGGCAAGCAAGAGCGGCGAGAGCTTCGGGGCCGGGCCGCAGACAGCCCAGGCGGCCGCAGCGGCCGCCGCCGCGAAGGCCGCGGCCGCGGCCGCGGTCAAGGAAGTCGACTCGATCAAAAACCTCGAGGCCAGAGTGAGCGCGAGCCTCGCGATTCAGGGTCTCCAGGGCACGGTGCAGTACACGATCGACCAACGCGGCCTCACCATCCGGCTCGTCGACCAGCAGGCGTTCTTCGCACCAAACAGCACGGTCCTCACCGGTTCTGCACCGCGGATGCTCGATACCATCGCTCCGATCCTCTCGGCCACCGGTGAAAACATCGCCGTCGAGGGCCACGCCGACAGTCGTGCGACCCTTCCCCCTTTCCCCACCAACTGGGAGTTGTCATCCGGCCGTGCGGTCGCGGTGCTCCGGCGGATGGTGGAGAGCGGAGGGGTCACGCCATCCAAGATCGGGGCGGTCGGATACGGCTCCTCTCGTCCGCTCTCATTCGGAACCGCGCCAGCTGACTACGCTCAGAATCGACGGGTCGACATCATCGTCCTGTCCAACGCGTCCGAGTCGGTGAGGGCACTCATCCCCGATGTGGTCTCCGGCAAGATCCCCGGAAGTGCGACAGCCACGGCATCGGCGGTCGTCACCGCACCGGCCGCAACCACCTGGGTTCCGGTCGTCACCAATTCCGTTCCGCTGATCCTCTTACCGGCGGTGACCCCCGGCCGATAGTGCCCTGTGTGACGGTCCAGGAACATTCTTCTCTCGGCGCGCCCGCACGATCGGGCCCGGCGGTGGAGCCCTATGACTTTCGCCGGCCGACCACTCTCGCCCGTGAGCACTCTCGAGTGTTGGAGCTCGCGCTCGAGACCTTCGCGCGCCAATGGGGAACGCAGCTCACAGCCAAGGTGCGGGTGATCTCGCAGGTCACCTGCGAACAGATCTTCATGGAGACCTACGACGAATACGCCTCCGCGCTGCCCGCGACCACCGCGATGATTCTCTGCGCTCTGCGGGGGATCGACGCCCGGGCGGTCATCCAGTTTCCGGCGTCGGCAGCGCTCACCTGGGTGTCGTACATGCTCGGAAGCAACACCGCGCAGGTGGTCGAGGAACGCAAGTTCACCCAGGTGGAACAGGCGCTCGTGCGGCGCCTCTTCGATGATGCCCTCGAAGACCTCCGCTACTCCCTCGGGTCGTTGCTCGAGACGGCCATCTCCATCGACACCATCCACTACAACTCGCAGTTCGCCCAGGCCGCCGCGACCTCCGACCTGATGATCGTGGCGAGCTTCGGCATCCGGGTCGGCGACAGCTCGACCACGGCAACGCTCGCCATCCCGGCGGAGGCGCTTCTGCCGCAGCTCGGCCAGCCGAGCGTTGCCGCGACGACCGGAAATACCCGGGAGAAGGTCGCATCCCAGCTCGGTTGGGTGCCGGTCGAAGTTGCGCTGAGCCTCAGCCCGGTGCTCGTGAACCCGAGCCGTGTGCTGAGCCTCGCGGTGGGCGACCTGCTCGCCATTCCGCATCCGCAGCATCGCCCACTCAATCTCACCGTCGACGGAGAGATCCTTGCGCGCGCCGCGGTGGGCGCGAATCGCTCCCGTCTTGCCTGCGTTGTCGTCAGCGCCGCCGCAGAAAACGAGACCCCCCAGAAGAGAAGGCCGAACCAGTGAAGAAGTCCACCATCATCGATCCTCGCCCTGCTGCGGCGGAGGCGCTCGCGCGGCTCTTGCCGAGCACCTCCCTCCTCGAAGCAATCGCGATCGAGGGTGTGCCGACCGGCCCCTTCGACCGTGCAGTCGTCGCCTCCTTCGTCGGGGAGACCTCGGCCGACCTGGCGATCGTCTTCCTCGATCCGGTCGAGACGGCGGATGCCGCAGTCGCGGATTCCCTGCTGGTATCGATCGTCGATGTGCTGCGCCCCGCTCTCGATGCCGCCGCCGGCGTGCTCGGCTCCGGTGTGCTCGGCGACGCCCGGGTGGACGACGCCACGGCGCTGTTCTCCGACCCAGCCACCGCGGTCTTCGTCCTTTCCGCCGGGGGCAGCGCGGCCGGGTGGTTCGCCATCCGCATGCGTGAGAGCCTCACCGCCGCCACACCGATCTCCCCGGAGTCGCTCGCGAATAATCTCAGCCGCATCAACAATGTCGAGATGGCACTCACCGTGGAGATCGGTCGCACCCGCATGTCGGTGCGCGATGTGCTCGGTCTCGAGCCCGGCGCAGTGATTGAGCTCGATCGTTCCGCCGGCGCTCCCGCAGACGTGCTGCTCAACGGTCGGCTGATCGCCCACGGCGAGATCGTGGTCGTCGACCAGGACTACGCCGTGCGCATCACCCAGATCCTCGACGTTGCCGAGGGCCTCAACTAACAATGGACACCCTTCTCGTCGCGGTGCGCGTACTGCTCTCTCTCGCCGCCGTGGTGGGGCTGTTGTGGTTTCTGCAGCGACGCATAACGAAGGGCACCGTCTCGTCGCGGGCGACCAAACTGGTGAATGTTGTGACCCGCCAGCCACTCGCGCAAAAGGCATCCGTCGTCGTAATTGACGTGGACGGCAAACGATTTCTGCTCGGCGTCACCGAGCACTCGGTGACCGTCCTTGACGCCACCGAAGTGCCGGTGCTCGACACCGCCGCCGCCTTCGAATCGGCGCTGACCGAAGCGGAGGCGGCCCCGAGTGTCCGTCGGTCCGCCGCCACCCCCATTCCACTCCCGCAGCAGTTCGACCCGCGCACCGGCCTGCCGCGCAAGCTCGGCGCGCTCGACGGCTCGATCCTGTCGCTCTCCACCTGGAAGCGCGCGGCAGTGGCGCTGCGGTCCTCCCGGTGAGAGGACAGGCCACGATGGGCGTGCGCGCACCGCTCACCGTCCGGCTGTGGAACGGGCCGGCCTCGCGCATTGTCGTGATGGCGCTTCTCGCGCTCGTGGTGGCCGCGGCGCTGATTCTGGTGACCGGCGCCGCGGGTCACGCGGCCGTCCCTGAGGTTGTCGCACCCACTCCGCCGGTAGATCCGGTGGTGCCGAACGGTAAGGGTGGCCTGTCGATCAATATCAACGGCCCCGACGGTACCCCGTCTTCCGCCATCGTCACACTGATCGGCATCACGCTGCTCTCGGTGGCCCCGGCGCTGCTGCTCATGATGACGTCATTCACCAAGATCTTCGTCGTGCTCGCCATGGCCCGTAACGCCCTTGCGCTGCCGTCCATCCCGCCAAACCAGGTGCTCGCGGGACTCGCGCTCTTCCTCAGCCTGTTCATCATGGCGCCGGTGATCACCGACATCAACACGCACGCGCTGCAGCCCTACTTGAACGGGCACATCGACTTCACCCAGGCGATCGACCTCGCCACCAAGCCGCTGCGTACCTTCATGCTCGCGCACACCCGAGAAGAGGATCTCGCCCTGATGACCAGGGCGGCCGGCCTTCCCAACCCGAAGAATCCGTCGTCGGTCACCCTGCCGACCCTCATCCCGGCCTTCATGATCTCCGAGCTTCGTGCCGCGTTCATCATCGGATTCGTCATTTTCGTACCTTTTCTCGTGATCGACCTCGTGGTCTCGGCCGCTCTGATGTCGATGGGAATGATGATGCTGCCGCCGGTCATGATCTCACTGCCGTTCAAGATCCTCCTGTTCGTGCTCGTCGACGGCTGGGGGCTCATCATCACCACGCTGATCAGCAGTTATCGGGGTAGCTCATGAACCAGAATGCCGTTATGGATATCGCGCTGCAGGGCCTCCTCATCGCCGCGAAGCTCTCCGCGCCCATCCTGGTCACCGCCCTCGTCGTCGGTTTCGCCATCTCGCTACTGCAGTCGATCACCCAGATCCAGGAGGTGACGCTCTCCTTCGTGCCGAAGGCGATCGCCGTCTGTTTTGCCCTCATCGTGTCGGGCCAGTGGATGATCTCCGAGCTGGTCGCATTCACGCACGGCCTGTTCGAAAAGATCCCCAGCC
>JANYEI010000088.1 GCA_025363205.1 Frigoribacterium sp.
ACGAGCGCTTCGAGATGTAGTTCATGAAGAACACGATCACCACGAGTCCAACGACGAAGGCCACGACCGTCGCCGCTGCCGTCTCCCCCGCCGTGAACACCTCGGTTCCGGGTGACTTGATCGTCTTGTAGAGCTCGAACAGGCCGCTTCCGAAGACGGCGGGGATGGCGAGGAGAAACGAATAGCGGGCCGCCGCGGCACGTTCGTACCCGAGGAAGAGCCCGGCGGTGATGGTGCCGCCCGACCGAGATACCCCGGGGATGAGCGCGAGCGCCTGCGCCCCGCCGAAGATCGCCGCGTGCGGCACGGTGAGATCCCGCAGGCGTCGTTTCTTCGCACCCACGTAGTCCGCGATGCCAAGCAGGATGCCGAAGACGATGAGCGTGACGGCGATGACCCAGAGGGATCGGAGCGTGGTCTCGATCGTCTTCTGGAAGATCAGGCCGAGCACCACGATCGGCACCGATCCGAGGATGATGAACCAGCCCATCTTTGCGTCGGCATCGTTGCGCGGCACGCGCTTGAACAGCGAGAGGAACCAGCGCGAGATGATCCGCCACAGGTCTGCACCGAAATAGACGATGACCGCGAGTTCAGTTCCCAGTTGGATGATCGCGGTGAAGGCGGCACCCGGATCTTTCCCGTCGAGCAGGAACACGCCCACGAGGCGAAGATGCGCGTTCGAGGAGATCGGCAAGAACTCGGTGAGGCCTTGGACGATGCCGAGAATGATGGCGTTGAGCAAGCCCACGGGCGGGTCCAATCAGTAATGGAGGAGCAGGTCCCCGAGGACGCGCCGACCAAACACTAACGCCTCGAGAGGCACCCGCTCGTCAACGCCATGGAACATGGCGGGAAAGTCGAGCTCCGGCGGCAGTTTGAGCGGCGCAAAGCCATAGCCCTTGATACCGAGCAGGGAAAGCGCTTTGTTGTCGGTGCCGCCCGAAAGCATGTATGGCAGCACCGGAGCGCCCGGATCCTGCGCATTAAGTGCCGCGGTCATCGCATCGACGAGCGGGCCGGAGAACGCGGTCTCGAGGCCGATGTCGCGGTGGAGCACCACGATCTCGATGTCGGGGCCAACCAGTTCTGCGAGTTCGGCGAGCACAGCATCCTCTTCGCCCGGGAGGGTGCGGATGTCGATGAGAGCCTCGGCGGTGTCGGGGATCACGTTGTGCTTGTAGCCGGCGGTGAGTGCGGTGGGATTGGTCGTTGTGCGCAGCGAAGCCTGGATGAATCGGCTCGTCGTGCCGGTGGCAAGGGCGATCTCATCCGGACCGACCTTCTGTGGGTCGACCTCGAGGATGCGGGCCAGTTCCCCGAGAAGCTCGGTCGTGGTGTCGGTGAGGCGCACCGGCCATTCGCGGCGACCGACGATGGCGACGGCTTCGGCGAGCTTCGTGACGGCATTGTCGCGCATCACCTGCGAGCCGTGGGACGCGGTGCCTCGAGCGATGAGCTTCACCCAGACCAGGGCCTTCTCGCCGGTCTGCAGCAGGTAAGCGCGCGTTCCGTTGAGGGTGACCGAGTAGCCCCCCACCTCGCTGATCGCCTCGGTCGCGCCGGCAAACAGTTCCGGATGATTCTTCACCAGGTAGCCCGAACCGAGCACTCCCCCGGCTTCCTCGTCGGCGAAGAAGGCGATCACGAGGTCCCGCGAGGGCTGCTGACCGGCACCGAGAATGTCCGCGAGCGCGGTGAGCATCATCGCGTCCATGTTCTTCATGTCGACCGCACCGCGGCCCCAGAGCATGCCGTCTTGGATGACACCGCCGAAGGGATCGACCGACCAGTTGTCGGGTTGGGCAGGCACGACATCCGTGTGGCCGTGCACAACCAGGGCAGGCTTCGAGCGGTCGGAACCCTCGACCCTGGCGACCACGCTGACGCGTCCGGGTTCGGATTCGAAGAGTTTGGGGCTCAGCCCGAGGCCCGTTAGGTAGGCAGAGACGTATTCCGCGGCATCCGCCTCGCCGTTGGATTTGCCGCCTCCGTAGTTGGTCGTATCGAAGCGAATCAGGTCGCGGGCGATGCGCGCGGTCGTGTCGAGCTCGTGGTCGGGGGTCTCAGTCACCATGCCTCAAAGGTATCGTCTCGAGGCCGGAGCGCAGCTTTCGGGACCCCGGTCTGCGTTCCAGAGGCGCCCCGATCGCATGCTAATGTCATACGTCGGTGCTTCTGAAGCACCGGAAAAAACCGAATGCGCGCGGATGGCGGAAATGGTAGACGCGCCAGCTTGAGGTGCTGGTGCCCGTTAGGGCGTGGGGGTTCAAGTCCCCCTTCGCGCACAGTGAGTAATTCAGTCTTTCGCTGAATTCCAGTCAGAGAATGGCCCGAATGATCGGTTTACGATCGAGCGGGCCATTCTTGTTGATGCTTCTGAGGCGAATTCGGTAGATAACGAGGGCGTCGTTTTCGTCCAGTTCGCCTCAGAGACGAAAAATGGCGCGTCCGCGGGAGTGCGGGCGCGCCAAATTGTTCGGTCGTTCGGTGTCAGGTGATGTGTCGGTGACGAGCTGGTCAGGCGGCGTCGGGTGGGGCTAGTCGATAGCCCGGACCGTCCTCTGTCGATGAGAAGTAGATCGAAGCCTGGTTTTTGTTCTTCGATGTGACTGGCTTTGTCGCGATTTCGTTTTTGAAGAAATCGATGATCGACCGTAGGTTTTCGCTCATCGTTGCGATCGCGGAGATCAGGTAGGTGAAGGTGTTGCCTCGCACCTGGCGATTGTCGGCGTTGCCGAGGTCTTCGTATTGGCTTCGCTTGATGCTTCGGTTCGCGGATTCGACGGAGTTGCGTAGTCCGTAGATTTTTGCCCACTGTTCGCTCGCCCATACGAGGTGCTGCTCCCGTTTCAAACCTCCACGGTTGGCATCGGTGAGGGCTTTCTTGTCCGTGTAGTCGGAATTGAAGAGAGTGAGTGTGGCGCCATTCGGAGTTCCAGATTGCGCTCTCCATTTTGCGAATCCTGGAGCGCTGAGCGGCAGCAAGTATCGACGGTCTCCGTTGTCAGCCATGAGACCTTTCAACTTGAGACGGTACTTATCCCGTTGAGTTAGCTGCTTTCTGTGCAGCTCGGACTCCATGTCAAACTCATCACGCAGCGCCCTTCCCTCTGCGGGCATCGCTTTCTCCTTCGCTTTGCGATAGGTGTCGCGCACGGCTTCGTAATCCTTGTCAGCGCTACGGAGAGCTTGCGGAAGGGAGTCGATGTACCAGGATCCGGCTACCTGCACGAGTCCTTTGTTGAAGGTCTGCACATCGAGCTCGGTGACCTTGTAGTCGAAGACGAGCTTCACGCGGTGGTTCATGCGGAGGGGCAGGGCGAACTCGTCGATGAGTCCGTTCGGGTAGGCGCGGTCGAGGATCAAGTAGTTGACCTTGTCACCGCGAGCTTGGATCGCTTCGACCAGACGGGCTGCTTCCCGCTTGATCTCGCTTGGGCGGTGGAAGCTGACCGCAACTGTCAGCAGCGGAAATGATTCTGACTCGGCAGCGTTCGATGCCATTCGGGCAACTTCGAGTTCGATGCCCCATTTTCGTATCCCCTCGGGAGTTGACTTCACTACCTTCCCGTCAGGGCCTTTCACTTTCGCAGTCACGTCATCGTGCGCGTACGCGCCATGGGCGCCTTCGGGCCGATAGAAGCCTCCGTCGTAGTTGCACGACCATCGATTCGATCTCAGGTTGTCGGCATTCGGATTTCCTCTCTTGCCCCCAAGTGCGATGTAGGTTGCGTCTACCGCCACGTTCCCATCCCATCTTGCTCGGACTTCTGGAGGAAGCATGAGCAGCGTCGCGCCGATGAGCGCGTTGGAGAGCTCGAACATGCGGTCACGTTTCACACCGCAGTTCTGGGACTTGCGGTAGATGAGAACATCTCGGTAGTCGGCGGCGGTGAGGAGGTATTTTCGCGGGCCCGGGTACTGGTCAACTACTTTGATGAGCCGCTTAACGGCGGCCCAGATCCGGTCGTAGAGGAATTCATCTTCCTCCGGGCTATGTGTGATCCCAAGAACGGCGAGTTGGCGGGCGCTGAGCTCAGTGAAGGTCGTTTGAATCTCGGTAAGCAGCGTGGGGCGACCGAGGAGCTTCTGCAAGATCAACAACGCGAACACGCTGGTCGCTGTAATTTTCGCTTTCGCACCAGCAGGCGATTTTTGGTCTTCCGCTGCCCAGTCCCGAAGCATTCCGGGTGCTTTGGAGAGCTTCATGATCCGGTCAACGTCAACAACTGCGGTGCTGATGCGCCCGTACCCAGTCGCGCGGACGTGGTCACGCATGGAACGGCCGAATGCGTCTTGCATCCATGTTTCGGCTCTGGCCTGCTTGCTGACCAGTGAGGGGCGCACCATCAGACGCCCCGCAGCTGTGCGATACGGTCCGCATCGCTGACGACCGGAACGAACGAGGCGAGCCGCGAGATGGATTCCAGTGATTCGAGACCGGCCGCCTGCATGAGTGTGGACACGTCGACACGGTTTGCCAGGTGCGTAACAAGCCAGGTATTGCGTAACCTTCGTGCCGTGATCGGCGGGGTCCCTGGAGGCGCCGCCAACTTTGAGGTGAAAGCACTGACGACATCATTGACGGTGCGGTTTCGGTCAGTAAGAAAGACCATTCGGTTGCCATCGAGCGGCGCGACGAATTGTGCGAGCTTCTGGTCGAACGGGCTCGCGACGATGACACTGCGCTTGAAATTGCCGTCGACATGGACATGAATCTCCACGGCGCCATCAGGAAGTAGCTCAACGCAGTCGCGCCGCAAGTGGGCAATCTCGACAGCGCTCAGTCCAGCGCCCGCTGCAAGTGCGATAAGGGTCTGGGCTCCGTTGCGACGGTACTGGGTCGACTGTCCCTCGCTCCACCGTCGAATGACCACCATCTCGTCGGTGTTGTACGGCGGCTCCATCCCTCGACCATTCAGCGGCTTACTGCGGATGGGGTTGCGGTCAGGGTTGACGACTTCGGCCACGCGGATGATCCATGCGCGATAGTTGCGACGGGTGCCGTCCGTCTTGCCGTCGATTGCCTCATCGATATAGGCCTGCACATTGTCGGGTTCAAACAGCTCAGGAGTTAGCTCGTACCCGAGGACGAAGACGCTCCAGTAGACAAAGTGCATGACTGGACGCATTAACGTTTCGACCGAGTACTTGGTCAGCGGTTGTGCCAATGTCACAGCGTCTTCGACAAACTGGCGGATGACCGCCACCTTCGCCTTCGGCAGTTGCGGGGTGTAGGAGCGGACTTTCTCAACCGGCCCCTCCCCTAGCCCGATACGCAGTTGTTCCATCGCCTCCCGGGCTCGCTCCGGACGCGACTCACTCATGTCGAACACGCCTCGGGAAAGCTGCAGGTCGGGATTGGCCGGATTGCCGAATCGAAGGCCCACCTCGTTGCCTCGAACGAGAGCGGAGGGTGCGAAATTGTTTTTTATGGTCACGTCGATACTTGTGTGCGGGCACTCGGAGGGGTACCCAAACCAATTTTCGGCACTCAACAGAAACTTGGTGTAATGCACCGAAGAATAGCCGACAAAGTCTTATACTGACATCAGTTCGGTCGATGCTGCCTAAAATAAGTTCATGCCAAGATCCCCGAAACCCGGCGGCGCGGTCATTGAGCCTCGCTCCTACGCAACAGTCGCCGGTAAGTTCGGCAAAACAACCACACCTCTGAAAGACGCGCCAATCGACAGTGCGCAACGCGCTGCTGCCGAGCTCCAGCACGCGATCTCCAACCACATACGTGAGTTTCTGATCGACCAGGCAACGACCCTGCGAAGGTTCTGCACAGTAACCGATATGCCATCGGGGGTGACGTACGAGCGGCTCTACCGCATCAACGCGGGTGTGAGCATGCTGACCATGACCGACCTGGCGTTCTGGAACGCGCACATGACGGACCTGCCGGAGTTCGTTGCCGAAACGATGCGACGGCTGCGTTCGTCGTAGTTTCGCGTCCGTGCCCACCCTCAGCACAATACGAGTCGCGACGCGCGCTTCGTTCCCGTTTAGGAAGACACTTTCACGGGAACGGCGCGTCCAAACCGACGTTCTTACAAAATTCGAAACGGTGCACGACGAATTGCGGCCTCCCGCTCAGAGGGGAGGGTGCCAAGTCGTTCTAGGTGTCGCATCTTGTATACCCATGCCGCGAGCCGCTTCTCGGCGGCATCGTCGGATCGATAGCGGGGCATTCGGGCGTTATCAGTGACGAATCGGATGAGTTCGTGGAGGGATCGGCGCCAGGAGTCGTCGTGAGGAGTCCAGGTCATACCGGGGATTGCCGAGGCGAGAAGGTCCGCTTGCCACGGGGGCAAGTTTTCCCGCTCGAAGCGTCGTCGTTGATAGCGGACCCACGAACCGAGGATCCGTTCTTGTCGGAGGGCCGGGTCGCTGTTGGTGAGGTTCTCGCGGGGCACCCGCGATTGTGTAGCGAGGAAGATGATCAGTTTTGTGTAGGTGTCGAGCCAGGCTCGTTCGATCGCTCCCAGGTCTTCCGGGTTGGACATAGCGTCGCTTTCCGGGACCGCAGCACGGGCCGTCCCGGAATTGCTATGCGCGGCAGCGAGCTATGCGGCGTACCGGAGGAAGCGGTTTAGCGCGCTGAGCGATTCCACACCGCTTGCGGCGCGCAGTTCGATCGGCGACACCCCTGCCCTCAACTGCTGCACAATCCATGTCGCGCGGAGTCGACGGGAATTTATCGCCACCGTCTCGCACGGATTGTGGGCTACGAATCCCGAAACCAGGTTCTTACCGGTCACCCGACGGTGGGGAGAGAAGATCCATTCGTCAGAACCGCGGCCCTTTACGGCGCGCTTGACCAGGGCACGGTAACGGCGGTCTACGACGACGGTGCGCGACCGGCCCTGACGAACGGTCACCGAGGACCCAGCGTCGGCTACATCTCTGACCTTCAACGCGATTAGTTCGCCAGCGGAGATCCCGGCGCCGGCCCCAAGGCCGACGAGCGCGGCCGCACTCGTGCGCCGTGAGAGTTTCTGCGCTGATGCCCACGCGCGAACCGTTGCGGACTCGTCCGCGGTGAAGGGTTCGCTTGCCGAGGACGGTCCGATGGGTAAGTGGCGGATTCGGGTGGCCTGCTCCCCCAGCAGAGTCTCGGACATCCTCAGCAGGATCGACCGCACGTTCGAGCGTGATGCCCAGATGTAGTTGGGCAGGCCCTCGATGATGTGACGCTCGATCGACGAAGGTTGAAATAGCGACACATCAATGGGAAGGGCCTCGTCTGTCGCCCATCGGCACAGGCGGCCCGTAACCGTGCGAAGAGTCGCTTCGTCATAGGGCGAGGCCTGGAGCACCTTCATCACCGCTTCGCGAACGAATTGTTCCATGAACTGTGCGGACATCTCCGTAGCGGTGGTGGGCGTTGTCTTGGTTGGCATGACCTGATCCGTCTCCTGGCAAGAGGGAGTCGCGATTTCAACTCCTCAGTGATCAGGTGCGCGGCGGGGCTGGATTTCTCCTAAATTCGATTCACCCCAGTTCGAGGGCAAACGAGGCAAAGTCGATCAACATTCACATGGGATCCGGCCGACCTGGTAACGGAAGGGTCTGCTGCACTGATGGGTGACATCTTGATCTGCCTTGCCGGGGAAGGCGGCCGGGAGATGTTGCTGTGTCTAAACCAACGCTGGCCTCATTCACCTTGACAAATATCGCCCGCGCGGCCCACCCCGCAACCACCCGGCCGCGGACCCCGAAATGCTCAAGCCATCAAAGCGCGAGGAGCCTGAATCGGTGCCAGCTCAATACCCATTCCGCCAGCGCCAACCTGCACGAGCACCTCATTTCCAGTGGACGCCGCAACGATGGCGCTAGTGGCAAGCCAGGCTGAATTCAAAGCCTTTACACGCGCAACTTCGGCGGGGAGCAACGACAATTCCCGAAAAGAGTCTCGCCTCTCCGACGCGTCGGATTTGTAATCTATCGTGAGCAACCGCGGCAGCGCAGGCGCTATGAGACCGACGAGTCGTTCCCCAAAGCCAGGAGACCTCTCCGATTCCTCATTCTCTTGTTTCTCCTGCTCCGCGCGGGGAAAGACTCGGGAAAGAAACGCGGATGGATCGATCAGCGACTCCGTAAGACGACGATCGAATTCACCAGTAGTTTTTGTCTGCACTCTGTCTGCCCAATCGACCGAGGGGTCTGTGCCGAGAGACCGAATAAAACCCATGTCGAGCCTGCAATTGGGCAAAGAACTCTGAATGACCGCATCGAGGTCAACCTTCAAGTCCTCGGAAAGCATTTCGAATTGAGAAAAGATGAGCGAGCGAAACGAGCGGAATGTGTCTTGGACGTTCTCAAGCTCGTAAAGCATGGATTGGGGTAGAGCAACACGTTTGTTCACAACGATGCTGTCCATCATTTCGCGTGTTTCACGCGCCAAATATTCTGAAACACGTAGGTCCAACAGGTTTCCTGGCTGATGAATCTCTCCCCACCGAGCCATCATGTCGCCTAGCCACGAGATTCTGCGTGACTCCTCGTTTATGGCTTCGTCGAGCAATCATCGTTGGCGAGTTTCCCACCACATGCCGACATTGGTCGCAGTGCCAACTACCGAAGCGATTGTTTGCGCGTAACCTATCGGCCCGCCTACTGGCATCGTAAAAGGCTGATTCTGAGCGGAAGTTTCGAAGGGGGTGTCCGAAGGACTCCAATTCACACCGGCCTTCGTGAAATTCATATTCCAAAACTCGCCGTTATCTTTTTGCACCCGGAATTGTCGCGGTGATTTTGATTCAGAGGCTGGCATCGCATTCCTTTTTTCGATTTGTCAAAGAAGCGGCGTTCATTTCAACCTCAGCGGCTGAACTCCGTCGTTCGCTCTTCCGAGTACCGCGGCGCCATAGATTCCATCTGTTCCATGACGAGCTTGATCGCCCCCGGCTGCTTGTCCGGCGGGTACCCGTACTTCACAAGGAGCCGCTTGATCGAGGAACGCAGCTTCGCACGCACATCGTCCCGGACCGTCCAGTCTGTGCGAACGTCTCGCCGCATCACCTCGACAAGTTCGCGCGCGATCGCCGCCAGCACTCCTTCGCCCTGCACGTCCACGGCCGACTCGTTTTGCGCCACAGCGTCGTAGAACGCCAGTTCATCGTGGTTGAGCGGCGGTGCGAAGTTGTTCCCGCGGTTCGCCTCCGCGGCGACCTCGCGGGCCAACGCAACAAGCTCAGCGATCACTTCGGCGGAAGTGAGTTGCTGGTTGGTGTACTTATTCATCAGCTCGGTGATGCGTTCGGAGAAGGCACGCTGACGCACCAGGTTGTTGCGGGTCGTGCGCACCGACTCCTCAGTAAGAAGTTTGCGAAGTGCTTCGATGGCGAGCTGCGGGTTGCGGGCCTGCTGCGTCTTGGCGATGAACTCGGGGCTGAGGTCATCCAGTGACGGTTTCGGCATGCCGGCCGCCTCATAGATGTCCAGCACATCGCCGGACGCGGTCGCGGATGCGATCAGCTGGCCGAGCAGACGCTGAATGTCCTCCGGCACCGGCTCTCCGCGGGCTTGCCGGTCGGCCGCATCAAACTTGGCCATCCAGACCCGTACCTCTTCGTAGATCTGGATTTCCGGCCGACGGGCTTCGAGCTCCTGCGATCCGGCACCGGAGCTGAGCGCCCACGCCCGGGACAGCTGACCGGAATACCGACGGTATGCCGCCGCGAGGGTCTCTTCGCCCACTGGCACCTGGTTGCCAGGAGTGGCCGCGTCCCGCAGATAGTTGACCGAACCGGTCACCGCGTTGAGGTACCGTTTCGGGCCACCCTTGGCAAGGTCCGCCTTCCAGTCGTAGCCGGCGAGCATCCCACGCAACGTGTCGACCAAAGTCACGGTCAACGCGATCGCGTCATCGACGTCACGACCCATCGGCTTTCGGTCCTGGTCGGTTTTCGTGTACTCCCCCAGCGCCTTGGCCAGATTGTCGGCCAGTGGCGCGTAAGCAACGAGCAGCCCGTCCTCCTTGCCGCGGAAGGTGCGATTCACCCGCGCGAGCGTCTGCATCAGCAGCGCGCCTTTCAGCGGCCGGTCCAGGTACAGGGTGTGCAGCGGCGGAGAGTCGTAGCCGGTGAGCATCATGTCCTTGACGATCACCAGTTGCAACTCATCGTCGACGCTCTTCAGCCGCTCCTTGATCACAGCGTTGGCCGAGTCCCGGCGCACATGGTCGGCGACCGGCGGCACGTCCGAAGCGTTACCCGAGTAAACGACCTTGATGACACCCCTATCCAGATCGTCGGAATGCCAGGCGGGACGAAGCGCAATGATCGCCGTGTACAGGTTCGCGCAGATCTCCCGCGTGCCGCCCACGATCATCCCTTTGCCCGGCGCGTCGATGAACTTCGTCATCAGCGCACTGCGGTTCTCCCAGTGCGTCACCAAATCCTGCGCGAGCGCCGCGATGCGCTCCGGTGCGCCGTACACGGCATTGACGACGGCGACGGATGCTTCGATCCGCGCCCGCTCCGTGTCATCCAGTCCCACCGTGGCTTCGTCCGCCGCCTCGTCGAGGGTCTCTTCCGTCACATCTGATGCCAGGCCCACCTTGATCAGGCGTGGCTCGAAGTAGACCGGCACGGTCGCACCGTCATCCACTGCCCGGGATAGGTCGTAGATGTCGATGTAGGGCCCGAAGACGTCTTGCGTGTTGCGGTCATCGAAGGAGATCGGTGTGCCCGTGAACGCGATCAGGGTCGCGTGCGGCAGGGCGTCGCGCAGGTGCCGGGCGTACCCGTCGAGGTCGTCGTAGTGACTGCGGTGCGCCTCGTCGACAACCACGATGATGTTCCGCCGGTCGGAGAGCAGCGGATGCTCCGTGCCGGCGTGTTTCTCGGCATCGCTGCGCCCGAACTTCTGCAGCGTGGTGAAGTAGATACCGCCGGTCGTGCGGTTGGTGAGCTCGTCGCGCAGCTCACTGCGCCGCCGGACCTGCCGTGGCTTCTCCGGCAACAGCAGGCTCGCCGCGA
>JANYEI010000143.1 GCA_025363205.1 Frigoribacterium sp.
GCGTGGGTGTCGCGGGTGCCATTCGCTGCCGCATCGGACAGCGCCCTGATGATGAGCGGCTTCACGGCGTCAAAAACGGCTTCGTCTTCAGCGAACCCACGGGCCTGGATCTCCGGCCCGACAATCACCCGACCGGTCTGGGCATCGATTGCCACGAAGATCGAGACGAAACCCTCCTCGGCGAGGATGCGGCGGTCCTTGAGGTCGGCATCCGTGATCTCCCCGACAGAGGACCCGTCCACGTAAACGAACCCGAGGTCGAGCTGCCCGACCACAGTGGCCTCCCCGTCCTTGAGGTCGATGACGATGCCGTCTTCGCCGATGATCGTGTTGGCCTCCGGGATGCCAGTGGCGATCGCAAGCTGCTGATTGGAGACCAGGTGACGGTACTCGCCGTGCACCGGCAGCACGTTCTTCGGTTTCAAGATGTTGTAGACGTAGAGCAGCTCGCCGGCGGAGGCGTGGCCGGAGACATGTACCTTGGCGTTGCCCTTGTGCACGACGTTCGCGCCGAGCTTGGTGAGCCCGTTGATCACGCGGTAGACGGCGTTCTCATTTCCGGGGATGAGGCTCGAGGCCAGAATGATCGTGTCGCCCTTGCCCACCTCGATCTGGTGCTCGAGGTTGGCCATGCGTGCGAGCACGGCCATCGGCTCACCCTGGGATCCGGTCGACATGTAGACGATCTTGTTGTCGGGGAGGTCCGCAGCCTTCTTGGCGTCGATGAGCACGCCGGCCGGCACCCTGAGGTAGCCGAGATCGGCGGCAATGGTCATGTTGCGCACCATTGAGCGGCCCATGAACGCAACGCGGCGCCCGTTGGCATGCGCGGCATCCAGAACCTGCTGCACACGGTGAACGTGACTCGAAAAGCTCGCCACGATGACTCGGCGCGGCGCTTTCGAGATAACCGCCTCGAGCACGGGGCCGATATCACGCTCCGGTGCGGTGAAGCCCGGCACATCCGCGTTGGTGGAATCGGGCAGGAAGAGGTCGACGCCGATCTCACCGAGGCGGGCGAATGCACGAAGGTCGGTAATGCGATCGTCGAGGGGAAGCTGGTCCATCTTGAAGTCGCCGGTGTGCAGTACGACTCCGGCAACAGTCTTAATCGCCACGGCCAGGGCGTCCGGGATCGAGTGGTTCACCGCGATGAACTCGAGGTCAAACGGGCCGATCTTCTCAGACTGGCCCTCGGCGACGGTGAGTGTGTATGGGGTGATGCGGTGTTCTTTGAGCTTTGCCTCGATCAGGGCGAGCGTGAGGGTCGATCCGATCAGTGGGATGTCCTGGCGCAGCTTGAGCAGGTACGGCACGGCCCCGATGTGGTCCTCGTGGCCGTGGGTGAGCACTATGCCGAGCACGTCGTCGAGGCGGTCCCGGATGGGGCTGAAATCGGGCAGGATCAGGTCGACGCCCGGCTGGTTCTCTTCCGGGAACAGCACGCCGCAGTCGACGATGAGGATTTTACCGTCGATCTCGTACGAGGTCATGTTGCGGCCGATCTCGCCGAGTCCTCCGATCGGGATGACGCGGAGCGTCGCAGGCGCGAGGAGACGTGGTTCGTACACCGATGAGTTCATGGAATCCAAATTTTTCGTTATTCGTCGGGGTCTTTAACCCCCTTGTAAAGCCTGTTAGCGCGTGGTTCCGGCGACTTTGGGCAGCGCGCCGCCCGCCGCCGCATTGCGGTCCGGTCGGAAGTTCGTGAGGTCGACGCCGGGAATCTCCCCAACGAGGGCTATCTCGTCTTCAATCTGGGCGGCCTCGAAATCCTCGGGCCCGACGAGTGGCAGACGCACGCGCGGGCTGCCGATTCGGCCAAGTCCATGCAGGATGTACTTCGCGGCGACGGTACCGGGCACGTGCGTCATCACGGCGCGCACGAGCGGCTCGAGCTGTCGGTGCGCCGCGGTGGCGGTGGCGAGATCGCCGGCGTTGACGGCATCCACGATTACCCGGTAGGGAGCAGCGGCGATGTTCGCCGTCACGCCGATGAGCCCGGCCGCACCGATTGCCAGGTGGGGAAGAATGTTGGCGTCGTCGCCAGAGAAGTAGAGCAGATCGGTCTGGTTGAGCACGCGGCTGACCTCGCTGAAGTCCCCTTTCGCATCCTTGATCGCTTTGATGTTCGGATGCTTCGCCGCCCGCAGGATCGTCTCGTAGCGGATCGGGATTCCGGTGCGCCCGGGAATGTCGTACAGGATCACTGGCAGATCGGTCGCATCCGCGATCATTCGGAAGTGGGTGAGTACGCCAGCTTGGGTCGGCTTGTTGTAATACGGGGTCACGATCATGACCCCGTCGGCCCCGGCTTTCTCGCTGTGCTTGTAGAGCTCGATCGCATGGGCTGTCTCGTTCGAACCACCACCGGTGATGATCTTCGCCCGGCCGGCCGCGACCGACTTGCCCACCTCGACCAGCCTGAGCTTCTCCGGGTCTGTGAGGGTGGATGTCTCCCCCGTCGTGCCCGTGACGACGATGCCGTCTGCTCCCGCGTTGATCACGTCGTCGATGTGCTTCTCCACGCCCGCCCAGTCGACCTCGCCCTCGGCAGTGAAGGGGGTCACCAGGGCGACGAGCACCTGGCCGAAGGGATTGTGAGACGTAGACACGGGTTAAAGGGTATCGCGCCCGCGGGTGCAGCTGTGGGCCTGCGCGATCGCCTCGCCGAGCGAGACGGCCTGTCGATCACCGGTCGGTGCATATCGGCTCTGGTGAAGAACCACTCGCCTCGATCCCGCACTGTCTGCGAGAGTGCGGGGGCCCTGCGGAGATCTCAGTCGTGAGGCCGAGCGCGGGACGCGAACGTGGAGCACGCTCGGCTCGGGTTCGCACCAGCCGTGATGCGCAAGGGCATCATGCAGGCAAGAACCCCGCCGACGCGCCTGGCTTGAATCACCGCCTCGTCGACGTCGGTGCTGGCGTACCACCCCTTGCGAATCCGCACGATGCGCCCGAACTCCGCAAGAACGAGCAGGTGCTGTGGGTAATAACCGAGCGCGATGAGTTCGCCGGTGGTGGCGATGCCGCCCAGCTCTCTGATTCGTTGTTCCGCAGTGCTCACCGCTCAAGCCTCTCGAATCGGGGCGCGCTCGTCTCTGCGCGGCTCCTTTCTGTGCACGTGATCGCCGCGGTGCTGGTTGTGAAGGAGACACCGGACACCGTGCGCGCTCGCCCGCTGCTTCGACTGTTGGCCGGCACATGCTGTTGGCCGGCACATGTGTCCCGGGGACTCACGATCATCAGGACGATGTCCTGCAGAACGGAAATCTGCCGCCGGCTCGGGAAATCCGCTGACTTCACGATGGCGCGGGCACAGGAAATCCCCTGAATTCGCGAAGGCGAAGATGCGGGAATCGATTCTTCCTATCAACCGCAGGTTGGGCCGTGTTCTGCAGGACTTTGACCTGATGAACGTGAACGTTCTGGGGGAGCACCGTTTCTGAGACTCGACGGTTCCGCAGGACATCCTTCTGCAGGACATCCTTCTGCAGGA
>JANYEI010000146.1 GCA_025363205.1 Frigoribacterium sp.
CAACGATGGTCTTTCCGGCCAAATATCCCCAGCTCAACGAGACGTCACTGACGGATGACGCGCGCAGCGTGCTCATCCGCGTGCTGCGTGTCGCCTTCCCGCACGATTCGTTTCCCGACGGGCCGTACGAACGCACCGCAGACACGATCATGAAGGCGGCCGAGGAATCCACCTGGTTCCGCGTCTCTCTCACCCAGGGCCTGCTCACGCTCGCACACCTCGCCGGTGGCGACTTTCGCGACCTGGACGAGGATGCCGCAACCAGTGTGCTCCGACGCATCGAATCGACCGAATTCTTCGGGTTCATCCGCCGCACCACCGTGCTGAACCTCTACGACAACGAAGACGTCTGGACTGCGGTGGGCTACGAGGGCTCGTCGTACGAGAAGGGGGGCTACGTCACCCGCGGTTTCGACGACCTGCGCTGGCTGCCCGAACCCCGAATCGAGACCTACGAAGGTGCCCCGATCGTGGAGATCGCACCCTCCTTTCCCCTGCGCCCGGCCAACGGCAGCTCGGGAACCCACGGATCGAGTGAGAGCCGTGCGGCGGCAACCATCGACACCAACACGCAGCCGGGTGCCACGTCTGCCGAGCACGCCGAGGTCAGCAAATGAGCGCCCTCGAGCAGACCGACGAGGCGATCGTCATCGTCGGATCGGGAGCAGGCGGTGGAACGCTCGCCTACGAGCTCACCAAGCGTGGCATCCCGGTGGTGCTTCTCGAAGCCGGTCCATACCTGCGCAACGAGGACTACGTGAACAACGAGTGGGAGGCGTTCAACCAGATGGCGTGGCTCGACCCACGCACCACCTCCGGTTCGTGGCGCATCGCGCGCGACTTCCCCAACCTCCCATCCTGGATCGTGAAGGCCGTCGGAGGCACCACAACCCACTGGTCCGGCGCGACGCCACGCTTCAAGGCCCACGAGTTCGCCACCCGGTCGACCTACGGTCGCATCGCCGGAGCGAATTTGCTCGACTGGCCAATCACCCTCGCCGAGATGGAGCCCTACTACGACAAGGCCGAGATCGCGATGGGATCCACCCACGTGCACGGTCGCAAGCCGCTGCCCGCGAACAACAACTACAAGGTGTTCGCCAACGGAGCGGAGCGGGTGGGCTATCGGCACTACTCCACCGGGCCCTACGCGACGAACGCGGAGGAATACGACGGCCGACCGGCATCCATCCAGGACGGCTTCAACTTTCAGGGAGACAAGCACGGCTCAAAGTGGTCGACCCTGGTGCGCGAGCTGCCCCGGGCGCTGGCGACGGGATTGCTCGACCTGCGCCCGGAGAGCCATGTCGTGCAGATCACCCACGATGCCAAGGGGCGCGTCGACGCGGTGCTCTACCTCGATGCGGAAGGCAACCTGCAGCGCCAGGCCGCCTCAATGGTGGCGGTAGCCGGCAACTCGATCGAAACACCGCGCCTTCTGCTCATGAGCGCAAGCCCGATGTTTCCCGATGGCCTCGCCAACTCCTCCGGTCAGGTCGGCCGCAACTACATGCGCCACACCACCGGCTCGGTATACGCGCGGTTCGAGGAGCCGGTGCGGATGTACCGGGGCGAGACCATGGCGGGCGTGATTGCCGACGAGTCGCGGCACGATCCCGACCGCGGTTTCGCCGGAGGGTACTACCTCGAGACGATCTCGCTCGGGCCCGCCTTCCTCGCCAGCTTCGCTGACCCGGGCGCGTGGGGCCGGGACTTCACAAAGATCCTCGACAGCTACGCCAACACGGCGGGGCTCTGGGTGATCGGCGAAGACCTGCCGCAGGAGACCAACCGGATCACGCTCAACTCGGCAGTCACCGACCGCCACGGTCTGCCCGTTCCGAACGTGCACTTCGACGATCATCCGAACGACGTCGCCATGAGGGAGCACGGATATCGCCAGGCCGAGCTGCTCTATGAAGCCGTCGGATCGATCGGGGCGCATCGCGCTCCGCCCTACCCGTCGACGCACAACATGGGCACGAGCCGCATGAGCGAGAAGCCGGAAGACGGTGTCGTCGACAAATGGGGGCGCGCGCACGATGTGCCGAACCTCTTCGTGAGCGACGGATCGGTGTTCACCACCGGGGCCGCGGCCAACCCGACTCTCACGATCGTCGCCCTCGCCATCCGCCAAGCCGAGTACATCGCCGAGCAGTTGAAATCCGGCGGAATCTAAGCAGTATTGCCACGTCGCACCACACCACAAGTTACGTCCCACTAACAAGGAGCCACCCTATGTCAGACACCAAAACCGAATCACCGTACGACGCGATCGCCGATGTTCCCTCGTTCACCGTGACCAGTTCGGACGCCGAAGACGGTAAGGAATTCGCCACCCCCCACCGCAGCGGGATCTTCGGTGCCGGAGGGAGCGACACCTCACCGCAACTGAGCTGGAGCGGATTCCCCGCCGAGACGAAGAGCTTCGTGGTGACCGTGTACGACCCCTCGGCACCCACCGCGAGTGGTTTCTGGCACTGGGCGGTCGCCGACATCCCCGCATCGATTACCTCGCTCGAAAGCGGCGCCGGAGAGAGTGACGCGTCACTTCCTGTCGGCGCGTGGCACCTTCGCAACGATGCCGGTATCGCACGCTACCTCGGTGCGGCCCCGCCCGCCGGTCATGGCAGGCACAACTACTACATCGCCGTGCACGCGGTGGATGTGGAGTCGCTCGGCATCGAACACGATTCGACGCCGGCCTTCCTGACGTTCAATCTGAGCGGTCACACCCTCGCCCGCGCCGTCATCACCCCCTGGTACGAAGCGAGCTGACGCCAATAACCATCGGGCGACGGGCGGGCACCGCTACAGGGTAGCGGTGCTCGCCCGTCGCGTCTCGCCGGAGCGATAGTAGCGACTCACCTGGTTCGCCGCGTCACGCAGGAGATGCTCGATGTTGCGCCTTCGTGCTGGGGTGAGCGCTGCAGTCGGCGCGCTGATCGCCACGGAACCAACGATCATGCCAGAGCCATTGCGCACGCCAACTGCGGCGCAGGTCTGCCCCGGCACGAATTCCTCGAGCTCCCAGGCCACTCCGGAGCTAGCCACCCGCTCGAGATCGGAGTCAAGTACCGCGCGATCGGTGGCGGTCGTCGCAGTCAGGGGCGCCATCCCATGCACGGCCAGGTACTGGTTGCGCTGGTCACTGTTCATTCCCGCGAGCATTATCTTGCCGAATGCGGTTGCATGGGCGGCCTCGTGGAATCCGAACGTCAGGGGGGTGAGCCGCGGACATTCTGGGGAGTCCACGACGAAGGCGACCACGACATCCGCTCCCCGATACACGGCGAAATATGCCGCGGTCTTCGCGAGGCTGTGCAGCCGTGAAATCTCGGCACGCACCAACGAGGGGATGCCGATCTGGCGATGCAGAGACACCCCGAGCCGGTCCAGCTTGTAGCCGAGCTCAAACCGATGCTCCCCCTTCAAATGCACGAGATAGTCGCTGTTCACCAGCGCCTGCATCAGCCGATAGACGGTGGGGAGCGGATATCCGAGGGCGTCGGATACCTCTCGGGCCGAGGCACCGGAGCGCTCCGCAACGATCTCGAGGATAGCGAGAGTCTTCTCGACCGTAGCCACCCCGGACTCGCGCGGGCCACGCCCAGGGGTGCGGGGTTGAGTCACCTCATCGGACGAATCGGCAGTGGTTCGCATTCGCCTATTCTTTCCTGACATCTCCGCACGAGACAACACAATGCCGAGCGTTCTCGGCTGTCTCACGGAGTGCGGTTCTCGCACTGTGAGATGGCGTGATGCCTGCACGATGAGGGGGTTTTAGCGTTACACCCACACCGCTCGTCGAGACACCGTCGTCAGGAGACACTATGTCAGCGCCCATTCGCACCATTATCAGTCCCGGCCGCTATGTTCAGGGGCCGGGAGCCATCCGTCGGGTGGGGGAATTCCTCGCCACGATCGGTCGCACCCCGCTGATCGTCAGCGACGATGTTGTGT
>JANYEI010000199.1 GCA_025363205.1 Frigoribacterium sp.
CGATGTCGCGCACTATCTCGTAGCCGCCGCTCTCGAGCACGAGGGACTCGGATGCCACGATCCAGTCGTCCCCGACGAATCCGCGCGCCCGCTTGCCGAGCACAAGAGGGCGGATGCCGAAGGGATCGCGGAACGCGAGCAGACCGTAGCCGGCGATCAAGGCGATCGTGGCGTAGGAGCCTTCAACGCGCTCGTGCACCCGCTCGACGGCGGCAAAAATCTGGTCGGGATCCAGGTCGAGGCCCGTCACCTGTTCCTGCAGCTCGTGCGCGAGCACATTGACGAGCAGTTCGGTGTCGGAGCTGGTGTTGAGGTGCCGACGGTCGATGTTGAAGAGTTCTTCGGTGAGTTCCCGAGTATTGGTGAGGTTGCCGTTGTGCACGAGCACGATGCCGTAGGGCGCGTTCACGTAAAACGGCTGGGCTTCCTCCTCGTTCGCAGCACTGCCCTTGGTGGCATAGCGCACGTGACCGAGGCCGATGTTGCCCGGCAGAGAGCGCATGTCGCGGGTACGGAACGCCTCGCGCACCTGGCCCTTTGCCTTCACCATATGGAAGGTTCGTCCCTCAGCCGTGGCGATGCCGGTGGAATCCTGGCCCCGGTGTTGCAGGAGCAGGAGGCTGTCGTAGACCTGTTGGTTGGCGGGTTCCGAAGAAACGATGCCGACAATGCCGCACATTCGCGGTGAGTCTCCAGACCGTAGAGTTGGGGGTGATTTAGTCCAGTCTTTCACGCTTTAGGAACGGACAACGAATGGCCAACAAGTACGCGGAAGCTGGCGTCGATACGGCGGCCGGCGACTTGGCCGTCGAGCTCATGAAATCGGCGGTCTCGGCCACCCACGGACCACGGGTCGTCGGTGGCGTCGGCGGATTCGCCGGGCTCTTCGACGTGTCGTTCCTCAAGTCCTTCGAGCGGCCTCTGCTCGCGACATCCACGGATGGCGTCGGCACGAAGGTCGCGATCGCCCAGGCCATCGATAAGCACGACACGATCGGAATCGATCTCGTGGGAATGGTTGTCGACGACATCGTGGTGGTCGGAGCGACCCCGCTATTCATGACCGACTACATCGCCTGCGGCAAGGTGGTTCCGAGCCGCATCGCCGATATCGTCGCCGGCATCGCGCGCGGTTGCAGCGAAACCGGCACCGCGCTCATCGGCGGTGAGACTGCCGAGCATCCGGGGCTCCTCGGCCCTGATGACTACGACGTCGCCGGGGCCGCGACGGGTGCGGTCGAGGCCGGCGCGCAACTCGGCGCCCATCTCGTGGCAGATGGCGATGTGGTTATCGCGCTGGAGTCATCCGGATTGCACTCCAACGGATATTCCCTGGTGCGCAGCATCCTGCGGCAGGCCGCAGTCTCGTACTCCGATCGGTCGGACGACCTCGGCGGGCTCGTCGGTGAGGCACTACTCGAGCCGACCCGCCTGTACACGACGCCCCTACTGGCATTGCTGGCGGATGCCCCTGGCTCGGTGCATGCGCTCAGTCACGTCACCGGGGGTGGCATTGCCGCCAACCTCGCGCGCGTGCTGCCCGTCGGCAGCTGGGTCGAGCTCGAGCGAAGCACGTGGTCACCAGCCGCCGTGTTCCGCGTCCTCGCGGGCTGGGGTTCGATGACACTCGAGGAGACCGAGGGCACCTGGAACCTCGGCGTCGGCATGATCGCGGTCGTCGCCGCATCTACTGTCGACACGGTGATCACCCGCCTAGCCGCTGATGGTATCCCGGCCTGGACCCTCGGCGTCGTGTCGACCACACCCCGCGACATCACCGGCTTTGAGCAGGGAGCCAAGGGAGTCGACGGGGGAGCGGTACGCCTGGTGGGCACCTACCGCGACTAGACGTCCCATGACGGCGTTCGACCGTCGAGTCCCGACAGTCTTTACCGCCGAGCACAGTGCGCTACGCGGTCTTGTTTTGGTCCGGCTCGTATTCGTCGTCCGAAAAATCAACGACATCCGGGGAGTAGGAACTCGCGCTGAATTCGGGCCACTTCTCGAGGTCTTCCTCGAGCTTGGCGTCGATAGGAGCACCGGTCACCGGATGGGTGAGTTCGCGTTCGAGCGCGTTGTAATTGGTGTCCGGGCTGAAGTACTTCAGCTCACGAGCCACCTTGGTGTGCTTTGCTTTTTGACGGCCGCGCCCCATGGCTTGACCCCCTCACGATTCCGGCCCGGACGAACAGCGTTCCAACGGACGAACAGCTGCCGGGATTGACCAAATAAGGAACTGAAAACTAAAAGGCAACTTTAGCATGCACGGGTGGTCCGGCTGCTTCCGCTGTCCGGGCTCTCGACGGCGGCTAACGTAGACGGGTGACAACCTCGCCTGGCTCTCCCTCTGTCGTGGTGATCGGCGCGGGGCAAGCAGGACTTTCGGTCTCTTTTTACCTCAAACGCCTTGGCCTCGATCCGGGCGCTGATTTCGTGGTTCTCGACCGTGGTCCGGGCACCGGCGGCGCCTGGCAGCACCGCTGGGAAGCGCTCCGCATCGGCTCGGCTCACCACATCAACGATTTGCCCGGTATGGATGAAGTCGGCGTGAGTTTCGACACCGCCGATCGGACACAGCCAGCGAAGAACGTCGTCGCGGAGTACTACGCGCGTTACGAGGAGCACTTCGAGTTGCAGGTGCGACGGCCGGTTGACGTGAAGCGCGTCTTCAACCGCGGAACCGACCTCGTGGTCGGCTTTGAAGACGATGCTTCCCGCCCCGGAGAGCTCGAGACGGATGTCGTTGTCAATGCCACGGGCACCTGGGGCTCTCCGTTCATCCCTTGGTATCCGGGTCTGAACGACTTCAGCGGGCGCCACGTGCACACCACCGGCTACGACTCGGCCGGTGAATTCGAGGGTAAGAACGTGATCGTCGTGGGCGGGGGGACCTCGGCGATCGGCTTCCTGCTCGAGCTCGAGGGAAGCGCGCAGAATCTCACCTGGGTGTCCCGCCGCCCGATCGAGTTCCTGGATGAGGGCGAGCTCAACATGGAAGCGGGCGCAGCAGCGGTTGCCGCCCAGGATGAAGCGGCCCGCACCGGGCGAGCTCTTCCGAGCATCGTCAGCGGCACCGGGGTGCCCCGCACCCGTCGCATCCAGGCCGGGATTGACCGGGGGACCCTTGTCGCGCAACCGATGTTCGCCTCCATCGAACCGGATGGCGTGCGTTGGGCGGACGGAACGTTCCGCCCGGCGGATGTGATCGTCTGGTCAACCGGATTCCGCCCGGAACTTCGTCACCTGGCACCCCTCAAGCTGCGGGAGAAAGAGGGTGGAATCACCGTCGGCAGTGGCTCCTCCTGGAAGGATGGTCGTATATTCTTCGCCGGGTATGGCCCCCAGGCCAGCACGATCGGAGCGAATCGAGCCGGTCGCCAAATCGCTCGCCAGGTAGTGGCACTCCTCTCGAACCTCTAGTCCCCCGCCTTCTCACACCCTTCGCCTCCGCGTTCGCAAATCTGCACTCACAGCCTTCTCGCAATGCACAAGATTCGCAACGAAAGAGGAAGATTCGCGCCGCAGGATTGTCGCGGCGGGGAAAGAACCTCGTGGAGGGAGTCGTAACTCCCTCCGTGACGCCTGTGTCCCGCCGCGAGCTGGCGTATCCCCCGCCACGATCAGCACAGGACCAGCGCATGATAGGCGGAAAGCGCGGCCCACCCGGAGATCTACCGTCGGAGGCCTATTCCACCTGCACCGTCGCACCGGAGGTCGCGGTGACTTCGCCGTCCGCGTTCACGGTTATCGAGACATCCGCCCCACCGAGCCGGAGTCCGCTCACCGAGAGCGCTCCGGCGATCCCGATAGGCGAAACACCGAGCACGCCGGAGGATGCCTCTGGCCGCAACCCAAGAGAGCTCGCGAGCACGGAGACAGCCGCGGCGGCAGACCAGGCCTGTGGGCGGCATGCGGCGGGGTAAGGAACGGGGGCGCCGAATTCGGTCGCCGAGTCGCCGGAGTGGAGTTCAGGCATCCGATAGTCGAAACCGGATGCCGCGGCCAACAGTCCG
>JANYEI010000013.1 GCA_025363205.1 Frigoribacterium sp.
GACGCCGACGATGACACCGATGGCGAGGTTGTGGGTAACGACGACGACGACAACGGTTGCGACCATGACTGTGGTCTCGCTCTTGGGCATGCGCCTGAGAGTCGACCAGCGGATGCTGTGCCAGTCAAAGGTGGCGACCGACACGATGATCATGACAGCCACGAGCGCTGCCATGGGGATGATCGCGACCACGTCGCCCAGCCCCACGACCAGGATCAGCAGAAACACGCCGGCGAGGAACGTCGAGATGCGGGTGCGAGCGCCGGAGGCCTTGACGTTGATCATGGTCTGGCCGATCATGGCGCAGCCCCCCATGCCCCCGAAGAATCCGGACAGCATGTTGGCGACGCCCTGCCCCCAGGCTTCTCGAGTTTTCTGGGAGCGGGTGTCGGTGATGTCGTCGACGAGTTTGGCGGTCATGAGCGATTCGAGCAGTCCGACGAGCGCCATCGCGAGGGCGTAGGGGGCGATGATCGTGAACGTCTCCCAGGTGAGCGGAATGCTCGGGATGAACAGTTGCGGCAGGCTCTGGGGCAGCGCGCCCTGATCGCCGACGGTGGGCACGGCGATGGAAAGCGTGACGGTGGCAACAGTGATGAGGACGATCGCAACGAGCGGCGCCGGCACGACCTTCGTGAATCGCGGCATGACCACCATAACGATGATGCCGGCCGCGACGAGTGGGTAGACGAGCCACGGCACACCGATCAGTTGCGGCAGCTGCGCAGAGAAGATCAGGATAGCCAGCGCATTGACGAAGCCGAGCATCACGCTGCGGGGGATGAAGCGCATGAGCTTGGCCACCCCGACCAGCCCGAGAATGACCTGGAACACGCCAGCGAGGATAACGGTGGCAATGAAATAGTTCATGCCATATTCGCGGGCCACGGGGGCGATGACAAGCGCGATGGCTCCGGTGGCGGCAGTGATCATTGCGGGGCGTCCGCCGAGAAATGCGATCGAGACTGCCATGACGAACGACGAGAAAAGCCCAACCCGGGGGTCTACGCCCGCGATGATCGAGAACGAGATTGCCTCGGGAATCAGTGCCACGGCGACCACAAGACCGGCGAGCACTTCGCGAGTCAAGAGGCGAGGCGACCGAAGTGCCGTGAGCACGGACGGGTTCGCTCGGTTCTGGTCGGGTGTGGACGCTGTGGTGATGATGGCCATGGATGCTCCAGGGGGAGGGTTCGATCTCGAACCGGATGGGTGAAGGCAGATTGAATGAGCGCGAGGTCGCGCATTCCAGTACGGACTGCAAAAAGTCGGTGATCTGGAAACGGCTCGCCTTGAACGGCTGGCCAATACGTCAATACTACCCTAACGTTAGGGTTAGTTCGATGGACCCGGGAGATGGCGTGAGCGACAAGACAGAAGCGATCGTGACGATGCACATTGGTGAGCTCGCCGAGAACACCGGTCTCTCACTGCGCACCATTCGTCATTACGACGAAGTTGGCCTCTTGAAGCCCTCCGGCCGCACGGAGGGGGGCTTCCGTCTGTACAGCCAGGAGGACCTCTCCCGACTTCTCCTCATTCGCCGCATGAAGCCACTCGGCTATTCCCTGAGGGAGATGACGGAGTTGCTGTCCATCATCGACACCCTTGACGGCGACCACACTGACGGCGACCACACTGATACCGGCAACACTGACGCCGACCCATCGCCAGTCAGGGCGGAGCTCGATCGTTTCATCGACGAGACCGCGACCCGTCGCGAAAAGCTGCAGGCGCAGGTCGAGATGGCCGATGAATTCCTCGAGCTGTTGAGAAGCCGATGACGAAGCTCACCGCGGTCCTCTCATTCCGGGGCTCGCATCGCCCCGAGTGCTAGGGCAGGGGGCCGCGCCGTGATAGTGCCCCGGCGAAGAGGGCGTGTAGCAGGGGTAGCACAGACACAGCCATCAGGACGGTTCCAAACACAACATCCTCGGCACGAAGCAGGATGCCGCCGATCAGCAGTGCAGCGAACAGGACTGCCGAGATGAGTTGCCGTCCCGTTCGCGCGAGTCCGCGCATCCGCCGCTCGAGTCGCGGGGATTGCACCGAGATCTCGCCCGCTTCGATGCGCGTTGTCAGGTTATCGATTCGCTGGGGCAGCCGGGCGATGAGGCCGCCGACCGACACGACCTGCTTCCCGACCTGCTGGAGCAGGTTGCCGCCTTCCGCGCGGATCAGCTTGGTGGAGTACGGCTCGACCGCATCCCAGATATTGAATGTGGGGTCGAGCGAACTGCACATCCCAGAGGTCAGCGACATCGCGCGCACGATGAGAAGGAAGTTTTCCGGAAGCTGGAACGGCAGCGAGCGCACCAGATCACCGAACTCTACGGCGAACCCGCGGAACTCGCGCGGGTCGACCTCCTGCAATTCGGCGAAGCCCATCCCGCCGAAACGGGCGAACAGCTTTGTCATCGCTCGCTCGAGTTCTGCAGTGTCAGCGGACGGCAGCAGCACACCCACCTCGCGGATGCCATCCACCATTCCCTTGCCGTCACGGGATGCGGCAGCGATGACCAGCTTGCGAAGACCCTGACGAAGGGCTTTGAGCACTTCGCCCATCATCCCGAAGTCGATAAAGGTGAACTTCCAGGCCCTGGCCTCGTCCGCTTCAAGCACACCGGGGCCGCTGAGCGGCGTAACAAAGATGTTGCCGGGGTGCGGGTCGGCGTGGAAGTAGCCAGAGAGGAACAGCTGGTCGAACATGACGGCCGCGAATTCAGTGGCAACTTCTGCAGGGTCGATGCCGGCTCGCCTGAGCCCGTCGACATCATTGATCTTGATGGCGGTCACGTCTTGCAGGGTCAATACGCGCCGAGTTGTGCGCTCCCACACCAGTTCGGGAACGCTTACTCGAGAGTCGTCTGCAAAGTCCAGAGCAAAGCGCTCGGCGCTCGCCGCTTCATGCAGATAATCAATCTCCTCGAGGCTGGTGAACGCAAACTCCTCGACAAGGGCAGGCATGTCAACGCGATCCGAGACAATGCGCACATGGCTGAGCCAACCGGCGACACGGCGGAGAGCACTGAGGTCGACATCGACGATCATTCCGATGCCCGGCCGCTGTATCTTCACGACGACGTCGAGCAGGCCGGTGTCGGCTGCATCCGCTTCCGACAGCCGAGCACGGTGCACCTGACCAAGCGATGCCGCCGCGACCGGCGTTGGATCAATGAACGAGAACGCCCGTTCGAGCGTCACACCCAGTTCGGCTTCGGCGAGTGCTCGGATGGCCGGAAAAGGCACCGGTGGAACCTCGTCTTGCAGGCCCTCAAGTTCCCTTGTGATCTCCGGCGGCAGCACGTCGAGCCGTGACGACATGAACTGGCCGACCTTGATCATGAGGCCCCCGAGGTCAACCGCGAGCACGTGGAAGTGCTGCGCAATGCGCTGGAGACGCACCGACCTGCCCCGCGCTGCGACCCGCGCGAGCCCGATCCGCGGCAGAAACAGCTCGTACCACCACGCCTGCGCTAAATACCTGGCGGCGAACCGCAGGATCCTGCGGGAGCGGGCACGCATGTTTGCAACGTCGGTCATCTAATCTCGGTCATCTGATCTCAGCGGCGCCGACGTGCGGGGAGCAGGTCAGTCCTGGGCGAGGATCGCGTAGAGCTTACGTCGCGCTTCTTCGAGAACGGCGACAGCCTGTTTCACCTGCTCCGGGTTGCCGGAGCGCCCGACCTGAGCGGCTGCCTGAGCCAGGTCGATGCCGGCCCGCGGTAGCGCGGACGCCCGCGAACCCTCCCGAGAGTTGTGCGCTTCCCAGGGCGCGGGATGATCTGCCGCGGCGTCAGCTACCTGTCGCCCCTCATCCGTCAGTGAGTAAGTCTTGCGGCCGTTGGACTCCTCGGCGACGATGAAGCCCTCGTCCGCAAGCAGTTGAAGGGTCGGATAGACGGAGCCAGGACTCGGCTTCCATGCTCCACTGCTACGTTCCTCGATCTCGTGGATGATTTGGTAGCCGTGCATCGGCTTCTCGGCAAGAAGGGCAAGCACGGCCGCGCGCACGTCGCCACGTCCCATCCGCTGGCCGGCCTTGCGATCAAACTGTCCGCGCACCTGCTCCATCGCGTCCCACATTGCGGAGCCCGGCCAACCTTCGCCGCCCCGGCGTCCCGGGAACCCATCGCCCATAAATGAACTGCTCATGATGTCCTCCTCAGCGCCTTGGCCACTCTGGCTCGACGATACCTAACGATATATCGTCAGCCTGGGGGATACCCGTGCGGAGGATCCTCCTCCTGCCTCCGCCTCCCGCCCCGGGGAGTAGCACCATCCACCTCCCACTTTTGCGACCACCGTCGTGTGTGAACAGGGAGGTGGTCGCAAAAAGGGGAGGTGGATGGCGCATCCCGGCGCAGGTTACCCGCGAGTAACCCGCAATCGCAGCCATCCCGCGAACGACTCGATCTCGGCGTCGACGGCAGACCTGGTGGCACGATCGAAGGGCGCGTCTTCGTGAATCGCGTGCACGATGAAGCGTCCGGAGTCACGATCCGAGCGGGCATCCACCTTGCCGACCAGGCGGTCGCCGTGCAGGATCGGCAGGGCGAACTGTCCCCAGACGCGCGTGCTCGCCGGCTTGTACATTTCGAGCGAGTAATCGAACTCGAACAGCTTTGCGACGCGTTGGTGGTCGGTCATCAGTCGATCGAAGGGGGAGAGCAGCACCGTGCGTCCCTCGAATGCACGGTCGAGCTGGTCGGGATCGACCCTCCATTTGCCCGGAACCCCCTCGATAGTGGCGCTTTCGCCCACCGGAACGATCCCGTGCAGCTCGGTCGGAGACACGGCGATGCTATCCCGCATGATGCCGCAGGCGCCGAGCAACCGCTCGCTGCGGATGCGGCGGGCTTCATCGGCCGGCACCTCCGGCACTTTCGCGAAGACTCGCTCGGCGAGATCCCACAGGCGCAGCCGCCCGGCCCGGCCAACGACCGCGAGCTCACCGGCCATATGCAGGCAGTCGAGCATCTGGGTCACATTGCGGTTTTTGTTCCATCCGGTCGACGGCCAGGGCGCCACCGCCTCGTCCGGGATGTCGCGGGACGTCTTCGGCCCCTCATCGGCGATGCGATCGAGGATGCTGCGCGCGAAATCCGCATTATCTCGCATCCAGCCGCGAGTGTTGGTGCGGTCGGCCCAGGTGCGCATCCCCGCAAGGTAAAGCCCCAGGTCTGACATCGGACGCAGCATCCACCCGCGCTCGAACAGCAGCCCCTGGCTGAGGGCACGTTCGGTGTCGACCGCACGGTAGGACGATCCGAGGCGGGACCAGCAGATGTGGTCGGCGGCAGGCGCCACAGTGTTCGTAAGCTCGACCCGGATCATGGCTATTCGGTGCGCCAGGCCAACCACGTCATCCGGTCGGTCGGCACCCAGTAGGGCGGCGCGCACCGCGATCCGCCGGGCTTCCTGTCTGGTCAACCGGATGGCTGTCATGCCCAAAGATATTCGATGCCATCGAGATTTTGGAAGCACAAACCGGCTACCCGACTGATTGCCGAAGTTAAGAACCCTCTCATAGTCGCCTCTCGACCTTCTCATCTGCGCCTTTCAGACTGGGAGCGTGGCAGACCAGCCGCACACCCTCACCGCCTGGAGCGGTGACTCTGAAGGGGCAAAAATGTTCACCACCAAGAAGACCGTCACGATCGTTGCGCTCGCCCTCGCCGGTGCGCTATCGGTCGGCGCCGTTGCGGCGCAGGCCCAAAGCGGAGCGGTGAGCCACTCCGATAGTCGCACGCCGGCCACATCCGTCTCTCCCACAGCCGCGGGCGACGACAACGGACTCCGCGGCGACGGTGCGGTTGACGACCACGTGAGCACAGCGGTGACGCCGACGACGACTCCGGCGCCGTCGACCGGACTGCCGACGGACGCCGACCACCCGCAGGGTGACAACAGCGACGGGCCCGGGGATAGCGAACACGTGGGTGAAAAAGTTGGTGAAGAAGTTGGTGAAGACGTCGGCGACACCATCGAGGTTAGCGACGTCGGAGTGTCGGACGACGCGGCAGGACACGATGTCAGCGACAACCACGGCGCAAAGTCCGGTGACGACGCCGGCCATGACTCGGCAGACAGCGCAGAGAACGGCGACTCAGGC
>JANYEI010000045.1 GCA_025363205.1 Frigoribacterium sp.
TCGCGTCGGCGGCCAACAAGCCAGCTGGGGCGCCTGACCCCGCGCTCGGTCGCGGCGGGCACACGACCACGTGGCGGGAGTTACGCCCCCCGCCGCGACGTCATACCGACTCCGCGAGAGCGCGTATCCCCCGCCACCACCAATTCGCCACCGCCTCCTCGCCACCGACCAAGTCACCACAAGTCACCACAGACCGAAGGATCACCACATGACCAACCCAGCGGCCGCCGAGCTCATCGCCAGGAGTAATCGCCTCGGCTCTGACCCGCGGGTCACGAACTACGCGGGGGGCAACACCTCTGCCAAGGGGACGGATGTCGACCCGGTGACGGGTGAGCCGATCGAGTTGCTCTGGGTGAAGGGCTCCGGCGGCGACCTCGGCACACTGACCGAGTCCGGGCTCGCGGTGCTGCGCCTCGACCGCCTGCGTGCGCTGAAGAATGTCTTCCCCGGGGTCGACCGTGAGGACGAGATGGTCGCCGCCTTCGACTACACACTCCACGGCAAGGGGGGCGCCGCCCCGTCGATCGACACCGCGATGCACGGGCTGGTGGATGCCGCCCACGTCGACCACCTTCATCCGGACTCCGGCATCGCCTTCGCGACGTCCGCCGATGGGGAGGAGCTCACCGCGAAGGCGTTCGGCGAGAAGGTCGTCTGGGTGCCGTGGCGTCGGCCGGGCTGGCAGCTCGGGCTCGACATCGCCGCCATCAAAGACGCGAACCCGCAGGCGATCGGCTGCATCCTCGGCGGTCACGGCATCACCGCCTGGGGCGCCACGAGCGCTGAAGCCGAAGCCAACTCGCTCTGGATCATCGAGACCGCCGAGAAGTTCATTAAGAGCGAGGGTCGTGCCGATCCCTTTGGAACCGTCATGGCTGGTTACACCCCGCTTACCCCGGAATCCCGGGCTTCTCGGGCCGCCGCGCTCGCCCCGACCCTGCGCGGGCTCGCTTCCAGCGACCGCGCCCAGGTCGGGCACTTCACCGATGCGCCGGTCGTGCTCGACTTCCTTGAACACTCCGAACATCCCCGCCTCGCCGCCCTCGGCACCAGTTGCCCGGATCACTTCCTGCGCACCAAGGTGAAGCCGATGCTGCTCGACCTGCCGCCGACCGCATCCCTCGAGGAGCAGCTCGCGCGACTGCACGAACTTCACGAGGAGTATCGCGCCGATTACCGGGCGTACTACGACCGCAATATGCCGCTATTGGAATCCAAGCTCGCAGGCTCACTCGGCACTGGCGTCGCAGGATCGCTGCGCGATCCTCACAGCTCCAGCGTGCCAGCCATCCGTGGTGCCGATCCGCTCATCGTGCTCATTCCCGGTATCGGCATGTTCAGCTACGGCGCGAACAAGCAGACCGCCCGGGTCGCAGGCGAGTTCTACATCAATGCCATCAACGTGATGCGTGGTGCCGAGGCGATCTCCACCTATGCGCCCATCGACGAGGCGGAGAAATTTCGTATCGAATACTGGGCACTCGAGGAGGCCAAGCTGCAGCGGATGCCTCACCCCAAGCCCCTCGCAACGCGCGTCGCGCTCGTCACCGGCGCAGCATCCGGAATCGGCAAAGCCATCGCCACCCGCCTCGCCGCCGAAGGAGCCTGCGTCGTGATCGCCGATCTCGACCTCGAGAAGGCACAGGCCGCCGCTGCCGAACTCGGCAACACAGATGTGGCCATCGGGATCGTCGCCAACGTCACCGACGAACTGCAGGTGCAGGCCGCGGTGGATGCCGCGGTGCTCGCGTTCGGCGGGCTCGACCTCGTCGTTAACAACGCCGGCCTCTCGCTCTCGAAGAGCCTGCTCGAGACCACCGTCGCCGATTGGGACCTACAGCACGACGTGATGGCCAAGGGCTCCTTCCTCGTGAGCCGGGCGGCGGCGAAGGTGCTGATCGAGCAGAAACTCGGCGGAGACATCATCTATATCTCGTCGAAGAACTCCGTGTTCGCCGGACCGAACAACATCGCCTACTCCGCGACGAAGGCCGACCAGTCCCACCAGGTGCGCCTGCTCGCGGCCGAGCTCGGCGAATACGGTGTGAAAGTCAACGGAATCAACCCGGACGGGGTCGTTCGCGGCTCCGGCATATTTGCGGGCGGCTGGGGCGCCAAGCGCGCCGCGGTCTACGGCGTGCCGGAGGAGGACCTCGGCAAGTACTACGCCCAACGCACCCTCCTCAAACGCGAGGTGATGCCCGAGAACGTCGCCAACGCCGTCTTCGTACTCTGCACCAGCGACCTCAGTCACACCACCGGACTTCACATCCCCGTCGACGCCGGTGTCGCCGCCGCCTTCCTGCGATGACCCCTTTTTCGCCTCCGCCCCCGCCTCCGCGCCCGCGAGTGACACGCGCGCCCGAACTTTCGGGCGCGCGTGTCACTCGGGGGCGCGCGGAGCATTGCGGAGCGCGCGGGGAGCCCTCGCGCGGGCGGGCCCGTCGCTCGAAATCGCTGGAGGTCGAACGGTGACCGAGGCCGTCGCCGCCGTCGACCTCGGCGCAACCAGCGGTCGGGTAATGCTCGGATATGTCGGGCACAACGAATTGAGCCTGCGGCCGGTCGCGCGCTTTCCCAACGGCCCGGTGGCGACCGCCGACGGGCTTCGCTGGAATCTCACCGGGCTCTATCGCCACGTGCTCTCGGGGCTCGACGCAGCGATCCGCGAAGAGACAAACGTGCAGAGTATCGGCATCGACTCCTGGGCTGTGGATTACGCCCTCCTTTCCGGCGACCGGATGCTTGCCGAGCCCTTCCACTACCGCGACGAGCGCACCGTGCCGGCCGTTGCCGCAGTGCACGAACTGGTGGGTGCGTCAGAGCTCTACCGGGCCAACGGACTGCAGCACCTTCCGTTTAACACCCTCTTCCAACTGACTGCTGACCGCCTGGCCGGCACCCTGGACGAGGCGGACGGAATACTGCTGATCCCTGACCTGCTCGGCTTCTGGCTCACCGGGGTGAAGGGTGCCGAGCTCACCAACGCGTCGACGACCGGCCTGCTCAGCGTCACCACACGCAGGTGGGATGACGCGCTGATCCAGCGACTCTCCCTGCCGCGGAGCATCCTCCCTGATCTCATCGAGCCGGGGACACTCTTGGGATCCGCAACGAGATTTGGTGGGGTGCAGGTCACCACGGTTGGGTCGCACGACACCGCATCCGCCGTCGTCGCCGTGCCCTCGACACGAGATGACTTCGCCTACATTTCCTGCGGAACCTGGGGGCTGGTGGGGGTCGAGCTGGAGAGTCCGGTGCTCACGGATGCG
>JANYEI010000055.1 GCA_025363205.1 Frigoribacterium sp.
GCTATTCGGCGCTGCCTACATGTTCAACGCACCGCTCGCCAAGGCCGTTCGCACGGTCGACGCGCTGCGCGAGAAGCAGGATTCCGCCTCCTAATTCCCTCACCGGGATGATCCCCTCACCGGGATAGGCAGCGCGGCTTACACACGAAATAACAAGGAGAAAAATCATGGCAAAGCTTTCCGGCGACGCACTCATCGAAGCATTCAAGGAGCTCACGCTCATTGAGCTCAGCGAGTTCGTCAAGAAGTTCGAAGAGGTCTTCGAGGTCACCGCGGCCGCCCCCGTCGCAGCAGCAGCTGCCGGTGGAACCGCCGCCCCGGTCGAAGAGGTCGAAGAGAAGGACTCGTTCGACGTCGTTCTCGAGTCCATCGGTGACAAGAAGATCCAGGTCATCAAGGAGGTCCGTGCTCTCACGAGCCTCGGTCTCGGCGAAGCCAAGGCCGTCGTCGACAACGCCCCCGGTGTTGTGCTCGAGGGTGTCAACAAGGAGACCGCCGAGAAGGCGAAGGCTCAGCTCGAAGAGGCCGGCGCAACCGTCACCCTCAAGTAGTCAGCGCCCTTCGGGGCGACCGTTCGACGTGTGACCACGGTCACGCGAAGCGTGCGAAAAACGGCCCTCGAGACTGCCACGCAGGCAGACTCGGGGGCCGTCGCGTGAGTCCGGCGGCACCGACCGACCACTTGTGCCAAGCCCGGTTGATTCGCCGTCTCAATCCCTGCGGGGAGGTGCTGTGTTGGGGGGTGGGGCCGTGCTACTGCGACGCACGATGAAATCCACTGGCATGGTGATTCGCTCATTGGGGATGGCGCCAGTGTGCGGCACTAGTCGATCCAGAATGAGTTGCACTGCGCGTTCTCCCTGCTCGGTCGGATGCTGTTCGAGCGTCGTGAGGCCAAACATCTCTGCGAGAGCGTGGCCGTCGATTCCGACGACAGACAATTGTGCGGGCACGGCGATGCCAAGCTGGCGTGCCGCCAGGATCACCCCGATTGCGATCTCGTCGCAGCCGGCGACGATGGCCGTTGGGCGGGTCGACGGATCGGAGAGCACGGCAAGTGCTCCGGCGTACCCTCCGGGAATCGAGTATGCCACCGCGCGAAAGTCTCCGGGATGGGACAGGCCTGCGGTCGCGAGGGCCTGCCGAAAACCGGCGAGACGCTGCGTGTGCACGGCAAAGTCCATCTGTTCGTGTTGATCTCCGCCGAGATGCATAATTCTCGTGTGACCGAGGCTCACCAAATGGTCGGTGAGAAACTTTGAGGCCGAGGCATCGTCGATGCTCACTGTGGAGATGGCCGGGATTTCGCCGCCGATTCCAACAATCGGTTTGCCGAGAGCAGCGAGTGATCCCACCTCGAGGGGGTTGAGCGAGATGCCAACCACCACCACCGCATCAACGCGCTTACGCCTGAGCAAGTAGTCGAAAATATGCTGGCGACGCGCGGCATCGTCATGCAGCCGGTAGAGGGTCAAGTCGTAGCCTGCAGAAATCAGGGCACTCTCGATTCCTTCGAGCACCTCGGCAAAAAACCAGCGATTTACGAACGGAATTACGACGCCAACATTGCGAGTAAGGCCGGTCGCGAGGCTTGACGCAATTGACGAGGGCACGTAGCCCATGTCGGCCGCCGCGCTCTGCACACGAGAACGAGTCGCGCCGGAAACATAGCCATTGCCACTGAGTGCGCGTGACGCAGTGGACTTCGACACCCCGGCGAGGCGAGCGACATCGGCTATTGCGCTCAAGAGGACCTCGGATTCGACAGCGTTGACGAGCGATGGCTCATCCTACGCATGAGAAGGGGTATGTGGGAAACGCGTCACAAATATATGGGTGCGCTCCCACGGTGCCCGGCCCTTCCGACGGGTGATTTACCGCGACGTGACGAAAACGTTAGGTAGTACGGCACAATCAGCGCTTGCATAACGTGCGCATCGTGCGTAGTTTGATGCAGTGGAACCGGTTCCTCATTGCGAGTGTCCTCTCGCAGAGTTCGGAGCGGATCGGTTTCAATCGCACGACCCATCCCCAACCCTCAACGAGGAGGAGTCACATGAGTTCCACCCCGCTTCGCAGCACAGTAGCCCGCAAAAAGTTGCACCGTCGAATCACAGCACCGATCGTCTTTTTCACTATCGCAGGACTCGCTCTCGCGGGATGCTCGTCGTCCGGAGGGGGCGCTCCCGCCGCCAACAAGGGCCCGGGCAACGCCGGCAAGGCCGACGGAGTGGTGACCATTTATGGCACCATCGTTGACACCGAATCAGAACTCCTCCAGAAGTCGTGGGCCGACTGGGAGAAGAAGAACAAGATCACGATCAAATATGAGGGCTCGAAGGAGTTCGAGACGCAGATCAGCGTTCGGGCCCAGGGCGGCAATGCTCCCGACATCGCGATCTTCCCGCAGCCCGGCCTCCTGCACGATTTGGCCTCGCGCAACTTCATTCAGCCCGAGCCGGCTGCGGCGGCTGCCAACGTGAAGAAGTACTGGTCGAAGGACTGGGCTGGCTATGCCTCGTCCGACGGAACGCTCTATGCCTCGCCGCTCATGGCGAGTGTCAAGGGCTTCATCTGGTATTCCCCGGCGAAGTTCAAGGAGTGGGGCGTCGAGGTTCCGAAGACCTACGCTGAGCTCCTCACCCTGACGAAGACCATCCAGGCGAAGACCGGCAAGGCCCCGTGGTGTGCCGGCTTCGGCTCTGATGCGGCAACGGGCTGGCCCGGAACCGACTGGGTGGAGGACCTCCTCCTGCGCCAGTCCGGCCCCGAGACCTACGACAAGTGGGTCACTCACAAGATCCCGTTCACCGACCCGGCCGTCAAGAAGGCGTTCGACTCCGTCGGCGAGATATTGAAGAACCCGGCCTACGTGAACGCCGGTCTTGGCGACGTGAAGTCGATCAATGCCACGCCGTTCGGTGACATCGCTCGGGTTGTCGGAAATGGCAGCTGCGCGATGACCCATCAGGCATCCTTCTTCGACGGATTCATCCAGGACCCGAAGAATGGCAACGCGACTGTCGGACCGGACAAGCAGGTCTGGGCCTTCATCACTCCGCCGACCGATGCCAGTGCTGGTCCGGCCGTCACCGGTGGTGGCGAGATGGTTGCCGCGTTCTCCAATGACGCCGACACCCAAAAGGTGCAGGCATACCTGTCCAGCCCCGAGTGGGCGAACAGCCGCGTCAAGCTCGGTGGTGTGATCAGCGCCAACAACGGTCTCGACCCGGCCAGCGCATCCAGCCCGATCCTCCAGTCCGCGATCAAGACCCTCCAGGACCCGAAGACGACGTTCCGTTTCGACGGATCTGACCTCATGCCCGGAGTGGTCGGTGCCGGCTCGTTCTGGACCGGCATGGTCGACTGGATCAATGGCAAGTCGACGGACGAGGTCCTCAAGACCATCGATGCGTCATGGCCGGCCAAGTAGTAGTTTCCGCAAGCTAGGTAAATTCCCAGCGCGAAAGGCCGACAGAGAAAATTCTTTGTCGGCCTTTCCGCACCTATTGCTACGGTGTACAGCTATGTAGATGCAACTGCAGGCTCCTGAGTCCACCGCCGTACTCGAAAGGGCACCATGTCAGATTTCTTCAACTGGATAGCGACGCTCCCCGCGTTGGTCCAGGTTCCCCTCGTGGTCGGTGCGTTCGTCGCTGTGGTCGCGGTCATCCTGTTCTTCGTCGAGATCGCCCCGCGATCCGGACGGCGTTACACGATCATCCGCCTCGCGGTGTGCGTCATCGCGCCGCTCGTCATCTTCCTATTCCTCGGATCGGTGGCGTGGGCCGCGGCGGCCGCTGCTGTCCTCGGCGGTCTCTTCTTCATCCTCGACTATCGCGCGAAGAAGGGAGCGGGCTACCTCATGCAGTTGGTGGGTTTCCTCGCCCCGGCTCTGATCCTGCTCCTTGTCGGCCTTGTCTACCCGACGATCTTGACGACGATCGCCGCATTCCAGAACAACCGCGGTAACCGATTTGTCGGTATCGAGAACTTTGTCTGGATATTCACTCAGCCGACCGGCATCCGGGTCGTGTTGAACACCGTCATCTGGGTGCTCATCGTTCCGGCGTTCTCGACCGCGATCGGGCTCGCGTACGCCGTCTTTATCGACAAGTCGCGCGGTGAGAAATTCTTGAAGATCCTGGTCTTCATGCCCATGGCGATCTCGTTCGTCGGTGCCTCGATTATCTGGAAGTTCGTCTACACCGCGCGGCCGGCGGGAGAGAACCAGATTGGTCTTCTCAACCAGCTGGCCGTGCTCTTCGGTGGGCGGCCGACCGACTTCGTGTCCATCTCGCCCTGGAATACGTTTTTTCTGATCGTTGTGCTCGTCTGGATCCAGACCGGATTCGCGATGGTCGTGCTCTCGGCGGCCATCAAGGGCGTGCCGACCGAGCAGTTGGAGGCCGCGGAGCTTGACGGCACGAACGGCTGGGAGCGGTTCATCAATGTGACCGTGCCGGGCATCCGCTCATCTCTCATAGTGGTGCTCACCACGATCTCGATCGCGTCTTTGAAAGTATTCGACATCGTGCGGACCATGACGGCCGGTGCCAACAG
>JANYEI010000065.1 GCA_025363205.1 Frigoribacterium sp.
GAGTCGATGACAAGCACTTCTACCGTGCCGGCGAAGTCCTGCCACTCCAGCAGCGTAAGAAGACGATCGAGGTACAGCTCGCCGTTCAACGTCGGGATGACGACAGTGACATCCAGGGATGCCACTTGGCGGACGTCTTGCACAGGCTCGGTCACTCAGAGCGCCGTTCGCATGGCCTTCTCGAACGAGCCGATGAACTGGCTCGCCGGATCTGACCAGTCCGTCTCGCTGATCGCCCGGGCAATTCGTGCGCCGTTCTCGACCGAATCCGGCCGATCAACGATGGCGATCAGGCGTGCAGCAATGGCTTTCGGCGACATCGGCACGTACTCGACATCCGGACTATCAAATACCCCGCGCGTGTTGGGCGCATCGTTGACGACGGGTACCACGCCACTCGCCATCAGTTCCATCGGCAGCAGCGACATGTTGGTGAGCGACAGCACAAGCCCGGCCGCGCAACGGTTGTAAATGGCGTCGAGCTGAGCGATGTCCACCGCCTTGTGATTTACGTGGGCGAACGGCACGTCGTAGCCCGACATATCCCAGCCCACGAGATTGATCGTGATGTCCGGCCTGAGCCTCGCCACTTCGCTGAGCGCGAGCAGACCGAACTCGGTGGCCCGTCGCGGGGTCGGCGGGCGAGCGTAAAAAGCGATTTCGGTGCGGCGAGCGGTGTTCGCGAAGGTGTAGCGCGTGGTGTCGACGGCGAAGTCGTACGCGTCACACGACATCCCGTAGTCGGTGCGCAACTTCTCGCCAAGCCATTGGCCCGCAGCGATTCCATGAAAGCCGAGGCGATATGAGTTCTCCGCGAGCACGTAGTCACTGCCTTCCGCGAAAAAGAACGGTTCGAAGTCCTGCGCGAAATAGAACCGCTTCGCAGCGCCCTCATAGCGGTACGCGGCGTAGGTCGCCTCCCAGTCGGAGGCGACGATGGCGTCATAGCCGGGAGCGAACCCTGTCGACGGGTCGTAGAGCTTCAGTTGCCCGGTGAGGTCGGGATAGGCACTCATGCTGTGCATCATCGACTGGATTTCTTCGAGGTTCACCACGGGAAACTTGCCGGGCGAGTAGAGATAGACCGTGAGGTCATGCCCGGCGTCTTCGAGGAAGCTCATGAACCGAAACGCGTTCTGGTGTCCACCACTGGTGCGGCTTGGCGGGGTGATCACCCAGGCGATCTTATATTTTCCGTTGGTGCCGGCGATCGACTCGCCATTAAAGTTCGTTGGCTTCGTCCAGTCGACCGCGACTACGTCAGCTCGATATACAGAGGAGAGTGGCTTCACGACGAATGGACTGAAGCGGCTCGTCAGGTACTTGGCGCCTCGCCAGGCCGTCGACCGCAGGCCCTCGGTCTTCAGGCTTGAGCGAGCGCGTCTGAAGGCGTTCATGCGTTGACATTTACGGGCAGGCTATCCATCACAGCTAAACCCTACCGACCCGGGAACTCCACAACCGCCGCAATGACCCTCGCCACATAGTCCTCGGGCATCCCGGCCCACAGGGGCAGTCGGACTATTCGACGGGAGAAGTCTTCACTCTGCGTGAGGGGCTGCAATACGCGTCCGTACCGCCGGCCCGCCGGGCTGGAATCGAGCGGCACATAGTGGAATGTCGCGATGATGCCGGCGGCTCGCAAGTGCGAGATCAGCGCAGTCTGCGATTCCCAACCGGGCATGACCAGGTAAAACACGTGAGCGGAGTGAATGCCGTGAGGCGGGCTCATCCGCCGCACCCCGTTTTCGGCGGCCCACTCTTCGAGCTCAAGCGAGTAGCGATCCCAGACCCCGAATCGCGCATGCTGGATGTCGTCGAACGCCGCGAGCTGTGAATCGAGGACAGCCGCATTGAGCTCGCTCATCAGGTAGCTCGAACCGATTTGCACCCAGCTGTATTTGTCCACCTGGCCGCGGAGGAACTGGGACCGATTGGTGCCCTTCTCCCGCATGATCTCCGCACGCTCCACCAACGAAGGATCGTTGATCAGAAGAGCACCGCCCTCGCCGGAATGTACGTTCTTCGTGTCGTGAAAACTCTGGGCGGCGAGTACGCCGACCGTCCCGAGCCGGTGCTCTCCGCTGCGTCCGCCAAGCCCGTGGGCATTGTCTTCAATGATCGGAAGATCGTGATCTCTCGCGATCGATAGGATCGCGTCAATCTGTACCGGAACCCCACCGTAATGCATGATGGAAATGGCTTTGGTACGGGGGCCGACTGCCTCGCTCACCTGCTGTGGATCAATATTGCCGGTGGCAGGATCGATGTCGACAAACACGCAGGTCGCTCCGGTGCGTGCGACCGCATCGGCCGCCGACGGAAAAGTAAAACTTGGCAGGATGACCTCATCCCCATCAGTGATGTTGAGAAGGACACTCGCCATCTCGAGCGCGTGCGTTGCCGATGTGGTCAACAGCGCGTGGTCGGCGGTGGTGATACCAAGAAGCCGTTCCGTAGCGCGTGCGGTAAAGATGCCGTCCCCATGGACATGCCCGGAACGAAGCACCTCAGACACGTTGGCCAGCTCATTCGAGCTGCTGTACGGCATCGAGAACGGAATAACCTCGCGCTTGAGACGATGATGCTGGTCGATGGTCATGACTCAATCCCCCTGTCCAGGGGATCGCCCTGGCCAGAGAAAGCATAGGGTCGACTCCCTGACGAAACTACGATGCGACTCACCGCGACTGTTGGATCAGCGTCGCACTCCGCTTCGGCTGTTGGCATCCGCGAGCGAGCTGGACGAGGTCAGTACCGGTAGTGATCCACCTTGTACGGACCCTCGACCGGCACGCCGATGTAGGCAGCCTGCTTCTCCGACAGCTCGGTGAGCTTTACGCCGAGCGCGTCGAGATGGAGCCGCGCGACCTTTTCATCGAGATGCTTCGGCA
>JANYEI010000073.1 GCA_025363205.1 Frigoribacterium sp.
AGGCGCAGCCGCTCGGCGGCATCCGTTCCGCGCTGCGGATCGTGGATGCTGCACGCCTTCCGGTCGTCGTCTCGAGTGCTCTCGAGACCTCAGTTGGCATCTCAATGGGAGCGCACCTCGCCGCCGCTATCCCGGAACTGGCCTACGACTGCGGACTCGCCACGGTGAGTCTCCTGTCGTCGGACATCACGACGGATTCCCTCGTCGCCGCCGGTGGAATGGTGGACGTGCGGCGGGTGAGTCCGGATGCGGCGCTGCTCGACCGCTACGCCGCGGATGCCGAGCGGAGGCAGTGGTGGAACGCACGACTCGAACGCTGCCTTGCCATCCTGGACGCCTGACTCTCACCGCCGTTTTGGCCAGGGCAGCCACGTGTCCGGCCTCACTGCAGAACCCGGTGGAAGGTATTTCTCTCGGCGAATAGCCTGTAATCGTGCCAGTGCACGCATCGACGGAATATCAACTGCACTGTCCCGGTTGTTGGTTGATGCACACGCATAGACATTGACCTGGAGAGATACTGATGGCCCCGCACCTCGAACTCGGACTCGACACCTTCGGCGACGTCACCGCTGAGGCGGACGGCACCGCGGTGGCCTTCGCCCAAGTGCTGCGCAATCTCGTGGCCCAAGGCGTGTTGGCCGACCGGGTTGGACTCGACTACATCGGGGTCGGTGAACATCACCGTAAGGACTTCGCAGTCTCCGCGCCAGAGGTCGTGCTCGCGGCCATTGCGGCGCAGACCGAACGCATCCACGTCGGTACCGCTGTCACCGTGCTGTCATCGGATGATCCGATCCGGGTCTTCCAACGATTCGCGACCCTCGACGGCATCTCGAACGGGCGTGCGGAGGCGATCCTTGGCCGGGGGTCGTTCACCGAGTCGTTCCCGCTGTTCGGACTTGACCTCGCGGACTACGAGCGTCTCTTCGAGGAAAAGCTTGAGCTGTTTGCGGCCGTGCGCGAGCAGCAACCGGTGAACTGGACGGGCAGCACCCGCCCCCCGGTGGTCGATAAGTCGGTTTACCCGACCATCGAGAACGGCCTGCTCCCCACCTGGATCGGCGTGGGCGGCAGCCCGGAATCGGTCGTGCGTACCGCGCGCTACGGCTTCAATCTCATGCTCGCGATCATCGGCGGGGAACCCGCTCGCTTCGCCCCCTACGTGGACCTGTTCCACCGCGCGCTGGCCCAGTTCGAGCGGCCGACGCCGAAGATCGGCGTGCACTCGCCCGGTCACATCGCCGAGACAGACGAGCAGGCGCGCGAGGAACTTTGGCCACACCATTCGGCGCTGATGGACCGCATCGGCCGGGAACGCGGCTGGGGCCCGATGAGCCGTGAATCCTTCGAAAACGAGGCCGAAACCGGCTCGGTCTATGTCGGCTCCCCCGAGACAGTCGCCCAGAAGATCGCGTCGACCGCCCGCGTACTTGGTCTCGACCGTTTCGACCTGAAATACTCCAGCGGCACTCTCGCCCACGAGAAACTGATGTCGAGCATCGAACTCTTCGGCACCGTTGTCGCCCCGCGAGTGCGCGAGCTTTTAGCAGAAAAGGCCTGACCCGATTTTCGACGCCCTCTAGCCCCGATCGAGCCGCGGTGTCACACTACTGACATGGCAAAACACGGTAAAAAGTCCAAGAGTGAAACCACCGGCAAGGCTGGGTCCGACAAAGCTGTCGAACCCGCCAAGTCGAGGTCCAAGAAACCAGACTTCGATGCGGGGCAGGTTGGAGTGCTTGATGAGGCGCTCACCTACGTGCTGAGACATGCGGCGGCAGCACTGCGGGGCGCGATGGCAGACGCGCTTCGTCCCCTCGATCTTTCCGCGGCGCAACACTCCTGCCTCGAATTGCTCGGACGCAGCCCCGGACTCTCGAGCTCCGACCTCGCCCGCGGTGCATTCGTGAGTCGCCAGTCGATGAACTTGGTTTTGCGCGGCCTGCAGGATCGCGGACTCGTCACCCGCCCCGAGGTCGCGCCTCTCGGCCGGGCCCTTCCGACCAAACTCACAGCGGAGGGACGCGAACGTCTCAACGCCGCCAACTCCGTTGCCCGGTCAGTGGAGAAGCGGATGCTCGCGGCAGTGCCCGAGAAACGCCGCGCCCGCTTTCGGGCTGACCTCGCCGCCTGCGCCGCCGTACTCGCGCCGACCGACTAGCTCACTCGCCCCGGCGCGCCAAGGAAGTCAGAGCCACGCTTCGCATTCCACTGGTTGAGGCGCCTCGTTCCCACCTCGCGACCGCGACCGCGTCCGCAACCGCGTCCGTAACCGCGACCGCATCCGCAACCGCAACCGCAGCCGCGTCCGCATCCGCATCCGCATCCGCATCCGCATCCGCATCCGCATCCGCATCCGCATCCGCATCCGCGAAGGAGGGAAAATCCCAATTCTGCGCGAAAAGTCCCTCCATCCGAGGCGGATTCTTGCAAAGTCCCTCCCGCGCCGGAGTTGGGACGAGGATGCATTCGGAAGACGAGCGTAGGCCGCGACAAAACAACGTTGAGCGGACGGACGGGCCCGGGAACTGACGGCCCCAGAGAAACGGGTGTTCGACGCGGCCCAGAACCGCGCCCGACCGTGCGGGTTACAGGCCGCTGTAGGCGTGCAGGCCCTTGAAGAACAGGTTCACGATCGTGAAATTGAACATCACCGCGGCGAATCCGACGATCGCGAGGTAGGCGGAGCGTGAGCCGCGCCATCCGCGAGTCGCCCGCGCGTGAATGTAGCCGGCGAAGATGGTCCAGATGATGAAGGTCCAGACCTCCTTGGTGTCCCATCCCCAGTAGCGCCCCCAGGCGTGCGCAGCCCAGATGGCGCCAGCCATCAGGGTGAACGTCCAAAAGACGAAGCCAACCACGATCACGCGGTAGGCGAGCGTTTCCAGCTTCTCGGCATCCGGCATCGTGTCCAGAAACTTGAGGCCGGAAAACTGCTTCGCCTCGCGCCGTGCCTGAATTAGCTGCACGAGCGAGAGGCCAGCGCCGATGGCGAAGAATGCGGTTCCGAGAGTCGCGACGAACACATGGATCACCAGCCAGTACGACTGAAGCGCTGGCGGGAGCGGTACGACGTTGACGTAGAAGCCGACGGTGCCGAAACCCAGCACGATGAGCGAAAAACCGGTGATGTAGGCGCCGAGGAAAAGCAGGTTCTGCCACGCCTGCACCGCGATGAACACACCGACGATGATGGCGGATGCTGTCAACGAGAATTCGAACATGTTGGCCCACGGCACGCGGTGGGCAGCGATGCCGCGCAGGACGGTGCCGACCACGTGCAGAGCCCAGCCGAGGATGGTCAGCGCAAACGCCGCCCGCTCGAACCGGTTTGAGCGACGCGCGGGTGCGGAAGGCGCAATCGGCACGCGGTTGAGCACCGCAGTGCCGCCAACCCGGGACATCAGCCCCACGCGCGCGGGCGCCGAGATGGCGGCAACCGGGGTCTCTGCGGAGCGCTTGGCGAGATCGAGGGTGAAGGCGATGAAGGCGAAGAGGTACACGCCCATCGCGGAGTAGATCGCAGTAAGGGAATACGATGCGAGGGCAGCTGAAGTCACAGATTCAGTTTAAGCCCGAGTTGCTGGGAGTGTCGCTGGGCGACCGCGGAGACTGCGGCCTCGAGGGTCGGGTCCTCACCGCGGGCAAGCCCGGCATATTCGATCCGCATCCGGCCGTCTGTCAACTCGACCACCTTGATCCACAGGCGGCGGCGAGGGATGAACAGTGAGGTGAGCAGGCCGGCGAGCACGCAGATCGCGAAGAAAAGCACCCAGCCCTGGGTCGGGTCACGATGCACGTCGAACGAGACGAAGCGCTGCACGCTTTGGGACAGGTCCGCCTTCTCAGAATCCGGCGCCTTGTTCTCGAAGGTGATGGACCCGAGGCCGCGGGGGATCTGCGCGCTCTCGCCGGGCTTGAGCCGCAGCGCGGTGGTCCCGTCAGCCGCACCCGGGCCAGCGAGCGGAGTCATCTTGTCTGTATTGAGCACGTAGACCGACTTCGGCACACCCTTATCGATGCCGAGGTCGCCCGTGAAGACGACAAGGGACAGCACCGGGTTGCGCAGGTCGGGGTACACCGAGCCGAGAACGCCATTCGCATCCGGCGGGCCCGCGGTCGGGTAGAAAAACGCCCGCATTCCCACCTGGGACGCCAAGCCGTCGGGCACCTTGATGATGCCAAGCGAGGTGAGGTTGGCATCCTGGGCGAGGAATGGAACTGGCTCGGAGTAGACGATTTTGCCAGCCGGATTTTTCACGGTGACCCAGGGGGCGTATCCGTTGCCGAGCAGGTAGATGTCGTTGCCACCGAGGCGCAATGGGTCGTTGACCTTGACTACGGCCGGTGTTGCCTTTCCCGCCGCATCGAAGGTCGTGACATCGGCGGTGTAGTCGATCGGCTGGCCGAGGGCGTTCCTGTTGCTCTCCTCATACTTCACGGCGAACTTGTCGAGCCGGATCCGATACGGCTGCAGGTCGCTGTCCGAGAAGAAACGTCCCTTGGTGAAAGCGTCGAAGGTGAGGCGCACGTTGGCGAATGCCTGCCCGACGACGAGCACCTTCTGGCCGGTATAGCCAACACCTCCGCCGATGCCCACAGCCAGGAGAATTCCGATCAGCGAGAAGTGGAAGACCAGGTTGCCAGTCTCGCGCAGGTATCCACGCTCGGCGGAGACGGACAGCTCTGGTCCATCGGGTCCGCGCCCGTCGAACATCCGGACGCGATACCCCGCCTTGCGCAGCACCGCTCGGCCGGAATCGACGGCGGAAGCGGCGGTGAGGGCCGGGCCAGAGGCATCCGCTTCGATCTCGAAAGCGCTGAACGCGCCGAGTCGCTCGAGACGGGCCGGAGTCTTCGGCGGCGGCGAGGCGAGGGCTTTGGCGTGATGGATCGTGCGCGGGATGACGCACCCGATCAGCGAGATGAACAACAGCAGGTAGATGGCCGAGAACCACGCCGAGGTGTAGACATCGAAGAGCTGGAGTTTATCGAGCGTCGGCGCGGCCGACGGATTGTTGCTGAAGTATTGCGTGACGCCGTTGGGGTCGGAGCTGCGCTGCGGAAACACGGATCCGGGCACCGCGGCCACCGCAAGCAGCAACAGCAGGAAGAGGGCAGTGCGCATGCTCGTGAGCTGGCGCCAGAAATAGCGGACGTAGCCGATCGGGCCGAGTTTCGGCTGGATGACACCGTCGCGAGGGGCGGGCACCGGGGAATCAATGTGATCAGAGGGGCGTGACATAATTTCCGACAATCACCCCCTGCAGTTGCGCGACGATGATCTGCCAGAGGCCCGAGACCATGAGCAGTCCGATCAGGATGAGCAGGGATCCTCCGATGATATTGATCACTCGAATATGGCGCTTGAGCCAGGCCACCGATCCGGTGACCCAGTTGAGACCGAGTGCGACGAGCAAGAACGGGATGCCGAGACCGAGGCAGTAGACCACGCCGAGGAGTACGCCCCGGCCGGCGGTTCCACTTCCGGCGCTGAGCGTGATCACCGCCGCAAACGTCGGGCCGATGCATGGCGCCCAGCCGAGGCCGAAGACGACGCCGAGCAGGGGTGCTCCGGCGAGCCCGGTGGTGGTACGCCAGCGCGGTTTGAAGTCCCGCTGCAGGAAACTGAACTGCCCGATGAAGACGAGTCCCATGAGGATGAGCACGACACCCGCGATCCGGGTGATTACGCCGATCCACGGCAGGAGCAGCGCGCCGAGCGCCGCGGCGACAAGCGTGAGCCCGACGAAAACCACGCTGAAACCCAGCACGAAGAGCGCGACTCCGAGCAGAAGGCGACTGCGCTGCCTCGTGCCACGCACATTCTTTTCCGCGCTCCCGGCGAATCCCCCGATGTAGGCGAGGTACCCCGGCACCAGCGGCAGCACGCACGGCGACGCGAATGCCACGATCCCCGCGAGCAGGGCGAGGGGAAGGGCCACGGCGAGGTTGCCACCGAAGATGAGTTGGTAGATCGGGTTCTGCACTACTTGCTCTCGGCGAGAGTGTCGGAGATCAACGTGTTGAGAATGGACTGCGATTCGAGCTGCCCGACGATTCGGGCCGCGATGCGTCCCTTGGCGTCAAGTACAAAAGTCGTGGGGGTGGCAGTCGGGGCCACGGCGCCGGCGAAGGCGATCCTGGCGGCGCCACTGTCGACATCCATCACCGAGGGATAGGTGATCTTGTACGTCTTCTCGAACGAAAGCGCGCCCGCCGGCTGGTCGAAGATATTGACGCCGATGAAGTTCACGCCGTCGGACCGGTATTTCTCGGAGAGACCCTGGAGGAACGGTGCCTCTGCACGACACGGCGCGCAGTTGGCGTACCAGAAGTTGACTACGGTCACCGGACCCCGGGAGTCGGATGCCGTGAAGGCCTTGCCGTCCACGGTCGTTCCGGTGAAGTCAATCGCTTTGGTGCGCTTATCTGCCGAAATCACCACAGGAAGGCCGGAGTTATCGGTGTAATTGGACCCGCCATTGCCGTAATCCTGCGCGAGGGAGTCGCTTGCGCAGCCGCTGAGCGCGAGCACGCCAAGGATGGGGATCGCGATGAGCGCCAGGGTGAGGCGCGCTCTCACACGGCACCCGTGTCGATCGATCCGGCCAGCAGCTCGGCCGCGGGGTCCTGGTATCCGACCTCGACGAAGGAGTCACCGTTCTTCTGGAGGGTCGTGATGCTCGACAGGTGGCAGCGGCGTTGACGCGGGTCGTGGAACGGCTTGGCCCCGGCGACGAATCGCTGAACCATCACGATGGGCATCTGGTGACTCACCATGACGACTTCGCCACCGGCCGCGGCATCCCAGGCATCGCCTATCGCCGACATCATGCGCTCGATCACGCTCAGATAGGGCTCGCCCCAGCTCGGCTTCCAGGGATTGATCACCCAGCGCCACACCCGCGGCTTGGTCAGAACGGCGGGGCCGAACTCGAACTTTTCTCCCTCGAAGCGATTGGTCGGCTCGATCAATCGCTCATCGGTGACGATGTCGAGGCCGAACTTGGCACTCCAGGGAGCGGCGGATTCCTGCGCGCGTTGCAGAGGGCTGGCATACAGGGCGGTGATGGGATGCCCGGCCAGCTGGCCTGCTGCGGAAGCCGCCATCCGCTGCCCGAGCTCTGAAAGATGGAAGCCCGGGAGCCGACCGTAGAGGATGCCCTTGGGGTTGTAGACCTCTCCGTGCCGGACGAGGTGAATCAGAGTTGCAGGCACCCTCTTATTCTACGTTTTGTGGTGCTGCGGGATTCCCGTGAGGATGGTCGGCGCACGCGGGCCCGTAGATGTGTATTCGATATCCGGGTATCCGTGGTGTGGTGGCCTGTCACTGGTACCGTGACCTCCATGAACAACGACTCCCCCGACCCCCGCCAAGCCGCCATCAAGGCAGGTCGCGATCTACAGACGATCCTCGAGGCCCACATCGCACTGCTCGCCGCTGGCACGGACCAGGATGACGCGGCCGTCGAGATCGATCGTGAGCTCTGGGAGGCGGTTGGCGCGTATGGCGAAGCGCTCGACGAACTCTACGATGACGAGGACGACAACGGGCAAGACGACGCGGACGAGCTCACCTTCACCGTGCGGACTCGTTACGACTACACGGTCATCGATGAGAAGGCTTTTCTCGCCGCGGGTACGGGCGTGGGAGCCGCGATCTCGGCCCTGCTCGAACGGGCCGGCGGCAAGCCGGTGAGCGCGCTCGAGGTGACCTCGCTCGAGACCGGCAGCGGAATCCTCACGGTACATCTCAACAACGAGCTCCTGGTGTCGGCAGACTTCCAGGCCGCCGACGAAGAGACCGACCTGCTGCTCGTAGCCCCCAACGAAGAGCTCGTCTATGTTCTCGACGAGCCCGTTTACGAGTCTCGCGCCGAAGCAGAAGCCGCGGCGAAGAACCGCTGACGCGCGGCGATTACACCAGGAAGTCGACCGCGGCCTGCTCGCTGACGAGCGAACGGATGTGCGCTGCGACCTTCTGGTGCTCCGGGTGCACCTGGTAGGCCTCGAGCCCGGCCTCATCGTCGAAGTCCACGATCAAGCCAAGATCCCAGTGGTTGGGACCGGTCACGACGCTCGGCCCGACGCTGAGCGCGCGAATCGACGGCACGACGCCCACGAGCGATTCGAGCCCAGCGACGATCGACGCGATCTGCTTTCGGCCTTCCGGGGTGGCGGCATCCGCGATCTTCCACGACACGACATGTTTGAGCATTCTCTAGACCTCCAGTAGGGCGGCGCGCAGCCGGTCCGGGTCGACGCGCCAGATGTTGTGCACGCGTCCATTGATGAGCACGACGGGGATCTCGTCTGCATACCGCGCGAGCAGAGCCGGGTCGTCGAAGATCGAGAGCTCTTCGACCGTGATACCCGGAGCGGATGCCTCGGACTCCAGCCGCTTCACCACCGTGTCGATCGTCTCGCGGGCCGCATCACACAGGTGGCAGCCCGGTTTGCCGATGAGGGTGATGGCTGCCGTGGACACGTTTCAACAGTATCGGCGTTGCGCGGGGCCGTGCGGCCGATGGGTCAGAACTCCCGCGTAATATGCGTGACATGCCAGCCTCAGACACCGGATCGGCGCCCAGACCGATCGTGGCGTTCTTCGACGTCGACAACACCCTTCTCCACGGCGCGAGCGCGTTCCATGTGAGTCGTGCCGCCTGGAAGAGGGGACACGTCGGGGTGCGCGACCTCCTCTCGTTTGGGTGGCAACAGCTGCGATTCGTGGCGGTCGGAGAGAATGTCAAGCACTTCGCGAGCGCGCAGGAACGTGCCCTCGGCCTGGCAAAAGGCCTGCCGGCAGACGAACTCACGAACCTCGCGGACGACGTCTACGAGCGGGAAATCGAGTCACGACTCTGGCCGGAAACCGTCGAACTAGCGCGCGAACACCTGCGCAAGGGACACGAGGTCTGGCTCATAACCGCGGCCCCGGTCGACATCGCCGCGGTGATTTCCCGGCGACTCGGCCTCACCGGCGCCCTCGGCACGATGTTGAGATCGGAGGGCGGCAAGCTCACCGGAGAGTTCGACGGGCCGGTGCTGCACGGCACACTCAAGGCGGCCGCGGCGGGGGAGCTCGCGGCCTCGCTTGGAGCAGATCTCGCGGACTGCTGGGCCTACTCGGACTCGCGCAACGATATTCCGCTGCTGGAGCTGGTGGGCAATCGGGTAGCGGTGAATCCGGATGCCACGCTCACGGCCCACGCGCGCACGCTTGGATGGCCCATCATGCGGCTCGATCCCGCGAGCATCCGGGCCACAGTAAAACGAGTTCACCGCGAAGCTCGGGCGGTGCGGCCGAAAGCTGATCCGTCATCCAACCCAAAACGCCAGGCGGGTTAGGCCTGGCGTTTAGTACGGCTCACAGCACGCCATCAGGTCACGCAAATTGCGCTCCCTGCGGTGTGACCCTACTTCTTGTTGCGACGCTGGTGACGAGTCTTACGAAGCAGCTTGCGGTGCTTCTTCTTCGCCATGCGCTTGCGACGCTTCTTGATTACGGAACCCATAAAGACCTCAACTGTTGTTCGGAAGACGACCGGGTTCGATCAGAACCACGGAAAAATTGCCTTTCCCTACCTTAGCCGCCCGACTGTCGCCCTGCTGACCGGCCGATCATCCAGCGTGCTGCGGACCTTCCGCGTCACGGCGGGGTGAGAGCCTCGCGGAGGGAGACATAACTCCCTCCGCGAGGCCGGGGAACCGCCGTGGGCGGGCGTATCCCCCCCCACGGCGTGAAACCGGCCGCTCCGATTGCAGAATTGACCGCTCGCGCGCTAACCGACGTCGGAGATGTGCGTGTCGATAGCCGCGACGACGGCGGATTCCGGAACCCGGAACGAGCGACCGAAACGGATGGCAGGTAGGTCGCCAGCATGCACAAGACGGTAGACCGTCATTTTCGATACTCGCATCATTTCGGCGACTTCTGCCACCGTGAGAAAGCGCACCTCGGAGAGATCGCGTGCCATGTTAGATGCCCCTTGTCAAGTTCCAGCGCCATTGGGAACAGACGCACCCGATCGCGCGTTACTGGAGTGCTAATCGGTAACTGTAGAGGCTAATGAGACTCGCTGGCAACAGCCCCGTTCCGCCAGACTATTTCTCGTCGCGCCGCGTCAGCTTCTTCTTGATCGGTTCAATTACCCGACGTTCGAGATCGTGCTGGGCATCCTGCAGCCGAATTGACGCCTCGGCGGCACGTCGACCGATCGCTGTGCCGGCCTCAGTGGGATGCTGCAGCGTCTCAGCCGCGCGCCGGAACGGCTCGGGCACCGGCACGCCCGACCACGCCGCAAACACAGTCGAGCCGTCGTCGATGCCCCGGTCGAAGTCCGCACTCAGAAACGGGATGAGCCAGTCCTCGAGTTCTTCGAGCGGGCTGGTGTCGAGGCTGTAGTAGCGGTGCTGTCCCTCTTCGCGCACCGTCACCAAGTGGTGGTCGCGCAGCACCTTGAGATGCTTCGAGACCGTCGGCTGGCTCAGACCGAGTTTCTCGACGATCTCGCCAACGCTGATCTCCCCCACGCTGGCTCTGCCGCGTGCAGTATCGGGCGCCGTGTACCGGTTGAGCAGCACCTGCAACAGGTCCCGTCGGGTCGCATCGGCAACCACGTCAAAGATGTCAGCCATTCCGACAGGCTACCGGGCGCGACGCAGAGCTACCATGACCGCTCGCTGCGAGAGGATCGATCGGCATCAGATCCGTTGTGCGCGCCGACTACGCGCGCCGGGTCTTAGACACGCCCCCGGATGTTGCGTCGGCATCCCCGTCGCGATTCGCCACCGGCATCCTCCGCGCGCAAGCTTGGGTCGCTCGGCCCGTGGCTTGCTCGGCCCTTGGGTCGATCGGCCCGTGAACGGCGAGAAGAACAGGCGCCCATTGCTCGCGAACCTGCAGTTCTCGCCAGTCACGCACGGAGGCGCGGGTGCGAGGAGGCGCACACGCGAGATGGGTGACCGGCGGCACGCCGCAGTGGCCCTCAGCCCGCAGGGGCCCTCAGCCCGCCGCGAGCTCTTTCGCCCGAGCCAGCGCCGCAGCCGTCGCCCGATCGAAGACCGTCGACAGGTCGGCCTTCTCCAGCTCCCAGATGGCGCGCTCGGTAGTACCCTTCGGGCTGGTCACCCGGCGACGCAGCTCCGCGGGATCCTCACCGGACACCTCGAGCAGTTCGGCCGCCCCGAGAAAGGTGCCGTTCACCATCGTCGCGGCCTCCTGCCAGGTGAAGCCGAGCGCGACGGCGGTCTTGGTGAGCTGCTCGATCAGGTAGAAGACATACGCGGGGCCGGATCCCGAAATCGTGCTGAGCGCGTCGATCTTCGACTCGGCAATCTCGAACACCTGTCCGACAGTGTCGAACAGGGTGAGGGTGAGCGCGACATCCTCCGGTGTTGCCCGCGAACCCGGGCTGACGCCGGTCACTCCCCTGCGCACGAGGGCTGGCGTGTTGGGCATCGCCCGCAGCACGACCTGCGAAATGAGCGCCTGCATGGTGGCGGTGGTCACCCCGGCCGCAACACTCACGACGATCGCGTCCGCGTCGAGCGCCGGGGCGATCTCCCGCAACAGGTCGGGCACCATTGCCGGTTTGACGCCGATGAGCACGATTCGGGCCCCCGCGACCGCACGGATATTCGCATTCGGGTCATTCTCGAGAGCAGAGGAGGTCACGGCATCCGACCTCAGAGCCGCCGCCTTGGCCTCGGTGCGATTGGTCACGCGGATGCCGCCCTCGACGGTGACCGAGGGGGAGAGCAGTCCGTTGAGGATCGCGCCGCCCATCGATCCGGCTCCGAGAATGGCGATGGTCGGAAGGGTGCTCATCACCTCATCCTAGGATTGACCGCATGAGCACCGACCGTATGAGTACTGAAGCCACTCCATGAGCACCGAGGGCAGCAAAAAGGCGATCCTCGCTGCAATGCTCGCGAACTTCGGCATCGCCGTTGCCAAGTTCATCGCGTGGGGACTCTCCGGCTCGAGCTCGATGCTCGGCGAGGGCGTGCACTCGCTCGCGGACACCGGCAACCAGATCCTGCTACTTCGCGGTGGATCCGTCTCGAAGAAGAAGCCGGATGCCGACCATCCGTTCGGATTCGGACGCGAACGCTACGTCTACGCCTTCGTCGTCTCGATCATCTTGTTCAGCGTCGGCGGTGTCTTCTCGCTCTATGAGGGCGTTGACAAGATCCAGCATCCGCATCAACTCGAGAACGCCTGGATCCCGGTTGCCGTGCTGCTGGTCGCCATGGTGCTTGAGAGCTTCTCGTTGCGTACCGCAGTGCTGGAGTCCAACCGTGTTCGCGGAAAGGACGGCTGGATCGCGTTCATCCGCCACGCCAAAGCACCCGAGCTGCCGGTGGTGCTTCTCGAAGATGTCGCGGCCCTCACCGGCCTACTGTTCGCCTTTGTGGGCGTTGTGCTCTCGATCGTCACCGGTGACGCAGTGTGGGATGCCATCGGCACCATCGGCATCGGAGTACTGCTCGTGCTCGTGGCCATCGTGCTCGGCATCGAGACCAAGAGCCTGTTGGTCGGCGAGGGTGCGACCGCCGACGACGCCGTGCGGATCCGCGATGCGATCAACGCCGATTCCGACGTCGAGTCCCTCATCCACATGAAAACCCTCTACCTCGGTCCGGAAGAGTTGCTCGTGGCCGCGAAGGTCGCCTTTCCCACGAAGATGAAACTCGCCGAGGTCGCAGCCGCGATCAACTCGCTCGAAGCCCGTGTGCGCGCGGAAGTGCCGATCGCCCGGGTCATCTACATCGAGCCTGACGTGTACGTTGCACCCGGCGAGGGTAACCCCTCGACCGAGGCGATCATCATTCGAGCGGCGGACTGAGGATGCCCGTCGCGCTCGTGCTGCGGCACCTGGATATCGCACATCTCGGCAACCTGGAGGCGGTGCTCCGCGATCACGGCTACGACATCCGCTATGTGGATGTCACGACGGAGTCCCCCCGCGATCACCCAGAGGCCGACCTTGTCGTGGTGCTCGGCGGCGACATGGGCGCGTACGAGAAGGACGCGCATCCCTTCCTTGTGGGCGAGCTGGCGTACCTCCGCGACCGGCTCGCCGCCGAACGCCCCACCCTCGGCATCTGCCTGGGGGCCCAGTTGATTGCGGAGGCGCTTGGTGAAACGGTGCGAAAGGGCAAGACCGTCGAGATCGGATTCCGCGAGGTGACGCCCACCGAAGCTGGTCTCGACTCGCCGCTTCGACACGTCGCCGGCGTGCCGATGATGCAGTGGCACGGCGACACCTTTGGACTGCCGAACGGGGCGATTCGGCTCGCCAGTTCGGGCGCCTACAGCAACGAAGCCTTCGCGCTCGGCGACTATGCGCTTGCCGTGCAGTTCCACCCGGAGCTCACCGCGGAGATGTACGAGACCTGGATTGTCGGCGGTCTCGACGAACTCGCGTCGCTCGAGATTGAACCCGACGACCTGCGCCGGGATGCCCTTGCCAACGGGCCTGCGATGCAGGCAGCATCCGTCGCCATGTTCACGGAGTGGCTGAGCGCACTGTAAGCGACTCTTTAGCCGCGTTTCGTCTCGAAAAAGTTCTGCAGCATGGCGGCACACTCCGCCTCTTCGACGCCGGCATAGACCTCGACGCGGTGCGGCATCCGTCGGTCGCGCAGCAGGTCGTAGACCGATCCGGCCGCCCCCGCCTTGGCGTCCCAGGCTCCGAAGACAACAACGGGAACTCGCGCCGCCAGAATCGCACCGGCGCACATCGCACAGGGTTCGAGCGTCACGACGAGAGTCGTGTCGGTGAGATGCCAGTCCCCAGTGGCAACCGACGCGGCCTGCAGCGCGAGAATCTCAGCGTGGGCCGTGGGGTCCTGGCGCAGCTCACGCTCATTGCGTCCCGCGCCGATGACCGCTCCGGATGCGTCGAGCACGAGCGCCGCGACGGGAACGTCGGCATGTTCGAGAGCCTGCCTAGCGCTCGCGACTGCCTCGAGCATCCGCTGCCGATAGAGGGCCGGAACGACTGTCATCATCCACCTCCCGCTCGGATAGCCAGATCACCCATTGGGCTAGATTGAGCCTATGCGAGTCCACGTAGCCGACCACCCGCTCATCACCCACAAGCTCACCGTGCTGCGTGACAAAAAGACGCCGTCACCCACCTTCCGGGCCCTCGCCGAGGAGCTCATGACCCTCCTCGCGTATGAAGCGACGCGCAACGTGCGGGTCACGACGGTGACCGTCGAGACGCCGGTGGCCACCGCTACGGGGCTCGCCATCAGCCATCCGCGGCCACTCGTCGTGCCGATCCTGCGCGCCGGGCTCGGCATGCTGGAGGGCATGGTCAAACTCATCCCGACCGCCGAGGTCGGATTTCTCGGCATGGTGCGGGACGAGGAGACCCTGCAGCCCACCACCTACGCCGAGCGGCTGCCCGACGACCTTTCGAACCGCCAGTGCTTTGTGCTCGACCCGATGCTCGCGACCGGCGGTTCGCTCATCGCGGCCATCAACTTCCTGCTCGCGCGCGGAGCGGTGGATGTCACGGCAGTCTGCCTTATCGCGGCACCGGAGGGTCTCGCCGCCGTCGAGGCCGCGATGGAAGGCCGCGACGTGACTATCGTGCTCGGCGCCGTCGACGAGAAGCTCAACGAGCTTGGCTACATCGTGCCCGGCCTCGGCGATGCCGGGGATCGCCTCTACGGACTGGTCTAACCGTGGATCCCGCCCGCTGGCTTGACTTTTGTGCGGCCCCTCCCAGATAGTGGGGGAATGACTGTTTCCACGCTTGTTCCAATCGCCCCTGTGGCCTTGGGAAGCTCTCGCGTGGTCATGTGTTGTCGAATGTGTGCCTGACGGTCCACTCCTGAGTCGGATTCCCTCGTAACGAGCCGAGAATCCCCCGGATGCCCGCCCCTCATAACGAGCGGCATCTTGTTCTGCGTCACCTGAAGCGTCCCGAAGGATCACACCCTCATCATCAGAGGCCCTTCACCCCTCTCAAGGATTCTCGACACATGTCTCTTGCAACGATCGATCTCGTCCGTCCCTCCGCCTCGCGCCGCCTCGTTCCCGTCAAGCAGGCCGCTCCTGTCATCGAAGCTCCGTCGCACATCCGGGCGGTTCCCGGCGGCGCAGAGGCACGCGGCTTCGTGCTCTACGTCGGCGTCGACGAGTTGAAGGCCGCCGCCGCCGGTACCGACCTCGCCCACGTCGTCGCAGCATTGCGCGCACTCGCGTCTGAACTCGTGCCTACCTCAGAGACCTACGCGGCCGTCGCGCTGGCTCCGCAGGGCGCCGGCGGGCGTGATGTCGAGGTTGTGCGGCTCGCGCTGCAGGACCCGTCGGCCCTGGCCAAGCATCGCCAACAGCCCGAGCCGGAAGAGAAGCCCCGCGGGGGAGTCGTGGTCGACCTGTCGCGCAAGCGCGTCGTGCTCGACAGCGAGACCGCCGCCCTGACGTACAAGGAATTCGAACTCCTGCAATACCTCGTGCTTCGTGAGGGTCGCACCATCGATCGCGCCGAACTCATCTCGTCGCTCTGGTCGGCAGGAGACGACGACGCACCCAACGAGCGCACCATTGATGTGCACGTGCGCCGGCTGCGATCGAAGCTCGGATCCTACGAGGACATCGTGCGCACTGTGCGTGGCGTCGGCTATCGCTTCGATCGGCATGCGGACGTCGCCATCCGCCACACCACCACGCCGAGCCCGGACGTCTTCTAGGGTCGCAACAGCACCTAGAGCGCAGTGGACGACGCGTCGAGCGTGGTCTTTTTACACTGGCTGGCCAGTGCATCGCGCTCGGCGAGCAGGGAGTTGAGTGTCACGTTCTCGAGCCCGGGGCTTGCGACGTCGTTGAACGGGCTGTCCAGTCCTGTCTTGGCGTACACGGCTGCCGCGTAGGCGGATGCCGTCGACTGCAATTTCAACGAAGCGCGCTGGGACTTCTTGAGGGACGCGCGGCCGCCTCCGACGAGGTCCGCATGCTTGCGCAAAGCCTTAATCAGGTCCTTCAACGAAGCATCGATTTTCTTGGACATGAGCCTCATTCTCGCCTATTAAGGCAACCGCTGCGCAAACGGCGAAGCGGATGACTCACCCCGAAGTCACCGTACCGACCTACCGAGCTCGGCGCAGGCGTCAACATCCGCTCGTGCGCCCACTGGTGGAGCGCATTCCGAAGCGCCGTCGCCGCACGCCAGCGACTGCTGCACAGAGGCGTCTTCCCCGGTTCGGGATTCGCGTGGGGCCGGCCGTTCGCGCGACCGGCACTCGCAGGGATTCGCCTGCCCGCACTCGCCGGGGACCTCCGGCCCGCGACATCCGATGCCCGCACGAAATGCAGGACACCTGGCGACACGAGGGGCGGCTGCATCACACCTGTCCCACTGGTAACAGATGTTCCTGCATTTCGTACAACTGGTATTCGCGCGGCATCCAATTCGCGGGGCATCCGATGCCAGCGACATCCGATTCGCGTGACACCCGCCCCCTACGAAATGCAGGACACCTAGTGACACGAGTGACGGATGCGTCCCACCTGCCTCAGTGGTAACAGGCTCTCCTGCATTTCGTACAATCGCCATGGGTTCCACGCGGAGGACGCGCTCGGTTAGCGGATTGCCGCGGGAGAGCGGCGTGATCGGGACACGTCCGGGTATTTGCCTGCGGCGAAGGAGGGAAATGTGCTGTTCGCGGCAAATTTTCCCTCCATCCGGTGCGGATTCCGGAATTGTCCCTCCCTCGCTGAGGGCGACGGGGTCGCGGCCGAGGGCGACGGGATCGCGAATCAGTCGAGCGGATGCCGCGGTCCTACCGGGGACGTCACGGTGCTGACAAGCGGCACAGGTTGCCCGCTAAACAAACTTTTTGAAAAATAACGGTTCGATAACTAGCGCTTCGTTACCATGCTGTTATACAGTTCAGAGGTGGAGGTTGTTTGCTGTGGCAGCCTTCGCGGAATGTGATTGCAGGACACTCTTGGT
>JANYEI010000052.1 GCA_025363205.1 Frigoribacterium sp.
CGCGGTGTTTTTCATCGTGGAAACACGCCCCCCGGCCCGCCGCGCCGATTCGGGGCACAGCACCGCTCGCGAACGGTACGGAGCAATCTTCAGGGACCGTATCTTCGTGGGGGTGTCCATCATCGGAGCGATGAGTTTCTCGGGATTATTCGCCTACCTTTCGTCGTCGTCCTTCCTCTTCCAGGAGGTCTACGGGCTCAACGCCCAGGAGTTCGGACTGCTGTTCGCCATCAATTCGGTCGGCGTCGTCGCCGGGGTGCAGGTGAGTTCGAGACTCGCCCGCCGGGTCGGGCCGCAGTGGATCCTCGCGTGCTCGACCGCGGTGCTCCTCGTCTCGTCGCTCACCATCGTGTTGCTGGACGCGCTTCATGTGGGCCTTCTCGGCATCCTGATCCCGCTCTGGTTCTTCATCGCGGCCTGCGGATTCGGGTTCCCGCTTGTTCAGGTGCTCGGACTGGTGAACCATGCCGGGGAGGCTGCGACCGCTGCATCCGTTCTCGGTGCGGTGAACTTCGGTCTCGCCGGGCTCATCTCGCCGATCGTCGGGTTGTTCGGCATCCATAACGCGGTACCGATGGGCACGGTGATGGCGGCCACGGCCACCGTGTCGGTGTTCACACTGTGGTTCGTGGTGCGTCCGCGCACGGTACCCGCGCTCGGGCACTGATCGCGGCGGTAGGCCATGGATCTTCCAACGTTGTAATCTCGCTGCAGGCGGTACATCATCCGTCGGTCTGCCGCGGTGGCGGTGGCGTGGCGGTGGCTGGGGCTTGGCCGGTGTCATCGTGGGCTGGGGCTGGGGCTGGGGCTGGGGCTGGGGCTGGGGCGTGGGGCTGGGGCGTGGGCGTGGTCATCGTGGGCTGCGTCTTGGCGGTGTCGCTGTCGACCCCGGCGCCTTTGATCGAGACGCTTTCGACCGTGACTTTTTCAACCGTGACGCCTTCGACCGTGACGCTGTGGACCTGACTCCGTTACCCGCGGCCTTGACACGCCCACGAGGAAGGAGGGAAAACTGCAATCCCAGCGGAAATCTCCCTCCATCGGGTGCGGATCCGCCGAAACTCCCTCCCGTGCGAACGGCCGCAGCCGCGGCACCGCGAACGGCGGACGGTACGGGCGAACGGCGGAGGGTCCGCGCGATCGGTCCACGGTGGCCGCGGAAGGCGGCGGCTTCTGACGTTGGGACTCTGGATGACTGCAGGAAGCCGGGGTCGGTGACACCGAAGGAGGGAAAACTGCAATCGCAGCGGAAATCTCCCTCCATCGGGTGCGGATTTGCCGAAACTCCCTCCCGCGCGGAGGGCCGAGGGTGCGCGAACGGCGGCAACGGCCACGAACGGCTGCCGCACTCCGGGCAGCGGCCGCGACCAGCCTGTGCGAACACTGGGCCGTACCTCCCGCGCCGAACGACCCTGGGTACTGTTGGCGCGTGACCGTGCACCCACCGAAGAAGAACAAAGACGCCAGCTCGACCGCCGCACGGCAAGCTGCCCGCATCAGTCGACGCTGGCCGCTGGTGAGCGGCGGGATGGGCATCCTGCTGGTCGCTGCGCTCGGGGCGATCATCGCTTACCGGGAAAACAACCTTCCGTTCTCCTTCGACCTCGCCTTTCTAGGGGAGCTCGTGGAGCACAGGTCTGCGTTCTGGAACGTGCCGGCCCTGCTGATGAACAACATCGGCGGCGGCATCATCGGCACCTTCGTCGTGCCCCTGGCGATCATCGTGATCTTTCTGGTGTTGCGGATGAAGTGGGCGGCCCTGTACTTCGCAATCGCCACGATCGTGAGTGCGGGTCTCGTGCAGCTGCTCAAGAATCTCTACGAGCGGCCGCGTCCGCACGACATCCTCGTCGTCTCGGACCCTGGCTCGTTCCCGTCCGGGCACACGGCGAACGCCGCCACGATGGCGGTCGTGCTGTCCCTGGTGCTCCGTCGGGTGTGGATCTGGGCCGCCGGGGTGGTCTACACGGTCATCATGCTGCTCAGCCGCACCTATCTCGGCGCGCACTGGCTGAGTGACACGATCGGTGGACTCGTGCTCGGCAGCGCGGTGGCGGTGATCGTATGGGCGCCGCTCGCTCATCGCGTGCTCACGGAACGGGAGCGGCGCAGCGGACCGGTGCGACCGCACGAAACTCGGGATCCCGTCAGCCGCTAGCTTTGGACCATGAGAATACTCCTGGTCGGCGCCGGTGGCGTCGGCAATGCGATTGCCAAGATCGCCGCCCGTCGCACCTTCTTCGAGACCATGGTCGTGTGCGACTACGAGCTGGCACGAGCCGAGGCGACGATCGCCTGGATCGAAGCGAAGCACGGTGCGCAGGGGTCGCGGTTCATCGCCGCGCAGATCGACGCCTCCGATCCGGATGACGTGACCGCGGTCGCGAAGGCTCACCGCGTCACCCATGTGATGAATGCCGTCGAGCCGAAATTCGTGCCCACAATCTTCGCCGGAGCGCTCGCCGCCGGAGCGGACTACCTCGACATGGCGATGAGCCTGTCGGAGCCGCATCCGTCCGAGCCGTATTCCGAGACCGGTGTGAAGCTCGGCGACGACCAATTCGCCCAGGCGCCCGACTGGGAGACGGCCGGCCGGCTCGCACTTGTTGGCATGGGTGTCGAGCCCGGGCTGAGCGATGTATTCGCCCGCTATGCCGCCGATCACCTGTTCATCGAGATCGACGAGCTTGGCGTGCGTGATGGCGCAAACCTCGTGGTGCGTGATGATCTGGGCAATGAGATCTTCGCGCCGTCATTCAGCATCTGGACCACCATCGAGGAGTGCCTCAACCCGCCGGTCATCTGGGAGAAGGACCGCGGTTGGTATACGACCGAGCCCTTCAGCGAGCCAGAGGTGTTCGACTTTCCCGGCGGCATCGGTCTGGTCGAGTGCGTCAACGTCGAGCACGAAGAGGTGCTGCTGATGCCGCGTTGGGTGGATGCCAAGCGCGTGACCTTCAAATACGGCCTCGGAAACGAGTTCATCGGCATCCTCAAGACGCTGCATCAGCTCGGACTGGACAAGACCGTTCCCGTGCGCGTGCGGTCCTCGAACGGTCCGGTCGAGGTTGCCCCTCGCGATGTTGTTGCGGCGGGGCTCCCCGATCCGGCAACACTCGGACCGCGGATGAGCGGCAAGACCTGCGCCGGCCTCTGGGTGACCGGGCTCGGGCTGGACGGCACGCCGAAAGCGGTCTATCTCTATCACGTGGCCGACAACGAGTGGACGAAGGCCGAGTACGAGGCGCAGTGCGTGGTGTGGCAAACCGCCCTCAACCCGGTGATCGCACTCGAACTGATGGCGACGGGCGCCTGGTCCGGCACCGGTGTGCGCGGGCCGGAAGCGTTTGACGCGCAGCTGTTCCTCGATCTCATGGCCCGCCCCGAAGCCGATGGCGGCTACGGCCAGTCGTGGGGCCTCGAGGACCGAACGCCCGTCTCCTGAGAGCCGACCCGTGAAAGTTCTGGCGGTCGAACTCCATCGCGTTGCCATTCCGCTCGTGCGCCCTTTCGAGACCTCGTTCGGTCGCCAGACCGGGCGCCAGGTGCTCCTGGTGCGCGTGCGAACGGATATCGGTGACGGCTGGGGAGAATGCGTCGCGGGCTCCGATCCGGTCTATTCGAGCGAATACGTCGACGGCTGCGAAAACGTGATCCGCCACTACCTTGCGCCGGCGCTTCTCGCGGTCGACGACATCGCGGCCGAGAGTATCGCCGCTCTCTTCGCGTTCGTTATCGGGCATCGGATGGCCAAGGCCGTCATCGAAACGGCCGTGCTCGATGCACAATTGCGCGCCGCAGACACCAGCTTTGCCAGTTACTTCGGGGCCGAGCGCACCGAGGTGGACTGCGGCGTCTCGGTGGGCATCGCCCCGACGATCCCCGCCCTGCTCGACGAGGTCGCGCTCTACGTTGCCAAGGGCTATCGCCGCATCAAGCTCAAGATCAAACCCGGGTGGGACCTCGAGCCGGTGGCCGCGGTGCGCGAACTTCTGGCACCGGATGCACTGCTCCAGGTCGACGCAAACACCGCGTATACGCTGCTCGACCTCGATCACCTGAGGCGACTCGACGATTACAACCTGCTGTTGATCGAGCAGCCATTCGCCGAGGACGACATCCGCTCTCACGTGTTTCTTGCCGGCGCGATCTCGACTCCGGTGTGCCTCGACGAATCGATTGTGAACACCGAGCTCGCCCTCGACGCACTCGCACGTGGGGCGACCAGCATCATCAATATCAAGGCCGGTCGCATGGGCGGCTACCTTGAGGCCCTTGCCCTCCACGACGCGTGCGTGGAACAGGCTGTGCCGGTGTGGTGTGGTGGGATGCTCGAGACGGGGCTCGGTCGTGCCGCGAATGTCGCTCTCGCCGCGTTGCCTGGGTTTTCGCTGCCGGGCGACACCTCCGCATCCGACCGGTACTTCGCCGAGGACATCACCGAACCCTTTGTGTTGCGGGAGGGTCGACTCGCCGTGCCCACCGGCCCGGGCAGCGGCGTTACGGTGCGCGAAGAGCTCGTTTCGGCGTGGGCGCAACGACCGGTTGAGCTGCTTCGGGAGATCTGAGGCGATCGGTAGGCTGGCGATATGTCGGATGCTGCTGCCCTCGTCGAAGCTGCCAAAAAAGCCCTCGCGGATGCCGAAGCGGCTCTCGCCGCGGAGCAGGCGGAGCAGGCAGGGCAGGATCCGGGGCTAGCTCGCGGGTTGGCTCGGTCGACCTCGCCCGTCCGGGCCTCGAAAGCAGGCCCGCTCGACGCTGACGCGATCGAGGTGATCCGCTCCGGCTACGATTTCGGCGGAACGGTGCTCGAAATCGGGGCGCTCGTCAACGGGGACGCCCAGCCGGGGGTGCAGGTGCGCATCCCGATCGCCATGCTCAACCGGCACGGGCTGGTGGCCGGAGCCACCGGCACCGGAAAGACCCGCACGCTCCAGGTGCTTGCCGAGCAACTCTCCGCCTCTGGCGTGCCGGTGTTCGCCGCCGACATCAAGGGCGACCTCTCCGGCGTCTCGACGGCGGGTACCGAAAACCCCAGGCTCCGTGAACGCACCGACGGTATCGGGCAGCAGTGGACCGGCGCATCCTTCCCCACCGAGTATTTCGCGCTCGGCGGCGTCGGCACGGGGGTTCCGGTGCGGGCCACCGTGTCCGGGTTCGGCCCGCTCCTGCTGTCAAAAGTTCTCGGCCTCAACGGCACGCAGGAGTCCTCGCTCGGCCTCGTCTTTCACTACGCGGCCGGGGCGGGCCTCCCGCTCGTCGACCTCTCCGACCTGCGCGCCGTGCTCGGCTATCTGGCGAGTGCCGAAGGAAAGGGAGAGCTCACCGGCCTCGGCGGCCTGTCGAGTGCCACCGTTGGCGTGATCCTGCGCGAGCTGATCACGTTCGCCGATCAGGGCGCCGATGTGTTTTTCGGCGAGCCGGAGATCGACACCGCTGATTTCCTGCGCGTGCACCCGGACGGCCGCGGCATTATCAGCCTGCTCGAAGTGCCCGGCGTGCAGGACAAGCCCGAGCTCTACTCGACCTTTCTCATGTGGCTGCTCGCCGACCTCTTCAACGACCTTCCGGAGGTCGGTGACCTCGACAAACCGAAACTCGTGTTCTTCTTCGACGAGGCGCACCTGCTGTTCAAGAACGCGTCGAGGGACTTTCTCGACTCGATCACGCAGACAGTGCGTCTCATCCGCTCGAAGGGGGTCGGCATCATCTTCGTGACCCAGACGCCCAAAGACGTGCCAGGTGACGTGCTTGCCCAACTCGGCTCGCGCATCCAGCACCAGTTGCGGGCCTTCACCCCCGACGATGCGAAGGCGCTCAAAGCCACCGTGTCCACCTACCCGAACTCCGATTATGACCTTGGCAGCGTGCTGACAACACTCGCCACCGGGGAGGCCATCGTGACTGTGATGGGAGAGACGGGCGCGCCTACTCCCGTGGCCTGGACCCGGCTCCGCGCCCCCCAGGGCTCACTCTCGCCGAGCGATCCGCAGCTGATAGAGGCGACGATAGCGTCATCCGATCTGCTTCCCAAGTACGGCACTGCCATTGACAAGGAGTCGGCCACAGAAATGCTCGGGCGCAAGCTCGAGACGGCGGCGGCGAGTGCGGCCGCCGCCTCCACGCACGCAGAGCAGGTCGCAGCCGCCTCACAGCAGCAGGCCGACTACGAGCGGATGCTGCGCGCGGCCAAGAAGTCGCAGCCGCGCTCCTCACGTGAAACCACTCGCCGAACGCCGAGAGCGCGAGCCGAGCAGAATCCGATCACCGATTTCCTGGGATCATCCGCCGGCAAATCCGTGATGAGTGCCGTCGTCAGAGGCATCTTCGGCACGCTACGGCGACGCTAGGGTCCGGCGTCTCGGTCAGCGAGTCTCTCTAACCGGCGACGGGCAGGCCGAGCAGCCTCATGAGGCCGAGTACGACCCCAATGCAACTGAGCCCGATCACTGCGACGATAGCGATTCTGAGTCCCCGTCGGTTTTCAAACCAGTATGCGCTGCCGGGGTACTTCTCGAAAAATTGTCGAGAGGTGACGGCATCCACCGGCTCCTCGAGCGGGGAACCGATGGCGGCGGCGGCCTCGCGTATCGTCTGTTCTGACCAGAAGATACCCCGCATTCGCAAAATTCTTTCGTTGCGGTCGTTGCGAACGATTAGTTGGGGGAGCGTTTCGCTCGACGAGGTCCTGAAGGTGTGCGCAAGCACCAGGGAATTCACGGCCGAAATCGGAGTGCTGGTCGAGCGGCTGAAAAATCCACGTTCGGTGATCTGGGTTGACGAGATCACGATGTCCGTTGTACGAAACAAGAACAGCCCGGTGAAGAACACGACGATGCTGATCGCTCCACCGATGAGCGCAATCGGCCAGGATCCGTTGGGCACCCCGAGTGTTATCAGCGTCGCAACGATCGGTAGGGGCACGATGATCAGCACGAGCACGCCGCTCCAGAGCAGCCCCCGCCGCGGACGCAGCCGCAGGTCTCCGCCGTACCCTTCGTTCGCAACCGCCATGAGATCTCCCCAAAAGCGCCGATCACCGGCTCGGTGGCATGACCGTGTCGATTCCAGCGCTCCTAGTAGCGCTGTACTTTCACCCGATTCCCGTCGGGCGATGTGACAGATCCTGCGCGGAGAATGGGGGATTCGAACCCCCGAGGGCTTGCACCCAACACGCTTTCCAAGCGTGCGCCATAGGCCACTAGGCGAATTCTCCTTAGCCAGCCCATGCTTCAGGCCTCGCAATATCGTACCCGACGGTGGGATTGGTCGAAGACGGCCAGGAAATTCACCGGCTAAACTGTGCAAGGCTCCTCGCGTGGCGCCACCCAGGCCAATTCCCCCAGGACGGAAACGTAGCAAGGGTAACCGGGCTCTGGCGGGTGCGCGAGGAGTCACTATATTTTCGGGCAAATCACGTTCGCTTCGCTCACGGTGACGCCCGATGTTCGCGTTGCGAACTTTCTGCCGGGAGACTTGAGAGCACATCTCCCGTTCGGCACGCGGAGCCTAGGCTGGTCGTGTGACCCGCAGCATCTACATCACCTCCATCGAGGGGCATGCCGGCAAGTCGACGGTCGCCCTCGGCATGCTCGACACCCTGAGCCATGAGACCGAGCGGGTGGGGGTGTTCCGCCCGGTTGCCCGGTCGGGCGACGAGCGTGACTACGTGCTCGAGATGTTGCTCGCTCACGACGGGGTCGACCTGGACTACGACGAGTGCGTCGGCGTGAGCTACGACGATGTGCACGCCGATCCCGAGGCTGCCCTCAGCGAGATTGTGTCGCGATTCAAGGCCGTCGAGAGGCAGTGTGACGCGGTTGTCATCCTTGGCTCGGACTATACGGATGTCGGCAGCCCCACCGAACTCGGATTCAACGCGCGCATCGCCGCCAACCTCGGTGCCCCGGTGTTGCTCGTTCTCGGCGGACAACAGCCCGACGGTCCGGGCAGCCGCACGCCGGATGACATGCGGCAGGCGTTCGTTGTTGCCAGACAGGAACTCGGCAGCGCTCACGCTCAGGTGCTCGGCATTGTCGTGAATCGCGCCGATCCGAACATGCTCGACCAGATCATCGCCTCTGTCGAGGAGGAGAGTCATCGCCTGCCGGTCTGGGCGATCCCCGAAGACCGTTTTCTCATCGCGCCGAGCATCGCCTCGCTCATGGAAGCCGTCGACGGCACCTTGATAGCCGGCGACGCGGCACTGCTCGGTCGGGAATCCCTCGGGGTGGTCGTCGCTGCGATGTCGATGGAGAACGTCTTGACCCGGCTCATCGAGGGCGGAGTCGTCATCGTGCCCGGAGATCGATCCGACGTGTTGCTCGGCGTGCTGATGGCGAACGCGGCCGAGACGTTCCCGTCGGTTGCTGCGATCATCCTGAACGGCGGATTCGAACTCCTGCCACAGATCGCGCTGCTCATCGATGGCCTCGACAGCACGATCCCGATCATCCGCACCGGCTTTGGAACTTATGACACCGCGCGCCGCATAACGCAGACTCGGGGGCGCCTCGCCGCCGAGTCGCAACGCAAATACGACACCGCCCTTGCCCTGTTCGAGCAGCATGTCGACGCGGATGTGCTGCTGCGCCTTCTCGACGTGAGCCGCTCCGACGTGGTCACCCCGCTCATGTTCGAATACGACCTGCTCGACCGGGCACGATCCAATCCCCAGCGCATTGTTTTGCCGGAGGGAACGGACGACCGCATTCTGCGCGCCGCATCCACGCTGCTGCGTCGCGGGGTCGCCCAGCTCACGATCCTTGGCGACGAAGTCGACATTCGCGCGCGCGCCACCGAGCTCGGTCTCGACATCTCCGAAGCCACCCTCCTGAGCCCCTTCGATCCTGAGCTGCGCGAGCGGTTTGCCGAGGAGTACACCCGATTGCGCGCGCACAAGGGCATGCACCTCGAGGAGGCCCGCGACACCGTTACCGACGTCTCGTACTTCGGCACGATGATGGTGCACCTCGGATTGGCTGACGGTATGGTCTCCGGCGCCGCCCACACGACAGCGCACACCATCCGTCCCGGGTTCGAGATCATCAAAACCAACCCAGGGGTCTCGGTCGTCTCGAGTGTCTTTCTCATGTGCCTCGAGGATCGTGTGCTCGTCTACGGCGACTGCGCCGTCAACCCCGACCCGAACGCCGAGCAGCTCGCCGACATCGCGATCTCGTCGGCGAATACCGCCATCCAGTTCGAGATCGACCCGCGCATCGCCATGCTCTCCTACTCGACCGGTGCATCCGGTGCGGGGGCGGATGTCGAAAAGGTGCGTGCCGCGACGGCGCTCGTGCGCAGTCGTCGGCCGGACCTGCTCGTGGAGGGGCCGATCCAATACGATGCGGCGGTGGATGCCGCCGTCGGCAAGTCCAAGATGCCGGGCTCGCAGGTCGCGGGGCGAGCGACGGTGTTCATCTTTCCCGACCTCAACACCGGCAACAACACCTACAAGGCCGTGCAGCGCAGCGCCGGCGCCGTCGCGATCGGGCCGGTGCTGCAGGGCCTGCGAAAACCCATCAACGACCTGTCACGGGGCGCCCTAGTGCAGGACATCGTGAACACAGTCGCGATCACGGCGATCCAGGCGCAAACCATCCAGGCGCAAACCCTGCGAGCGCAGACCTCATGAATCAGATCTTCGTCGTGAACTCCGGCTCCTCGTCAATCAAGTACCAGCTGATCGATGTCGACACCGAGGAGGTCGAGCTCAGCGGCCTCACCGAACGCATCGGCGAACCCGGATCGGACACTCCGGACCACGAAACTGGCATGCGTCAACTTCTTGACACGCTGGGATCTACGCAGCAGATCATTGCGGTCGGGCATCGCGTGGTTCACGGTGGGTCGATCTTCGAAAGCGCGACCCTCGTCACCGACGAGGTCGAGTCGCAGATCGATGTGCTCTCTTCCCTCGCTCCCCTCCACAATCCAGCAAACCTTCAGGGCATTCGCGCCGCAAAAAAAGCGCTGCCTGACGTGCCGCACGTGGCCGTGTTCGACACGGCATTCCACCAGACCCTTCCCCCGGCCGCGTACACCTATGCGATCGATGCCGAGCTCGCCGCGAAGCATCAGGTGCGGCGCTACGGCTTTCACGGCACCTCGCACAAGTACGTCTCTGAGCAGGCGGCGATCTTCCTCGACCGGCCACTTGCTGGGCTCAAGACGATCGTGTTGCACCTCGGCAACGGGGCGTCCGTCGCCGCGATCGATGGCGGCATTTCGGTCGAGACAAGCATGGGGATGACGCCGCTTGAGGGCCTCGTCATGGGAACCCGTTCGGGCGATGTCGACCCTGCGGTGCTCATTCACCTGCACCGCCAGGCCGGTCTCGACTTTGACGAACTCGATACCCTGCTCAACCGTCGCAGCGGTCTTCTCGGGCTCACCGGCAACGGTGACATGCGCGATGTG
>JANYEI010000214.1 GCA_025363205.1 Frigoribacterium sp.
CAGCCAAGGAGCAGTTGATCAAGGTTGGGTTTGACCCCTCGCTCGGTGCGCGTCCGCTGCGTCGTGCCATCCAGCACGAGGTCGAGGACCAGCTTTCCGAGCGCATCCTCACCGGCGACCTGAACGCGGGCGACCACGTGCACGTCGACTACATCGACGGCAAGTTTGTCTTCACGACCGGCCGCCAGCCGGGCCGTGAGTCGCTCGAAGCGGAGATCGCGGCGCTGGAGGCCTAGGTAAAACCACCGATCGAGCCTGTCGAGATATCGATAGGCTCGATCGGCGTTTAAGCTCGAGGGATGTCCTTTTCCGTTCGCGCCGCCCGCACCAGTGACGTGCCGCACATCCAGGCCCTGGTCGAACCGCTCGTGCAGCGCCGCATCCTGCTCGGCAAGGATTCGGTTGTCTTCTACGAGGCGATTCAGGAGTTTCGCATTGCTGAGGACGCCGCCGGTACCGCGATCGGCTGCGGTGCCCTGCACGTGATGTGGCAGGACCTCGGCGAGGTGCGCACCCTTGCCGTCACCGACGACTGGCTGCACCGCGGTGTCGGTCACGCTCTGATGGAGCAGCTGGAAGCGGATGCCCGCGACCTCGGCCTCAGCCGGCTGTTCTGTCTCACCTTCGAAGTGCCGTTCTTTACGCGCCATGGATTCGAGCCGATGACCGAGGAGCCGATCGATCCGGCCGTCTACCTTGAACTCGTGCGCTCACCGGACGAGGGTGTTGCCGAATTCCTCGATCTCGCCCGCGTGAAGCCGAACACGCTCGGCAATACGCGCATGATCAAGCGCATCTGAAAGAGGGGCAACACGCAGCCACGGCGATTCTTCGGGAGTCGCCTCGGTCGATAGCGAGGTTCTCCGCCCCCGCTGACCGTCCGCTTTGTTCGCGGATCGGGAGTCACGACGGACCTGCGGCGTTTCCACCCGATTCGGTCCTGTAGCTCCTGATCGGCGAACAGAACTCCCGTAGCTCCTGATCGGCGAACAGAACTTGGTGGCGTACGGAGCCGATCGGAACGGCAGCGTATCGCGCCCGGTGCAGACCGCAACGCAAACAGCCAAATGCGGGGCCGTCCCGATGCGACTGCAACTCGAGATCCCCGGGATGCCGGCGCGACACCGCAGCCGTGCGCTCTGCCTCCTGACGCCGCAAAGTTTGAGCGCCAGAGGAAAGAGGGTCTACCCCCGAACGAGGGTCGTCGCTTAGTCTTTACCCAGCGTTCGCTGTTAAGCCCTCTTGCGGTCACCCGACGATCGTTGGCTGGTTGTCGCGTGCGCTGATCACGCAACTGTGTTCACTCGGGGAGGGCAATGATGACCGCAAAATTAGGATTCGTGCGACGGATCGGAATCGGATTCCTGGCGGTGACGGCTCTCGTCGCGGCACCGCTCGCAGCCGTCCCAAGCCAGGCAAACACCGCCGGCACCGGAGTCGTGATCAACGAGGTCTATCTCAGCGGGGGCAGCGGCGGAGCGGCCTACGCCAACAAGTTCATCGAGCTCTACAACCCAAGCACCGCCGCCGTGAGCCTGGCCGGGTGGTCTCTGCAGTACCGCCCCGCCACCAGCACCGGCGCAGCATCCGGTGTCGTCGCCCTGTCGGGCTCCATCGCACCGGCAGGCTACTTCCTCGTGCAGGGCGGAAGCAACGGTGGCAATGGCGCGCCGCTTCCGACCCCGGATGTGGTGGGCACGCTCAATCCGAGCGGCTCGGCCGGCACGATCATCCTCTCCAATGCCGCCTCTGCCCTCACGCTGCCGACCGGATCGATCACCGGCAATTCGGCCGTCATCGATCTGCTCGGGTATGGCACCTCCAACACCTTCGAGACGGCGGATGCCACGGCTCCGGCCGGCAACACCGACGTGAAGTCACTCGGGCGCTCGGCGTTCGCCGACACCGACAGCAACGCGGGCGACTTTTCCCTCTCGGGCACCATCACGCCGAAGGCCAGCGGCCCGACCGATCCGGGCGGTCCCGTTGATCCTCCGATGCCTCTGTCGATCGCTGAGATCCAGGGCACTACGGATGTGAGTCCGCAGGTCGGCAAGATCGTCGAGACCACCGGAGTGGTCACCGCCGCCTATCCCTCCGGCGGATTCAATGGCTTCTACCTGCAGACCGCCGGCACCGGAGGAGCGCTCGACCTCGGCACCCACAGCGCTTCGGACGGCATCTTCGTCTACTCTCCGAGCACCGTCGCAGGCGTGGCGATCGGCGACCACGTGAAGGTTACCGGGGCGGTGAGCGAGTTCAGCCACCTCACCGAGCTCACCGTGGCATCCGCCGCCGGACTCACCGAACTCGATAAGGCGGGAGTCGTCGCACCGGTGCCGGCCACCGTCGGCTTCCCGGCGACGGATGCCCAGCGCGAGTCGCTCGAAGGCATGCTCATGGCACCGCAGGGCGCGTACACGGTGACCGACAACTACTCCACGAACCAGTAGGGCGAGATCGAGCTTGCCCACGATACGAGCCCGCTGCTGCAGCCCACCGCGGTCGCACCGGTCGGCTCGCCCGGATACCAGGCCGTGATCGACAGGAACGCGGCCATCCGGGTGACTCTCGATGACGGGGCGAGCACCAACTTCCTCTCCGCGGCCAACACCGCGAAGCCGCTACCCTGGCTGAGCCTGGCCGCGCCGCTGCGTATCGGGGCATCGGTCAGCTTCACGCGACCGGTGATCCTCGAGTTCCGCAACAGCCTGTGGAAGCTGCAGCCGACCACCGAGCTCACGCCAGCCGACGCGGCCACCGTGCAGCCGGCCGCCTTCGCGAACACCCGCACGACCGCGCCGAAGAAGGTTGGCGGCACTCTCAAGGTGGCCACCTTTAATGTGCTCAACTACTTCCCCACCACGGGGGAGCAGCGCACCGGCTGCACCTATCACGTCGACCGCCAGGGCGTGCCCACCACTGTGAACAACAGCAGCGATCCCGGCTGCGGCGTGCGCGGCGCGGCCAACGAAGCGAGCTTTCAGCGCCAACAGGCCAAGATCGTCACGGCGATCGGAGCGCTCGGCGCCGACGTCGTGTCGCTCGAAGAGATCGAAAACTCGGCGAAGTTCGGCCAGAATCGGGACGCCGCGGTCGCAACGCTCGTCGCGGCCCTGAATGCGCAGGGCCCGGCCTGGGACTACGTGCGTTCACCGGCAGCGGTGCCCGCCGCGGCCGATGAGGATGTCATCCGCACCGCCTTCATCTACCGCACCGCCACTGTCGCTCCGGTCGGGGCATCCACGATCCTGATCGGCTCGCCGGCCTTCACCAACGCCCGCGAGCCGCTGTCGCAGGCGTTCCAGCCGGTCCGTGGCAAAAAAGGCTCCACCTTCCTGGTCATAGCGAACCACTTCAAATCGAAGAGCCCGGGCGGCGCCACCGGCGACAATGTGGATGCCGGCCAGGGTGCGTACAACGGCGACCGAACCCGACAGGCCAGGGCGCTGCTGACCTTCGCCGACCAGCAGAAGGCGGCGGCGAAGACCTACAAGGCGCTGCTCGTCGGTGACTTCAACTCCTACGAGCAGGAAGATCCGATCCTCGCGATTGCGGCTGCCGGTTATGTCGACCAGATTGCGAAGACGGGCAAACAGACCTACGCCTTCAATGGCATGGTCGGCTCACTTGACCACGTCTTCGCCTCGACCGCCGCCAATCACGCCGTGTCGGGTGCGGATGTCTGGAACATCAACTCCGTCGAGTCGGTGGGCCTCGAGTACAGTCGGTTCAACGCCAACGTCACGAACCTCTACGAGGTCAGCCCGTACCGGTCGAGCGACCACGACCCGGTCATCCTCGGTCTCGATCTTCCGACCAAGGGTGGTGGCGGTCGCCACGGCGGTTGCTGCGGTCATGACTTTTTCTAAGCAGCCCGGATGACATGACGCTGGGCTCTGAAGATGCTGCGAGCCGGGCACACACCCCCGCAAATGCCGGGCAAACGACTGCACGCTGGCTACCCTTAGACCATGTCGACGTTTCGCACTCCTGTCGGCCCCCAGTCACCGAGGGTGTACTGGCGCCGCCGCCTGATCCTCGGTGTCGGCGCGCTTGCGGTGATCGTGATTATCGTCCTGATCATTGGGCGTCTGGGGTCGGGAAGCCCGAGCCCGGCAGCAGCGGCGAAGCCCGGCGTGTCGCCGTCCGTCACACCGAGCGCTGCCGCATCCGCTCCGGCCGTCGGTGCCGCCTGCGTTCCGGCGAAAATCAAGCTGCTCGCCGTGGCCACGAAGTCGACCTACGCCGCGACTGAACAGCCGCAGATCAGCATGTCGATCACCAATACCGGCACCGTAGACTGCACGATCAACCTCGGGTCGACCCAACAGGAGCTCATCGTCACAAGTGGTTCTGAGACTATTTGGAACTCCAAAGACTGTCAGACGGCTCCGGTCGACACCCCGGTCACGTTGAAACCGGGCGTTGCCGTGACGACACCTGCGATCCCCTGGGACCGCACCCGCTCCTCCAAGACCACCTGTGATGCCAGCCGCCCACCGGTGACCGGCGGCGGAGCGAGCTACCACCTCGAGGTGAAGGTTGGGGC
>JANYEI010000216.1 GCA_025363205.1 Frigoribacterium sp.
ATCGCCCAGGTTGATCCAGGTGGTTTTGAGCGCCGTGTAGGAATCGAAGGCGTGCAGCGACCGGTCACGGCCGCTCCCCGAGCTCTTGAACCCGCCGAACGGCGTGATGACATCGGCGACATCATAGGTGTTGACCCACACTGTGCCCGCGCGCAACTGCTGCGCGACGCGATGTGCGGTGGTGACATCTCTCGTCCAGACACTTGCGGCGAGACCGTAGGCGCTGTGGTTGGCGACGCGAACGGCATCCGCGGCCCCGCGCACCTGTGTGACGGACAGTGCCGGGCCGAAGATTTCTTCCTGCCCGATGCGACCGGCGTTGTCGACGCCGGTAAAGACGGTTGGTTCGACGTAGTATCCATCGGCAAGCCCGGCGGGGCGCACCCGGGTTCCGCCGTGCACCGTGATTCCCTCGGCACGGGCCAGATCGGTGTAGCCGAGCACCCGATCGAGTTGAATCGCGCTGGCGATCGAGCCGATCTGGGTGGATTCTTCGAGCGGGTCGCCGAGTGTCAGTGCACTGCCAACAGCTATCACCTCGGCTACCACCTCGTCGTGCACGCGCTCATCAACGATCAGACGGCTGCCGCCGTGGCAGGTCTGGCCGGCGTTATAGAAGATTCCCCAGGCGACCGCCGAGGCGCAGGCGGCGATGTCCTCGACATCCGCGAGCACAACCTGCGGTGATTTTCCGCCGAGTTCGAGGGCTACCTGCTTGCCGTTCGACTCGCCCGCGTAGCTCAGGAATCGGCGACCGACCTCTGGCGACCCGGTGAAGGTGACCTTGTCAACCAGCGGATGCCGGCCAAGCGCCTGTCCTGCCACCGCTCCGAGCCCCGGCACGACGTTGAGCACTCCGGCCGGAAGTCCGGCGCGAGCGGCGAGTTCGGCGAGACGAAGGGCGGAGAGGCTCGTCAGCTCCGCTGGCTTCAACACCACCGAGTTGCCGGCGGCGAGCGCTGGCGCAATCTTCCACGCCGTGATGATCAGCGGGTAATTCCACGGCACGACGGCACCGATAACACCGAGCGGCTCGCGGGTGATCAGCGCGAGGGCGCTCTGCGGTGCCGGCGCAACCTCGTCATAGATCTTGTCGATGGCCTCGGCGTACCAGCGCATGGTGCGGGCCGCGTTCGGCACATCCACCCGGCGCGCGTCGCCGATCGGATGCCCGGAGTCGAGGGATTCGAGCAGCGCGAGCTCATCGAGGTCTTCGAGCATGAGTTCGCTAAGACGGAGCAGCACTCTGGCGCGCTCCCGGCGGTCGGCGCGGCTCCAGACGCCGGACTCGAACGCGCGAGCTGCGGCGCTGACGGCGAAGTCGACATCCGCCTCGCTTGCCGCGCTGACGGCAGCGATCAGGCTGCCGTCGCGCGGGGCGATCGTGTCGAAGGTGGCACCGTCGAGCGCCGGCCGAAACTCGCCGTCGATAAACAGGCGGGTCTCGGGAGTGAGCGCGGCCGCGCGATCTGCCCAGTTGGTCATATCGTGTACCTCTTCACAGCATCCCAGTCGATCGTGGCGCCAAGTCCCGCCCTAGACGGCACCACGAGGCAACCCGCTTCATCGATGTCGATCGGCTGGAGAAAGAAATCGCGGCGCTCGGGAGTCCACCCTGGCGGATCGTAGGGAAATTCGAGATAGGGCCCCGCATCCACTCCCGCCGCGACATGCAGGTTGGCCAACAGCCCGAGACCGTTGCTCCAGGTATGCGGGGTGAAAAGCCGGTGGCGCAGGTTGGCCGACTCGGCCACCTGCCGTGCGCGATACATACCGACCGCGAGCACGACATCCGGCTGGTAGATGTCGTAGGCGTCGGCTTCGATCAGCGTGGCGAGCTCCGCCATGCTTCGCACCATCTCGCCCCCGGAGACCTGGATGCCGGTCTGGGCGCGCACGCGGCGTACACCGACCACGTCGACCTGCGGCAACGGCTCCTCGAGCCAGAGCACTCCCAGCTCCTGCAGCTCTTCCGCGATCTTCTGCACCCGGGCAAGGGGCAGTGCCGGTTCGATGTCTCCGCTCATGCGCCACATCTGGTTGAGATCCACCATGAGATCGAAGTCGTTGCCGACGGCTGCGCGCGTCGCCCGAACCGCCGCAATACCACCGGCCACGTCGTCACGGGAAATTCGGATCTTCATTGCCCGGAATCCGCGGGCCTTAGCGGCAAGCGCAGACTCGGCGCGATCCGCTGGCGACTTGAGTTCTCCACAGGAGGCGTAGGCGGGCAGCCGGTCGCGCGCTCCCCCGAACAGAACGCTTACCGGCAGGCCGGCGACCTGGCCGATGATGTCCCAGAGCGCCGCTTCGAGCGGCCAGTAACGACCCCCATGGAAGTTGATGGTCTCGATGCGCCGAACCTGATTGAGAATCTGCTGCGGGTCGGTGCCGACGAAGAGATGCTCGTAGGCTTCGAAGCCGTCCATCGTGTCGCCGGAGCCGACCCCGATGATTCCCGCATCGGTCTCCACCGTGACGAGGGTGGCGGCAAACTCACGTCGCGGATTCGGGTCCCACGCCGCGGTGAACGGGGGGTCGAGCGGCAACGACATACGAGTGAGCCGGATGGCGGTGATCTTCATACGGAGCTTCCCGGGTCGAGCGGCTGGGCCTGTGGGGTGAAGAAGGGATTGGTTGGCGAATTCCGCGCGGCGATCACTTCATCCGTGCTCGGCAGCGAGAGCGCTCCATTGTGAAGCGCGGTGCGCACCGAAAGCCGGTTGTTGGCAAAGACGGTCTCTGCGTCATCCGCCCCTGGGTTCACCCAGACCGCCGCGATGATCACGTGGGAGTCAGCCTCGTCACGGGAGATCACGCCGTCGGCGAGGGCATCCGCGACGCCGGCGGCAATACCGGCCTGCGCCGGACCCCAGATGAGGAGACCGTGTTCGTCGCCCGCCGGAGCGGATTTGGTCACGAACAGGGTGAGTGGTTTCACCGGCAGCGAGGGGCGCAGCACGGTGACAAAGGGCACATGCCCCTGGCTGGGGGTGGCGAGGGCCGAAGCCCAGGCCACCCCAGCCGGCCCCTCGCGGTGGCCGAAAACGGTGTTGACATGAGCGGCATTGACGCCGTCGCCGACAAAGCTCTCGCCGATTTGAAGGGCC
>JANYEI010000172.1 GCA_025363205.1 Frigoribacterium sp.
GGCACACCGACCATCGTCACCTCCGCGACCCCGGCGATGCCCGCAATCACCGGTTCATAGAGACCCGGATACACGTTGGTCGACCCGCGGATGAACATGTCCTTGCTGCGACCGTGCAGCACGAGGGAGTCGCCGTTGAGCTCGGCGAGATCCCCCGTGTTGAGGCAGACGAGCGGATGCCCCGGGAGATCAGCGAGATACCCGAGCGCGAGGCCCTCCCCGGCGAGCACAAGCTCGCCATCGCCGGCCGCGTTCAGTTCAATGCGGGCTCGGATGGCGGGAAGCACTGTTCCCACGTAGTCCCCTTGCCCCTCGAATGCGAGCTTGTCGTCGCCGTCGGCGATGGCCACCGGCAGAATCTCGGTCATGCCATAAATGGAGCAGATGCGCACCGTCGGCCATCGCCGCCTGACCCGTTCGAGCAGCGGGCGCAGCACGGGGGCGCCGCCGATCAGCAGGGTCGCGAGCTGCGGTGTCTTTTCCGGATGCTCGTCGAGCAGCGCGAGCAGTGAGTCGAGAGCGGCGGGCACCGTGAAGAGCGCGTCGGTGCCTGGCAGCACGTCGAGGTAGTGCGCCGGCTTCGCGCCCGCATCCGTGCCGACCGCGGGCAGCCGCCAGTGCGCCCCCGCGATGAGGGCGGGGATTCCGATCATCAGCTGGTCGGTGAGCAACCGGTCCCCCGGCACGAATCGCACGTGTGCGGCGAACCCGGCGAGCCCGGTGCCGAGCGAACTTCGGGAGTGCACGACGGCCTTGGGCGCGGCCGTTGTGCCGCTCGTGAAGATGATGAGGGCTTCGGAAGCCGGTGGTTGAGGACTGAGCCCCGCTGCAGAATTAAGACCGCCAGTATCGCGCCCGGCCCTAAGCAGGTCGCGCAGCCGCAGCGCCCCGCGCGGCACACCAGGCAGCCAGGGTCCGGCGACAATGTGCCTGGCGTGCGGAACAACGACCGAATACGGCGGAAGTTCGAGTCCGCGCCGGCGCGCGAACGATGTCAGCGGGCCGGACGACGCGAAGTAGAGCAGGGATTCTGCGGCGACCCAGCGCGGGGCGGCGAGGGCGGCCCGTGCCCGGAACATCGACTCCCCGGCCCCGGGGTCGGCGAAGACGACGGTGCCTCCCGCCGCTATGATTCCGAGCGCGAGACAGATGCCGTCGATGCCGGGGCGCACCGAGAACAGCACGCGATCGCCGGCGCCGAATCCCGCCGACTCGAGCGCGACAGCGACCGAGGCGATGCGTGAGTCGAGATCGCGGTAGGTCAGAGTGCGACGGCCCTGGCTGAGGGCCGGGGCATGCGGATGCTCGCGGCAGGAGTCGAACAGGGCGGCAAGCAGGTCGACGCTCATTTGCCAATCACCACTGTCGAATAGCTCGGGATCAGCACCCCGCGCGCGGGCCGCCGCGAAATGACGCGAAGATCCCCCTGCGGAGCCGCCCCGAGAATGGCATCACACACCAGCCGGATCTGGGCCATGGCGAGCGGTGCCCCCAGGCAGAAGTGCGACCCGGCGCCGAACCACAACTGGCGCACCGTCGCTGCGGTGTTGGCCTTCGGATCGAAAGGGCCTAGCGCACGATTGGCCGCGAAGGTGGCGAGAATCACGCGGTCCCCTGCGCGAACGGCGACCGGACCGATGCACCCCGCCGCCACGACCGACCGGAGCATCACCGGAGACGGCGTTGTCACCCGAAGGGCCTCGGCAATCGCCGGCTCGACGAGTGAGCGGTCCGTGGCGATGAGGGGCAACCACCCGCTATCGATGAGCAGGCATACCAGTCGGGGAATATACGAGACGAGGGTCTCCGTGCCGGTGAGCACGAAGGCGCCCACCGCCCCCATCGCCTCGGATTCGGTGAGCCCGAGCGCGCACATCCGCCCCGGAACGGTGTGCTCATCGCCAGCCCGGTAGGCGCGCTGGGCATGCGAAGTGAGTTCACCCATCACCACCCGGGCGCGCGCGATCTCGGCCGACGTGAGTTTCGTCCGAGTGAGGCGCACCATCGATGTGATCGAGGAGACCTTCCGGAAGAGGTCTGGGGTCAGCTCGGCGGAATCGAGACCGACCAACCGGCTGATCGCGATGCTCGAGTATCGCCTTACCTCCTCGACGAGATCGACCTGTTCCCCGCTCGACAGCCGCTCTCTGAGCTGCGCGACCGGCTCACCGAGACTCTCGGCCACCATCGGCTCGACGAAGGACGGAGCGAAGATCGGAGCGAGTTTGCGCCGAAGTGCCTGGTGGTCCGCACCCTCCATGTTGAGAAGCACGCTTGGTCCGAGCACCTCGGTCCAGAGGTCGGCCGGCGAACCCGGACCGGTCTTGGTGAAGCTTTCGGTATTGAGCAGAGTGGAGCGCAGCAGGGCGGCATCCCGCACCAGGATGCCGAGGCCAGGCACCCGGAGCACCGGCCCACGAGCCATCCGAAGCATGGGATAGGCGATCGGATGCGCCGCGCGCATCACCCGCTCCTCCCACCGCGCGGCGAGCCTCTTGGGAGCCGGGCGGTCAGGTGGCAGCGTCATCGGATGTCCACGTGCTCGGGCCGATACTGGTGGTCTTTGTACCAGAGCAGAGTGTTCTTCAGGCCCCAGGCGCTCACCCGGCGACTCGATCCGAAGACCACGATGTCCCGTCGACGGGCGTAGCGTGGTGTGAGACGGCGCACCGCGTTGACCAGCGCGCGATCCTCGTGCAGGTCTTCGATACGGGTTCGAGGGAATCCGCCGCTTGCCAGATAGAGGTCGGCCGTGATGCCCACGTTGCAGCCCGCGGCCATCATGTAGGGGCCGAGGTATTCGGGTGATTTGTTCGCCCGTCGCACCCGCCCGAACGCCTCTGCGAGATGCACGGCGCCGCGCAGGCCGATGCGCGTGAACCAGGAAAGGCCCTCGTCGGTGCGCGGCACAAGCTCCCCGCCCACCAGCTCGAGTCCATCCACAGTGAGTGCGCGGCGCATCCTCGCTGTCCAGTCGGGGCGAGGGAGGCAGTCGGAGTCGGTGCGAGCGAGGATGCCGGCACCGGCGGCGATGGCGGCGCGCATCCCGGTGTCCGCGGCGGCTCCGGTGCCCTTCTGCGGCTCGTGGATGACGCGCCAGCGCGGGCGGTCCGCCGCACACTGCTCAATAATGGCCACCGAATCGTCGGTCGAGCCGTTGTCGACGAACACGACGTCGAAGTCCTGGTCATGCTGCGCGGCGAGCGCGGCGAGTGTCGGCCGGATCCATCCCGACTCGTTGAAGACCGGCACGACGACGGCGAGCCTGGCCGAGATCGATGTCGTCACAGTCGAAGCACCATCACACCGAGGCTGATACCGCCGGCCAGCCCAATCAGGGCAACGAGACTTCCCTCGCGGATGCGCCCGGCATCCCGTGCAAGCAGCAGCTGCAGCGGCAGGGTGACCGAGGCGAGATTGCCGTGATCCTCGATCGTGATGATCGTCTTGTCGTCGGCCACTCCGAGACGCTCGAAAATCGGCGGAAGGTACGGAAGCGCCACCTGGTGGATGGCCACGAGGTCGAAGTCACTCCAGTCGAGGTCGAGCTTCTGCAGGGTTGCGAGCACGGCATCCGGTCCGAGATCGAGGAAGGCCTGCTGCAGCGCGGGACCGTCCATGTCGAAGTGGCTGCCGTTCTCGGCGTGCGGGTCCATCGATCCGCCGGTGCCGAGCGTGCCGATCCCCCAGTGGCTGGAGACGGCGACGAATGTGGAGCCGAGAATGCCGGAGATATCGCCGCTGCGCTCGAGGATAACCGCCGCTCCCCCGTCGCTCATCGTGTAACCGGGGAACGACCGAAGGAACTGCTCCTTGCTCTCGAGCCGCCAGCGAACCGCGTGCGAGGGCTGCTCGCCGCTCGCGATGAGCACCCGCTCATACTGGCCGCTCACGATGAGGGCATCCGCAACCTGCATTGCGTTGAGCACACTGTTGCAGGCGTTCTTGATATCCATCACCGGGCACTCGAGACCGAGCTTTGCGGCCACGATATGGCTGGTCGCCGGCTCGATCAGGTCCTGGCTCGCGCTCGCGAAGATGAGGAGATCGATCGGTCCGGGGGAGTCAGCGAGAGCCGCGCGCGCGGCGGCCGCTGCGAGATCGGAGGTCTGCCAGCCGTGGGGCCGCAGATGCACCGACTTGACGCCGGTGATGCGCCCGATCATGCCCGTGGCGAGCTTCAGCGTCGGATTGTGGCGTCGAAGATCCGCTTCGGTCTGCGCGGTCGTTCGGGTCGTGTCCGGAAGGTAGACACCGAGCCCGGAAACGCGTGATCGGGAGGTGTGCACGGTATGAGACTAGTTGCGGCGCCCATCCCTCAACTGACGTGCCGGGTCTAAGCCTCGAGAATCTCGCTGAGCTCGAGCCAGCGAAGCTCGAGTTCGGCCATCGAATCCTCGAGCGGTGTGAGTTCGCCCTGCAGGGCGGCGAGCCCGGTGAAATCACCCTGGTCGTGGCTCGCGAACCGCTCGTGCACCGCGGAGATCTGGGTGGTGACCTTCTCGAGCTTGCGGCTCACCGATCCGAGTTCCTTCTGCGCATTGCGAAGTTCGGCGCCGGCGAGCTTGGTGCGTCCCTTTGAGTTGACGGTCGCCTTCTTCTCGGGCGACGCCCCTTCGGCTTTGTGGGTCTCGGTGACCGTGAGGCCCTTGGTGGTCTGCTGCGACCGCAATTGCAGGTACTGGTCGATGCCACCGGGCAGGTGCCGCATCCGCTTGTCGAGGATCGCGTACTGGTTATCAGTGACGCGCTCGATCAGGTACCGGTCATGGCTCACCACGAGAAGGGTGCCGGGCCAGGAGTCGAGCAGGTCTTCGATGGCGGCGAGGATGTCGGTGTCTAGATCGTTCGTCGGCTCGTCGAGAATGAGCACGTTGGGCTCCCCGAGCAGAATGAGCAGCAGCTGGAGGCGACGACGCTGGCCACCGGAGAGGTCCTTCACCTTGGTGCTCAGCTGCGCAGACATGAATCCCATGCGCTCGAGCAGCTGGCCGGGAGTGAGCTCCTTGCCGCCGGTCACGTAGGAGCTCTTCTGGCGGGCGATGACATCCATCACCCGGTCTTCGAGGATGTCCGCGAGCTCCCCGAGTTGCTGGCTGAGGATCGCGACGCGGATCGTTTTGCCGCGCTTCACCCGGCCGCTGGTCGGGAGTAGGGTGCCGGCGATGAGGCTGAGCAGCGTGGACTTTCCCGCACCATTCACGCCCAGGATGCCGGTGCGTTCGCCCGGCGCGACCCGCCATTCGATGTCTTTCAGAATCTCGACGCCACCGGTCGTGTGGCCGTGCGCGTCGGTACTGCCGCCGTAGGTCACTCCGACGTCGAGCAGGTCGACGACGTCCTTTCCGAGGCGGGCGGTGGCGAGCTGGCTGAGGGCGACGGTGTCGCGGGGGGGCGGTTCGTTCGCGATCAGGTCGTAGGCGGCATCCATCCGGAACTTGGGTTTGGTGCTGCGAGCAGGAGCGCCGCGGCGCAACCAGGCGAGCTCTTTGCGGGCGAGGTTCTGGCGCTTTGACTCCATGGTCGCGGCCATTTCGTCACGCTCGACCCGCTGCAGGATGTAGGCGGCATAGCCACCCTCGAATGGCTCGATCAGCTGGTCGTGCACCTCCCAGGTATCGGTGGACACCTCATCGAGGAACCACCGATCGTGAGTGACGACAACGAGTCCGCCCTGGTTCGGCGACCAGCGCTTGTTGAGGTGTCCGGCGAGCCAGGCGATGCCCTCGACGTCGAGGTGGTTGGTTGGCTCGTCGAGGAAGATGACATCCCAGTCGCCCACGAGCAGTTTTGCCAGGGCGACGCGGCGGCGCTGGCCCCCGGACAGTTCGCCGATGGTGGCTTCCCACGGCACATCGAGCAGTAGGCCGTCGATCACATCGCGGATGCGGGCGTCCCCGGCCCATTCGTACTCGTCCTTGTCGCCGACGATGGCGTCCTTCACGACGAGGTCTTCCGGCAGCAGGTCGGCCTGGTCGAGCATCCCGAGCGTGACGCCGTTGCGGCGGGTCACGCGGCCGGCGTCGGGTTCGATGCGCCCGCTCAGCAGGCGAAGCAGGGTCGATTTGCCGTCGCCGTTGCGCCCGACGACGCCGATACGGTTGCCCTCATCGAGGCCGATCGTGACCCGGTCGAAGATTACACGGGTGGGATATTCGAGGTGAATGGACTCGGCGCCCAGGAGATGTGCCACTGAACGACTGTAGCTGCTGCGGAGAGCCCTACCGTTCCGTCTCGCTCTCGGC
>JANYEI010000005.1 GCA_025363205.1 Frigoribacterium sp.
GACCATACGCACGAGCCTCAGCGCAAACGAGGCGACGTTGTCCTGGATCATCGCCGGATACGCTCTCGCATTCGGCCTCGTGCTGATACCGGCCGGTCGTCTCGGCGACCGCTTCGGCCACAAGTGGATCTTCATAGCCGGTCTCGCACTCTTCACGGTCGCGAGCCTGGCCTGTGGTCTCGCGCAGGACAGCACCCAGCTGGTCGTGGCCAGGGTGATCCAGGGACTCGCCGGAGGCATCTACCTTCCGGCCGTGACCGCGTTCATCCAGTTGCTGTTCACCGGCAGGACCCGCGGTACGGCGTTCGCCGTCATGGGCGCAGTGATCGGCGTCTCGTCCGCGCTCGGCCCGATCGTCGGTGGCTTGCTCATCCAGGCGTTCGGCGAGAAGGAGGGCTGGCGCTACGTGTTCGACGTAAACGTGCCGATCGGCGTCATCGCGTTGGTGGCAGCGGTCTTCCTGCTGCCGAAGGGTGCCGGGAACAGCAGGCCATCCGGTGGCGTCGACTGGATTGGCCTTGTGCTTCTCGCGGGTGGCCTTGTCGCGATCCTGGTTCCGCTGATCGAGGGACAGACGGTCGGTTGGCCTCTCTGGACTTACCTGCTCATCGCGGGCGGTGTCGTGTTGATTGTGCTCTTTGCCCTGTGGGAGATTTCCTACACCACGCGCGGGAAGAGTCCGCTGGTGCCGCCACACCTCTACTCGCATGCGGCGTTCACCGGCGGCACAATCCTCGCCCTGGTCTACTTCGCCGCGTTCACGAGCATCTTCTTCTCGATCTCGATCCTCTGGCAGTCCGGTCTCGGGCACACAGCGCTCGAGTCGGGCTTCGTGTCCATCCCGTTTGCGGTGGGCAGCATCATCGGGGCGTCCCAGAGCAGTCGGCTTGCACCGATTCTCGGTCGAAAAGTGCTTGTCATCGGTGTCGGGATGCTCACCGTCGGACTCGTCGCAGTCTGGCTGGTGCTCCTGTTGGTGCCGGCTGCCGACCTCACCAATTGGGACCTTCTTGGACCATTGCTCGTCGCCGGTGTGGGAAGCGGATTGTTTATCGCGCCGAATGCACAGTTCATCGTCGCAACAGTAGATCCCCAGGAGGCCGGTGCCGCGAGCGGTGTCATCGGCACGATGCAGCGACTCGGGAGTGCCGTCGGAATCGCCGTGATCGGCAGCGTGTTCTTCGGGGCCCTCAGCATAGCCAAGCCGACGGCGGCCCAGATCGCGGATGCCGCGAAGAAACATGGCGCAGACGGCGCTGCGGCGATAAAAGCGGCCATCAGCGACATCGCCCAGCACAATGTCGCTGTTGGGTTCACCCACAGCGCAGCGGCGGCGATCGCCGTGAGCGCGGCCTTCGCGCTCGTTGCATTCTTCCTGGTCTTCGCGCTGCCGAAGCGACTCAGCCAGGGATGGGAGGCGAAGCCGACCGGATCTGCCGGGGCGAAGTCGACCGAGTCTGCCGGTGCGAAATCGACCGGAAGCTAAGGGTCCCGCGTCGAGTCGGTCGGATCCGTTTGTGAGGGTCCGGCCGGCTTTTGCTTGTGCCCGTGCAGAGCTCGGTAAATGTGAATGACCACCCATGTTGTCGCCCGAGCCCCAATGGCTGAGCGGGCTGCCGAATAAAGTGTCGCCCGCGTTGTCCAGATAACTTATCGCTCCGAGCAGAGCGCCCTTGAGGGCGGCGCGATGTGCCGGTGCCGAGCTAGTGGCCGGTGATGAGCCGGCAGCCGCCATCAGGCATGAAGCCGCCGACTTCGACCTTGAGCACGCTATCTGAACTGATGCCGCCGAAAAGGCATCCGTGGTTGACAACCTCAGCCCAGAACGCAATTCCGGTCGTTGCGTCGCTGGCCACTTCCACGTAAGTGAGTCCGTGCGCTTCGAGGGCTGCCTTTACCTCATCAGCGGTCGCTGGTGGGGCCAGAATCTTTGCGAAAGATGCCTTCGCCGACACAAGCGCCTCATCTAGTGCGGGCTGGTCTTTCGGCGCAGCTGTCATCCGAATCTTGTACGCGTTATTCAACTGCGATGGGTCTTGAGCCTCGTACATCACACAACCAGGGATCTGGACCTTTTCGGTCACGGAGTAAGCGCAGTAGGGAGACTGGGATGGTGCAGGGTTCGCCCCTGACATGGCGCCGGTCCCTGCACAGCCCGTCAATGTAATCGCGCCGAGCATCACCACTACGAGTTCCAGCTGGCGTCCGGTCACCCTCGCAGGCTAGCGGAGACCAGCCAGTAATACGAGGAATCATCCGTTCACACTCCGCACCACACATCGCGATCGCGATCCCGATCCCGTCAAGCGGCGACAAGTTCAGTGAACCAGCGACACGTTGTTGTCCAGACGCCTTGTCGCTCCGAGCCTGTGAAGGGGTGCGATTCAGTATGTAGCACGCGTTCTGGCAGGCAAGCGCAGGAACGCGCAGGCGCCACCTAGTGGCAACTAGGTCTTCCTTTATCTGGGATCATGGCAACTGTATTAATTACTAACGATGCGGTGCAGTGCCATGGTTGCCGAGCTACCTGCCGCGATTCTCAGGTCCGCCCTTGAGATCGGCGAGGACTACGCCGGCAGGCGCAAGACTCTCGGACTCACCGCCGAGCATGTCGCTGATCGTGCGGATATCACCAGGGAGACGCTGCGCAAGCTCGAGCACGGCGCCCCGAGCGTGAGCTTTCACGTCGTGCTGCGCGTGGCCCGCGCTCTTGGGCTCCTGGAGACGGTCACCGAGGCTCTTGATCCGCTGAACACAGATCTCGGCCGTGCCCGGGCCGGCCTCATCAACCGTCAGCGTGCGCGATGACCAGATACGAGGCGCTTCAGGTCCACGTCGAGCTTGACGGAGCAACGATCCTTGCTGGACGGGCTCAGTTCGACCGCGGCCGCGGCGTTTTCACGGCGACGACGTTCTAGTTTCGGCCGATCCTGCGCAGGTGCCGACCGAGTTCGCTCTCCACGGCATCCGAGTTGTATCCGCGACGTTAGTGAGCGTCTCACGGCGACTGGTCACATCTGGTGGGTGTCGCCAGCAATACCACTGACGCATACCCATGTCTCTTCGCTGAACCGATGCTGAGGCGGATGCCCTCGAACGTCGGGGAGGTGATCCTGCTCGCCTGCGCTGACCGTATGTACATAAGCAGCACCCGTGAGTTGATAACTTTATCAACCGGGCAGTCTTGCTGATAAAACCCGTTGTCCGCTTCTGGCTCGGAGTTGCCCTGGAAGCACGAGCCTCACGATCGGTTTGAATGGCCACCGGTTGGACGATGCGCGTCGGTCGGCCGGGTCACGCTCTTGTTGCGTTAGAGGCACTTGAGTGAGAAATCTCTGCGGGCAGGGCATACGCGGATCGCCAGCCCGGCTGCGTCATCGAGGCCAGTGGACGCGGGTGAGCGTCCGCAAGCCTCCGGCTTTCGGGCGGCCTAAATCCATCTCGAGGTGCCGTCGACCAGCGGTCTGCTGATCGTCCTGGATCGGGCGCCGTTGCGGTGTGGATTAGGTCGTTTGGGGGGTGGCTGGAGAACGACCTGTCTGTTAGAAAGTCGATATATTTTTACTGGACCTATCGATGCTCATTCGGGCATATAGCTGTTCGGTCTGAGGTGAGATGGCCTTCACTGCGTCGTATCTAAATCACCGTTTATAGGGGGAAATATTGCGCTGATCACTCCATCCGTTACCCCGATACAAGGTGGTCAGAAATTCTTGAAGGGACCTCGTGGGGTGCAGAACTGGGAGTTCCGCCAGCTGCACCGCTACTACTTTGACCCGCTCTTCCCACCGAGCGAAGCGATCGCATCGGGTGGGGCCGCCTTCTCAGCTCCTGAACAACATCTCAACGTGATTCAAGGCATGAGCCAAACCACGGTCCGCGATTGTCGAACCGGTACGCCGGTCGCCGCGGACGATGAACTTGTTCGGATTGTGAACGGCCGCGCCACTGGCATTAACTACAACTGCACCCTGTGAGGATTCCTATGAATAAGCGTGTTGGCGTTGCCTTAGGTGGTGTTGCTGTCCTTGGGGTTGCGGTGTTCGCTGTGACTGTTCTGGTCGGTGGCAGCAGTCCCAGTCAGGCCGCGACCGTTCCAACTTTCACTGACCCGACCGTTGGGTGACTGGCTCTGGCTCACTGTTCGCGTCCTTGGGGCGGGCGGGCGGAGTGCGGCTATGGCGGGTTCGCACGGCGATGCCTGCGCAGAGGATGACGGCGATGCCAGCGAGGATGCTCTGCCAAGTGAGTTGTTCGCGGAGGATCAGTGCAGCCCAGAGGATGCTGAGAACGGGTTGGGTGAGTTGCACCTGGCTGACCTTTGCTACGGGTCCAATGGACAGTCCGCGGTACCAGGCGAAAAATCCCAGAAACATGCTCACCACTCCGAGGTAAGCGAATGCCGCCCATTGGGTCGGTGTGCCCGTTGGGGGCCGCTCGACGATGGCAATTATCATCAGGGCGATCATGAGGGGCGCGGCCAGAACGAGGGCCCAGGACACGGTCTGCCAGGACCCGATCTCGCGCGCGAGCAGGCCCCCTTCGGCATAGCCGATTGCCGCGGCCGCGACGGCACCGAACAGAAGCAGATCGGACCAGTGCAATCGGATGGTGCCACCTCCCTGAAGGGACGCGAAAACCACAGCCACCAGCGCTCCGACGGAGGCCATGATCCAGAACCGCAAAGGCGGTCGTTCGTTGCCCCGGATGACCGCTGTGACTGCCGTCGCTGCCGGAAGGAGAGCGATGACCACGGCTCCGTGGCTGGCCGATGCCGTTGTGAGGGCAAAGGACGTAAGGAGCGGGAAGCCGATGACGACGCCGACCGCGACGACGGCGAGGCGAAGCCACTGGATGCCGCGCGGAAGGTGCTGTCGGGTGATGGCCAGGGCGGCCGCGGCGAGCATGGCGGCGATGACGGCGCGGCCGGATCCGATGAACAGCGGAGACATACTTTCAACGGCCACGCGGGTGAACGGAACGGTGAAGGAAAACGCGGCGACGCCGAGCAGCCCCCAGGCGAGACCCGCCCGTGTGCGAGATAGCGGTGTGATCATCTGTTGGATAGCGCTATTATGATTAGACATGATCAACGATAGCAGTTCTCGAATCGTGGCGGCACTGCGCGGGTGGATCGCTGGGAGTGCGGCGGGCGCGCGGTTGCCCACCAGCCGCATGCTCGTCGCCGAGTATGGGGCAAGCCCCGTGACGGTGCAGAAAGCCCTCCGAACTCTCGCGGCGCAGGGACTGATCGAAACCCGGCCCGGTGCGGGCACGTTCGTTCGCTCGGTGAGAACGGCTCGCCCGCTCGACTTCAGCTGGCAGACGGCGGCTATGCGTTCCCCGAACAGCCACCTGGGTGGGCTGAGTCCGGCCCTTCGTGCCGCACCACAGGGAAGCATTGCCCTGCACTCCGGGTATCCCGACCGAGAGTTGCTGCCAGAGCGGCTGATCCGGTCGGCGCTGGTTCGCGCCGCCCGAAGCGATGCCGCGCTGACGCGATCACCAGTGGCGGGCCTGCCGGAGCTGCAGTCGTGGTTCGCCCACGAGCTTGGCACCGCGACACCGGTCGGGGTGACTCCACCCCTGCCGAGCGATGTCATCGTGCTCCCCGGAAGCCAAAGTGGTCTGGCCTCCATCTTCCGCGCCCTCGTCACCGGCGGAGCGCCCCTGCTGATGGAATCGCCCACCTACTGGGGCGCGATCCAGGCCGCAGCCCAAGCCGGCGTCGACGTCATCCCGGTCCCATCGGGACCCGAGGGACCGGATCCTGATGAGCTCGCCCGGGCATTCCAGGAAACCGGCGCGCGCGTTTTTTATGCACAGCCCACCTATGCGAATCCCACTGGAGCGCAGTGGTCGCCGTCCACCACAACGCAGATTCTCGACGTCGTTCGGGCGCACGGCGCCTTCCTGGTCGAAGATGACTGGGCCCATGACTTCGGCATCGACACCGACCCGCACCCCGTTGCCGCCCGCGATGACGCTGGGCACGTGGTGTACCTGCGATCGCTCACCAAAAGCGTCTCGCCGTCCCTTCGCGTGGCAGCGATCATTGCCCGCGGTCCCGCCAAGGACCGCATTCTCGCCGACCGTGGTGCCGAGTCGATGTACGTCAGCGGGCTCCTTCAAACCGCAGTGCTCGAAGTCGTCACCCAACCCGGTTGGCAGACCCACCTACGCAACCTTCGCCCGCAACTGCGGGCGCGCCGCGATCTCTTGCTGACGAGCCTGCGCGAACATGCACCCGACGCCCACATCAGCAATGTTCCGGTGGGTGGACTCAACCTGTGGGCCCGCCTGCCCGATGCCACCAACCTGAACCGTCTGGTCGCGGACTGCGAAACTGCCGGGGTCCTGATCGCTGCCGGCTCGAGCTGGTTCCCGGCCGAGGCAACCGGCCCCTTCATCAGGCTCAACTACTCCGGACCCAACCCCGGGGCATTCACCGATGGAGCCCGCATCATCGGCCAAGCACTGGCGTCCAACAGCTGATGTGGGAGAAGACCAGCGAACCCTACCGCTCGGTCTCATGCCGTGTCATCTGTCCCATTGAAGCTCCCCATCTGACACAAGCCGGCGAGCAAGGCGAACCAGTGGATTCACGCTCACCCTGTCGCGGTAGACGTCCGGTTTCGGGCAGGTGTTGTGCTGTCAGTATTTCGATTTTTCTTTCACTTTTTCTGCCGTGGTCGAGCGCCTGTGTGCCGCCGTTACGCGAGAACGGGGCTGCGAAAGAGGTGCAATCGGCTGGCTGCCCAGATGAGTGCAGCAAACAGGACAGCGGCAATAGCGATGGTCACAGCGTAGAGCGCGACCACACCGTAGCCCTGTGCAGGATTCAGGAAGGGGTAGGGGACCCATCCATCGGTTGCGCCGCGGATGAGGACGACGATGATCCAGACGACCGGATAGATCAGCGCGACCCAGAGTTTGTTCCACGGGAGGGCACTGCGGTCGCTGAAGATCAGCCAATCCAGCGCAGCGTAGAGCGGCAGGATCACGTGAAGCACAGTATTAGCCCAAGCGAGGGTAACGCCTCCTTCTTGCCCGGCCAGCAGGACGCTGTACACGACGCCGGTAATAACTATGTAAGTTGTGGCGCATCCGCGCGCCAACACCAACCAGTGGGACTGTTGTTTCCCGGAGAGGGAAACGCCCGCAGCGACCAGGAGCACGATGACCAGAATGATGTTGCTTTGCATGGTGAAATACCCGAAGAAATTGAACGGATTGATCGTCCCGCGAGTGGCAGTGTCGAAGAATGTCGACACAATCGCCGCCAAGCCCAGAAGTGCGACAGCCATGCGTGAAGCAGGTACAAGATATTTCACTTTTAGCCTTTGATTAGAGGGGATAAATGTCACGCAATCTGTCGACCGATCGAAGCATAGCGTTCCATTTTTTGGCGGGGGTGCGGTTGTCGGCGTGGCGGCCGATGAGGTCACAGATTTCGGCTTGAGCCGGTGTCAACCTTCGCAACGAATGGCCAACGCCCGTCCGGTTAGCGCGGCTTCTCGAAGCCAATCGTGCGCGGGAGAAGGCACTGGACGCGGAGACTATCGAGGATGTCCATTTGGGCATCGTGCCAACGAGTCAGTGCGAGACGAAGATTTTCGCGCCGACGATGATCACGCTCAACCCGGCGAGCACAACACCCGACCAGAGTGTGCCGAACGTCGACCTGCGGGCTGTCATTCTCTCAACCAGGATCCCCAAAAACGCCAACCGTCCCACGATGATTAGGGCCGCGATCAGTTGAGCCCAGAGCGCCGGGACGATCGCCACTGCACCAAGGAGCATCATCAGCGCCGGAACGCTTCCCGAGCTCGCAATCGGCACTGAGTCACGAACCTCGTCCCTGATATGCAATTG
>JANYEI010000096.1 GCA_025363205.1 Frigoribacterium sp.
GTGGACCCACGACGGATCAGTGCACGTCACGGAATGGCCCACCGCCCCGACCGATGCCCAGCCCACTGGTCTGCTGGCTCTCGTCGGTGAGGCGCTCATCGGCATCCGCCGCGCGAAGACCGACGCAAAGGCGTCGCAGAAGGCGGATGTCACATCGGCAACGATCAGCGGGCCGGCCCAGCTGCAGCTCGCCCTCGACGACCTTCGGGACGTGGGTCGTATCGCCACAATCGACTTCGTCGAGGCACCCGAGATCGCCGTGCGCAACGTGATACTCGCCGATGTCGTCGCACCATCGATGGAGGGTTGATCATGCAGATGGGAACACGCTGGGCCGTGGGCGCCGAGACCCCCACCCGCTTGCCGCAGCTCGTCGTTGACGCCGTGAAGACGATCGAAGCCGAGCTCAAGGGCATCGATACCAGCCTTCTGCGGTGGACTCTCACCTGGCTCGAGGGCAACCCGGTCGTCGAGCTCGACGATGGCACGGTCATCCGCTATTCGGGTGGCGAAGTGTTTGTGGTCGCTCCGACCGATTAATCTACCGAATGTTCGGAACAGGCCCGGGCCCGCGGAACTCCTCCCGCTTCGGGATCGAGTACGGAGCTGTTGGTGATCACGATTTCGTGACAGGAACGGAGAGAGCCATGTGCGTGAAGGTCCGGGTTGGGCAAGAAAGTTGAGTAGGGCTCTCGGAGCGCGATGCTCGGATACACGCGTGCCGAGAGCCCTGTCCCTCCCCGGTCAGAGGGAGGGACTTTATCGGTCATTCAGGCTTGCGGTCAGTTGCCGGTGGCGTCGCCGTCGTAGTCATAGTCGCCGCTGGTGTTGATCGACCCGTTCACCCCGGCGGGGAAGAACCCGCCGGAACTCACTTTTTCGGAGTTGAGGTACACGATGTTCAACACCTGGTCGGGCGTTCGGCCATAGGCGATCGCGTTCGCGTCGGTGGGGACGATGTTGGAGGCCGCAGAAGTACCAATACCCTGGTCATCGTCTGATCGACCGTCGAGACTGTCGCGGGCGTCGGAGATCTTTTGAACGTCCGCATACACGGCGGGGGTCTGGATGCCCTCCGCGTAGAGGGTCGTGCGGATGATCGCCGCGTGGTAGGCCTCGACCGCCAAGATACCGGCGGCGGCGCTGAGATAGGTCTTATTTGCGATGAACGGCGCGGCTCCCTTGTATGCGGTGACGCCGACATCTTCGAAGATGAATGCGGCGAAGAGGAAGTTCAGTTCGTTGGCGTACGGATCGAAGATCTGACCCTTGGTGATCAGCCCAGCAGCCATCGCGGCTGCGGTGAAGCTGGAATCCAACGAGATCGCTGGACGAGACACCGCCGCAGCTCCGAGCGCGCTGCGGAGAAAAGCAACGTGCGTCATCTCGTCTTTCGCGATCTCTTGCGCGAACTTTCTGATCGTCGCGGTTTTGAAGGGAACGGCGCGGCCACCAGTGACCGCACCTCGCTTTCCTGTGCCCGTTGTCATACTGGCCGGCAGACCGACCCCGGTAGTAGCCCGGAGGTAAAACTCGGCCTCGAGGTACTCAAGATTCAGGGCGAAATTCAGAATCGACGCATCGCTCGGTGCGCCTGCCACTGGAGTTGCCGTGTCGTGCGCGGCCGCCGCTGCGGGTCCAGCAGAGGCGACCAGTGCCGCGGCCGCACCGACGCCAGCGATACCCGCCATAGTCAGTAACCGACGACGATCAACCGTGGTCTCCGAACTCCGTTTAATCGCGGTGGTGATAAATTTTTCATCGAACATGATGGGCAGCACTCCAGTTTGTAATAGGCCAAATCGGCCACCACTGGCGGGGGCGGATTCCCCACCCTACTGTCCTCGCCGACGCGCACTCAGGGCGCAATAGCGCCAAAAGTACGCTTTCCCGTTCGAATGTCAACGGGGAGCGTTTTCAGGAAACCCGGGCCATTTCAACTGGTTCATAATCCAGATGAAGTCGCGGTGGAACCTGTCAGACCGCCCAAACCAGACGTCGACACATTACAGCTCGAACGATCGCTCGAATTCGCTCGGGAGTCCCGAGAACACCGAGCGCGACTCGCATGTTGATCGTGCACAACTCGGAAACGTCAGCCCAGGGAGCGGGGAGCTTGTCCCAATCCTGCAGAACCAGGCTTGACGATGACCACCGCGGGTGCGTCGTCGAGATTGCGAACGGAGCGATGCCCCGATCGACTAGTCCCCGGGGAATACCTGCCGATTTGGCCCGCCACTGGCCAACATTTTCGCACCGAGGTGCACCCTAGGCTGGGTGGATGCCAATCGAAAATCCCTTTTTTGCGCCCAGCACTCTCCCCTACGGTCTCCCGCCATTCGCGGACATCACGAATGACCACTATCGCCCCGGCTTCGACCACGGTTTCGCTGAGCAGCTTGCGGAGATCGCCCGAATCACCGGCGAAAGTGGCCCGCCCACCTTCGAGAACACTCTGATCGCGCTCGAGAAGTCCGGCCAGACCCTTGAACGGGTAGCCACTGTGTTCTTCAACAAGAGTTCGGCCGACAGCACCGACTTCACCAACGAACTCGAAGAAGAGATTGCTCCCCTTTTGGCCGCACACTCCGACGCGATCAAACTCGACGCAAAGCTCTACCGGCGCATCACAACCATTCACGACCAACTCGCCGAACTCGACCTCGACGCAGAGTCCCGGTACCTGGTCGAGCGCTATTACGCGGAGTTCACGCTCGCCGGCGCCGGACTCGACGAGGTCGAGAAGACGAAGCTGCGGGAGTTCAACCAGAAGTTGTCCACCCTGACCACCCGCTTTGAGAAGAACCTCCTCGCCGACACCAACGAGCTGGCCGTGGTGATCGACGATGTCGCCGATCTCGACGGTCTTGAGGCCGGTGAGATTTCCGCAGCCGCCGAAGCCGCAAAAGATCGTGATCGTGCAGGCAAGTATCTCGTCACCCTAGTGCTGCCGACCGGTCATCCGTATCTCGACGCCCTCACCAACCCTGCCGTGCGGGCCCGGATTATGGATGCCTCGCGAGCCCGCGGCAGCCACGGCGGAGCCAATGACAATCGCGAGCTGGTGCTCGAGATCACCCGTCTTCGCGCCAAGCGAGCGCGTCTTCTCGGCTTCAGCAATCACGCGGCGTACGTGACCGCCGACGAGACGGCGAAGACCCCCGAAGCGGTAGCCGCGATGCTCGGCCGGCTCGCCCCGGTGGCGGCGCGCAACGCCCGAAGCGAGCAGGATGACCTGCAATTGCAGGTCATCGACGGCGCGCCGATCACCGCCTCCGACTGGGCGTTCTATGCCGAGAAGGTGCGCATCGCCAAGTACGACGTCGATACTGCGCAGATGCGTCCATACTTCGAGGCGGAACGGGTTCTGCAGGACGGCGTTTTTTTCGCCGCAACCCAGGTCTATGGGGTCACCTTCGCCGAGCGGGAAGACCTTCAGGCGTACCATCCGGATGCCCGCGTCTTCGAGGTGCGCAACGACGACGGCTCCGCGGTGGGTCTCTACGTGCTCGACCTCTACACTCGCGACTCGAAGCGCGGTGGGGCGTGGATGAATCCTCTCATTTCGCAGAACTCGCTGCTCGACCAGCCCGTGACCGTGGTGAACAACCTCAACGTGCCGAAACCGGCCGCGGGCGAACCCACCCTGCTTACCTACGATGAAGTGAATACTTTCTTTCACGAGTTCGGGCACGCCCTGCACGGGCTGTTCGCACGCGTCACCTACCCGAAGTTCGCCGGAACCAACGTGTTCCGCGACTTCGTGGAGTTTCCGAGCCAGGTGAACGAGATGTGGATGCTCTGGCCGGAGATCCTCGCGAACTACGCCGTGCACTATCAGACCGGTGAGCCGATGCCCGCGACTTTCGTGGAGAAGATTCAGGCGTCATCCGCCTTCAATGAGGGCTTCAAGACCAGTGAGTATCTCGCCGCTGCGATGCTTGACCAGGCCTGGCATCGACTCTCGGCGGATGACACCGTTGACGACGTGGCCGAGTTCGAAGCCGAGGCTCTCGCGGCGGTCGGACTCGACAATCCGGCCGTGCCGACACGGTATTCGAGTGCCTATTTCGCCCACACATTCTCTGGCGGATACGACGCGGGCTACTACTCCTACATCTGGAGCGAGGTGCTGGATGCCGACACCGTCGACTGGTTCACCGAGAACGGCGGCCTCACGCGCGAGAACGGTGACCGCTTCCGCGACCGGCTGCTCGGCGTGGGTGGGTCGAAGGATCCGCTCGAGGCGTACCGCGACTTCCGCGGCAGGGATGCCGTGATCGAGCCGCTGCTCAAGCGCCGGGGGTTGCTCGGCGCCTGATCGCAAGCCCGCGCGCCCGCTTCGCTGCCATGTAGGGAGTTCCCGAGATCTCCGCGTCCGTGGGTGACACTCGCGCCCGCACGTTTGCGCGCGAGTGTCACTCACGGGCGCGGAGGCAATCAGAAGAACTGCTGCCACCCGCGGGCGGCGCGCGGCACTCAGGAGCGCGGCGCTCGTGCCCGACGGGGACCCCAGTTGAGCCACAGCATGACGAGGCCCCCGACCAGCAGCCCCCAGAACGCCGAACCGACTCCCCCGACGACGATTCCAGATGCCGTCACCAGAAACGTGAGGATCGCAGCGAGCCGGTGCGCGACATCCTCCACCGCCGCAACCACTGCACCGATGAGAGCGCTGAGTAACGCGAGCCCCGCCACCGCTTCGATCAGCAAGGGTGGTGAGGCAGTGACGAATGCCGTCGCGACCCCGGCAAGGAATCCGAGCGCGATGTAAGTTCCCCCCGCCGCGACGGATGCGATCCAGCGTCGGGATCGATCCGGGGATGCCTCGGGACCGGCCGTCAGCGCTTGCGTGAGCGCCGCGAGGTTGACGGTGATCCCACCGAACATCGCACCGACGCCGGACAGCACCCCCGACGAGACGAGTGCCGAACGCACCGGAGCGCGATAGCCGAAGTTGTTGAGGATGGCGGCACCGGGGATGTTCTGCCCGGCCATTGTGACGATGAACAGGGGAATTGCGAGGCTCACGACCACGAGGGGATCGAAGACCGGTGCCACGAATACGAGCTGCGGGGCGAGGTGCGCACCGGCGAGCCATCCGGATCCCGCGGTGACGGCGAGCAGTACGCCGGCGAGAGCGATGGCCGCGGGTACCGCCCACCGCGGCGCCAGCTTGAACAACACCAGCCAGACCAGGATGACGGGGATCGCCAGCAGCGGGATTGCGACCGCCGCCCTCACCGGAGCGAGGCACAACGGCAGCAGGATGCCGGCTAACATCGCACTCGAGACCGGCCGAGGAATGCGCGCGATGAGCCGCTCGAGTGCCGGCCACAGCCCGACGAGCAGGATGAGTGCTGCGGCGACGATGAACGCCGCCACCGCCTCCTCGAACCGACCAGTCACTCCCGCCGTCGCGACGAGGAGCGCGGCCCCCGGCGTACTCCAGGCGAACTTCACCGGCACCCCGTACACGGCGCTCAAAACGATCGAGAGCAGGCCCTGCACGACACAGATCACGAGCAGGCCGGATGCCGATTGGGACTCTGTCGCTCCGACGGCGGCAAGCCCCGCGAGCACGATCGCGAATGAGCTGGAGAACCCGGTGATTGCGGCGACAATTCCCGCGATGATCGGCTGGACTATGGGCTATCGGGCTCTCTCGTGACGGGCTGGTGCCCTCATCCTAGGGGTGCGCGCGAACCGGCGTCCCGAGCCACTTCCGCACCTGTGGCTCGGAGGTGCGGCCCGCGGCTGCGGCTGCGCCCGCGCACGGCTCGCGGCTCCGGCCCGCACCCGCGGCCGGCTCGCGGCTTCGCCCGCGCACGGCTCGCGGCTCCGTCCCGCGCCCGCCCCCGGCTCGCGGCTCCGTCCTGCGCCCGCGCCCCGCTCGCGGCTTCGTCCCGCACCCGCACCCGCTCCCGCTCCCGCGATCGCGCCCGTGCCCGCGCCCGCGCCACGGCATCCGCTCCGCATCCTGTCGCAAATGCAGGACGCACTGTTACCAGAGTGGCAGGAGCGCCTCACCAGCCTCATCAGTAACGTCCGATCCTGCATTTCGCACGCGGAGCGTCGCAGAATACTGCCGGCGTCGCAAAAAGCTGCGGAACGTCGCAGAAACCTGGCGGCACCGGGACAAGCTGCGGAACCTCGCAGAAAGCTGCCGAACCTCGCAGAAAACACGGAAAATCGCAGAAACCCACGGAACCTCGCGAGACCGCCGAGCGTCACCGAAAGCCGGGCAACATCACCGCAAACCGCAAACCGCGCGCATCCGAGTCGCGATCACGCAACTCGACCGGGTCAGGCGGACTTCTCCTGGCGCGCCGGCTTGTGATTCACGATCGTCGGCAGGGCGTTCTCTAGCACTGCGGCCTTCGTGACGATCACCCTGGCGATTTCTTCGTTCGAGGGAACGTCGAACATTATCGGACCCAGCACTTCTTCCATGATCGAGCGGAGGCCGCGGGCGCCGGTCTGGCGAAGCACGGCCAGATCGGCGATCGCTTCGAGCGCGTCGTCGTCAAAGTCGAGGATCACACCGTCGAGGTCGAACATGCGCTGGTATTGCCGCACCAGTGCATTTTTCGGCTTGGTGAGAATCTCCATGAGAGCTACCTGGTCGAGAGGCGTGACAGTCGCGACGACGGGAAGGCGGCCGATGAATTCGGGGATGAGGCCGAACTTGTGCAGGTCTTCCGGCAATACTTCGCCGAAGAGGTTCACGTCGTCGCCCTTGCTGTGCAGTGGGGCTCCGAAGCCGATGCCTTTCTTGCCGGCACGCTGGGAGATGATCTCCTCGAGCCCCGCGAAGGCGCCGGCCACGATGAAGAGCACATTGGTGGTGTCGACCTGAATGAACTCCTGGTGCGGATGTTTGCGGCCCCCCTGTGGCGGAACAGAGGCGACCGTACCCTCGAGGATCTTGAGCAGTGCCTGCTGCACACCTTCGCCCGAGACATCCCGGGTGATGGACGGGTTCTCCGCTTTACGGGCGATCTTGTCGATCTCGTCGATGTAGATGATGCCGGTCTCGGCGCGCTTCACGTCATAGTCCGCGGCCTGGATGAGCTTGAGGAGGATGTTCTCCACGTCTTCCCCAACGTAGCCGGCCTCGGTGAGAGCCGTCGCGTCCGCCACAGCGAAGGGCACATTGAGCCGCTTGGCCAGCGTTTGGGCGAGGTAGGTCTTGCCACAGCCGGTGGGACCGATGAGCAGGATGTTCGACTTGGCGATCTCCACGTCGTCGATCACGGCATCCGCCGACGTGATCGTGTTGCGGGCACGGATGCGCTTGTAGTGGTTGTAGACCGCGACCGAGAGCGCCTTCTTTGCGGCCTCCTGGCCGATCACATACTCCTCGAGGAAGTTGAAGATCTCGCGTGGCTTCGGAAGCTCGAACTCGCTGGACGACTCTTCACCGGCTTCGGCCAGGCGTTCCTCGATGATCTCGTTGCACAGCTCGACGCATTCGTCGCAAATGTACACACCGGGACCGGCGATCAGTTGTTGCACCTGCTTCTGGCTCTTGCCACAGAAGGAACATTTGAGCAGATCAGCACTCTCACCTATACGAGCCATGCTCGGCCTCCTCCTGGTCTTGGCCTGTGCCACACCCCGCTATACGGGACCGCAGCCCTGCGATCAGCGGGTTGTGTGACACAACCGTGGGTCAGATACAGAGCCTAACCCGAGTAGACGACACTGTTTGCACCCTGACCCGAATAGCCCTCGGCGAGCCGCGAGGGTATGGCACCCAGGGGCACCGATCTAGACTTCTGGGGTAGTCGAAGCACTCGAGATACCGAAAGGAGCGGGCATGACCACGAGATGGGCGCGATTCGCCCGTGGGTGGATCGCCGCGATCGTGTCGCTCTTCGTTGCCTCGTGCTCGCACGCCCTTGCCGGAGGCGCACTCCCGGCCACCGCGGGGCTCGCGCTCTGCCTCGCCTTCTCGGGAGCGGTGTGCGTGCTGCTTGCCGGAAAAACTCTCTCCCTGACTCGACTGACAATCGCCATCTCGGTCAGCCAGCTGCTTTACCACGGTCTCTTCAGCCTGTTGGCGGACGCCCCGGCCGCCACCTCCCCGTTGGTCGGTGCCGGCATGCATCACGGAGGTGACCCGATGGTGCTGCGGCTCGGCTCCGCGACATCCGCGGTGCCGCCGATGACTGCGGATGCCCCTATGTGGGCCGGGCATGCGCTCGGTGCGGTCATCACCATCGCGGCCCTGAGCTTCGGAGAACGCGCCTTCTGGGCCATCGCGCGTCTTGTTCGGTTGTGTATCTCGCGCATCCTCGATTCGGTGCTTCCGGTCGAAACTCCGATGCCAGCCCGACCGCGCCAGGCGAATCACGCCGTCGGGGCCAGGGCGGGGTCGCTGGTGTTCTCGATCCATCGGCACCGGGGACCACCCCCATTCGCCGTCACTCTCTGACAGTGCGACAGGCTATTCGCCGCCACGGCAAGCCTGCTCGGCAACCATTTTCAAATCCCGCTCCGGATAGTGCGCGAGCTGAGCTCCGGAGCGTGCGGGTTTCACGAACAAAGGAATCACATGAAGACAAGAACTTTCAATACCCCTTCGAACGATGAGGATGCCGCGATCACCTCGGCGACCGGTTCCTGCGGGGCTGAAGCATCGAGCGCAGCTTCTGCCCGCGGGCTCGGCATCAGCTGCCTCGGCATGGGAGCACTGGGCGTAGCGCTCTCGGTCGTCCCGCTGCGCCGCACAGTTACGGCTAGCCGATGACACCTCGTTTTCGGCTCCCGGTGCTCATTCTCGTCGCACTTGCGGTGGCGCTTTCAGCGACCGTTCCCGTGTGGGGTGCTGCTTCACCGGCGCAGGCACACAACAACCTCGTATCGTCGACCCCGAGGGAGGGTGAAACCCTCACCGCTCTTCCGAAGGACTTCGTGATCACCACCAACGGTTCCCTGTTGAACATCGACGGCAACAGCGCGGGGTTCGGTCTGCAGGTCACCGACAGTGCCGGCAGGTACTACGGTGACGGCTGTGTGACGGTCGGAGGATCTGCGATGTCGACCACCGCCGCTCTCGGAGAAGCCGGCGCGTACACCGTGACCTGGCAGGCCGTCTCCACCGACGGCCACACGATATCGGACAGCTTCGGCTTCACCTGGCAGCCACCGGCCAGCTTCACGCCGTCTGCAGGAGGTACGAAAGTGCCCGACTGTAACGGCACGACCGGTGCCAATGAGCACCCTGCCCCCGAGTCGGGCACGACCGGGGCCCCGACCGTTGGCGCCGGTACGCTGACCATCGTGTTGTGGATTGGCGGGGCATTTCTCGCGGTCGCTGCCGCCGTCATCCTCACACTTGTCTTCGCCGGACGGCGGAAGAAAACGCCCTGACCCCAGCCAGCACACCACGAAGGGCCCGGATTTCTCCGGGCCCTACGTGTTTGTTCGCGGTGATGCCTACTTGGTGATCGCCGGGATGTTCTTGCGCGAGGTGAGCACCTGGTCGACGAGGCCATAGGCCAGCGCCTCTTCGCCGCTCAGGATGTTGTCGCGGTCGATGTCCTTGTTGACCTGCTCCATGGTGCGGTTCGAGTGACGCGACAGCGTCTCTTCGAGCCAGGAGCGCATGCGCAGGATTTCGCGCGCCTGGATCTCGATGTCCGACGCTTGGCCACGCCCAGAGTCGCCCGTGGACGGCTGGTGGATCAGGATACGTGCGTTCGGAAGGGCGAGGCGCTTGCCTGGCGTTCCGGCCGCGAGAATGACCGCGGCAGCGGATGCTGCCTGGCCGAGCACCACGGTCTGGATCTGCGGACGCACGTACTGCATCGTGTCGTAGATCGCCGTCATCGCGGTGAACGAACCACCGGGTGAGTTGATGTACATCACGATGTCGCGGTCTGGGTCCTGGCTCTCGAGCACGAGGAGCTGGGCCATCACGTCATCCGCCGAGGCATCGTCGATCTGCACACCGAGGAAGATGATGCGGTCCTCGAAGAGCTTCGCGTAGGGGTCTTGGCGCTTGTAGCCGTAGGCCGTGCGCTCCTCGAAGGTCGGCAGGATGTAGCGGGCCTCGGCCGTGGGGCCCGCAAGGCCCTGCGGCATATTGTATGATTGCAGGTTATTTGATTGCACTATTTCTGCCTGTTTCTACTTCTTGGTAACGGACTCGTCAGTGCCGCCGCCGCCGATAACTTCGGAGGCGAACTCCCGAAGGTGGTCGACGAAGCCGTACTCGAGGGCCTGCTGCGCGGTGAACCAGTTGTCTCGGTCGCCGTCGATGATGATCTGCTCGGGGGTCTTGCCCGTCTGCTCGGCGGTGAGCTCCGCCATCCGCTTCTTCATGTCGAGGATGAGCATGGCCTGGGTCTGGATGTCGGCTGAGGTTCCGCCGAATCCACCGGACGGCTGGTGCAATAGCACTCGCGCGTTCGGGGTGATGTATCGCTTGCCCTTGGTACCCGACGAGAGCAGGAACTGCCCCATCGAGGCCGCCATGCCGATGCCGACGGTCACGATGTCGTTCGGAACGAACTTCATCGTGTCGTAGATCGCCATGCCGGCGGTGATCGAT
>JANYEI010000100.1 GCA_025363205.1 Frigoribacterium sp.
CGGACCTGCGCGCGATCTTCGCCTGACGGCGCTCTAACCGAGCGCCGCTTCGAGCTTTCGCGCGAGTTCTTCGGTGTCGAAGTAGTTTTCGATCACGATCACGTCGGCGTTTGTCGGTCCGATCGCGTCGACGAATTCGGCGGAGGTGAGGATGACCTGTGCATCTGCAGCGTCGCAGCTGAGGCTCGAGAGGTGGGCGGCCGTGACATCCGCTTCGAGGGCGAGCCGCTTGAGCACTCGCTCCGCATTGACCTTCAAGATGCCAGAACTGCCGATGCCGGAGCCACAGATTGCGACGATCTTCATGATGCGTTCCCCATGATTTCCTGGATTTCTACCACACTCGACGCTGTCATGAGACGCGAGATCGCATTCGAGTCGTTGAAGACATTCGCGAGTTCGGCGACGGTTTCGAGGTGGGTTTTAGCCGATTTGATGGCGAGGCCGAGCACCACACTCACCGGGTCATTGTGCGGATGACCGAACAACACCGGCGTCGCAAGTGTCACGACCGCAAGACCGTCGGCAAGCACGTCCGGACCGGGCCGCGCGTGCGCGAGTGCGAGCCCTGGTGCGATTACGACGTACGGGCCGTGTTCCACGATCATGCGGATCATCTCGTCGGAGTACCCCGCGAGGGTCGCACCGGATTCGCAGAGGGCACGCCCCGCCAGTCGCACAGCGGCACGCCAGTCATCGGCCTCGGCACCAATGACGATCGCCGACTCGGAGAGGGTGGGCAGTGGCATCAGGCCCGCTCGAACCCGGCGCTGATCTGGTCGGCCAGCCCCTCACGCTCTTCGAAGGGAAGGAAGCTCGATCCGGCAGCGTTCAGCTGGAACACCTCGAGGTCGGTCAGGTCATAGTCAAAGGTCTCGGCGAGCAGGGCGAGTTCGCGACTGAGAGAGGTGCGGCTCATGAGGCGGTTGTCGGTGTTCACCGTTACGCGAAAGCCGAGCTGGTAGAGCAGGTCGAAGGGGTGATCGATCAGCTCGTCGCCCCATTGCGCGATTGCCCCGGTCTGCAGATTCGAGGAGGGACTCAGCTCGAGCGCGATCTCGCGATCCTTGACCCATTGCGACAGGCGGCCTAGCTCCACGTAGGTGTTTTCATCATCTGAGCGGTCCACTGTGATGTCCTCGGCGAGTCGCACACCGTGACCAAGACGCAGCGCGCGACCGTCAAACAGGGCTCCCCGGATGCTCTCGAGCCCGTCGGCCTCCCCGGCGTGCACCGTCGTGGGGAGATAGTGCCTTGCAAGGTAGTCGAATGCCTCTCGGTGGCTGCCCGCCGGGAATCCGGCCTCGGCCCCCGCGATGTCGAAGCCGACGACGCCGTTGTTGCGGTGCCGGACGGCGAGTTCGGCGATTTCGAGCCCACGCTCGGCGTGCCGCATGGCCGTAACGAGTTGGCCGATCCGGATGCTTCGACCCGCCTGCTTCACGGATTCGATGCCCTCCTCGATACCTTCCTGCACAGCCTCGACAGTCTCATCGAGTGACAGCCCGCGCGAGACGTGCTGTTCCGGGGCCCAGCGGATCTCACCGTAGATCACGCCGTCGGCATCGAGGTCTTCAACGAACTCGCGGGCGACGCGGGTGAGCCCCTTCGAGGTCTGCATCACCGCGGTAGTGATGTCGAAGGTCTTCAGGTACTCGACGAGCGAACCGGAGTCCGACTTCTCGGCGAACCAATCGCCGAGGGCCGCGGCATCCGACTGTGCCCCATTCGTTAGGGGAAGCTCGAAACCGATCTCGTCAGCGAGTTCGATGATCGTCTGCGGTCGCAGCCCGCCGTCGAGGTGATCGTGGAGGGAGACCTTGGGGAGAGCGGTGATGTTCGCCCCGCCGCCGGGCATGAAGAAGTCTGAGGGGGTCATATGCCAAATCTATCGGGTGGCAACGGCCACTAACCTGACGGAATGGCGAACAAGATCATTCTGGATTGCGACCCAGGCCACGACGATGCGATCGCATTGATTCTGGCTCACGGCAATCCCGAGATCGAGCTCGTCGCGGTGACGACGGTGCATGGCAACCAGACCATCGAAAAAGTGACCCGCAACGCGCTGGCAGTCGCGCGAATCGCCGGAATCACGGGCGTTCCATTCGCCGCCGGTGCCCATCGGCCGCTCGTGCGCACCGCCGAGGTGGCCGAATCGATCCACGGCGAATCGGGACTCGACGGCCCGGCGTTGCCGCCCCCATCGTTCGACGCCGATCCCCGGCACGCCGTCGACCTCATCATCGATACGATCCTGGCTTCTCCGCCAGGGACGATCACCCTGGTACCAACCGGCGCGCTCACCAACATCGCCCTCGCCGTACGAAAAGAACCACGAATCGCCTCGCTCGTGAAGGAGGTCGTGCTCATGGGCGGCGGCTACCACGGTGGCAACTGGAGTGCGGCGGCCGAGTTCAATATTGTGATCGATCCGGAGGCGGCGCACATCGTCTTCAACGAGAGCTGGAAGCTCACGATGGTTGGGCTGGATGTCACCCACCAGGCACTCGCGACTCCCGATGTCGTCGCCGCCATCGCCGCCGTCGGCACCGCTCCGGCGCGTTTCGTGGTCGAGCTCCTCGACTTCTTCGGACGCACCTATCGGGATGCCCAGGGCTTCGAACATCCGCCGGTGCATGATCCCTGCGCGGTCGCCCTCGTGATCGACCCGAGCGTGATGACCGTCGTCAAGGTGCCCCTGAACGTCGAACTCACCGGTACCCTGACGCTCGGGATGACCGTGGCCGACTTCCGGTCAACGCCCGCAGACGGGTGCACCACTCACGCCGCCACGAATCTCGACCATGCCAAGTTCTGGGCGCTGATAGTGGATGCGCTCACCCGGATCGGCGAGCCTCCGCAGTAACCGCTCCCGTAACCATCTCCCGTTTTTGCGACCACCACGCTGTGTCGACAGGTGAGTGATAGTAAAAACGGGAGAGGGTGAGGGGTTTACCGGGGTGGGGAGGGGCGGAGGGCGAGCATGACGAGCCCGCCAAGAGCCACCGCGCCAAGGATGCGGCGGAAGGGGTTCACTCCCCGAGCGATCTCATCGGCACCCCAGACGAGGAGGGCGAGTACCGCCACGACGCCGACTCCGGTACGCACCTTCGACGGGGGCAGCAGCACTCCGAGAAGAGTTGCCCCTGAGAAGATTTTCTGCTCGAGATTGGCGGACTGGCCGATGGTGATCCTGCCGGTCTCCCGGCTGCGGAACATCCAGTCCATTCGGTCCTTGCTGCGTGACATCAGGCCCCAATCCGTTCGGCGATAAGCGGACCACCGGTGACAATCTCATCGCCCGCATTGCCAACACGGTACGCGCCTTCGAGCGCCTCGAGCGCCCGGGCGAACCTTTCCGGCTCCTCGGCGCTGAGAGTGAAGAGCGGCTGGCCGGCGCTGACGATGTCACCGGGCTTTGCGTGCAGGTCGATGCCAGCGGCATGCTGCACCGAATCCTGTTTGCGCGCCCGCCCTGCCCCGAGTCGCCAGGCTGCGATGCCGAACGGCAGTGCCTGTTGCTCCACGAGCACTCCACCGCGGGAGGCAGTGACCACGTGGGTCTCCCGCGCCACCGGGAGCGCGGCGGTCGGGTCCCCACCCTGGGCGCGGATCATGCGATTCCAGCTGTCCATGGCCCGCCCATCTGCGAGGGCGGCTTCGACATCCGCGTCCGGCTGGCCGGCGTGACGGAGCATCTCGCGCGCGAGGGCGACGGTGAGGGCGACGACGTCTGACGGGCCCCCGCCCGCGAGCACCTCCACGGACTCGCGCACCTCGTTGGCGTTGCCGATGGCTAAGCCGAGCGGCACGTTCATGTTGGTGAGGAGAGCGGATGTCGCGACCCCGGCATCCTCACCGAGAGCGACCATCGTCTTGGCGAGCTCGCGCGACTGGGCGATGTCTTTCAGGAAGGCGCCGGAGCCAAACTTGACGTCGAGCACGAGCGCTGATGTGCCCTCGGCAATCTTCTTGGACATGATGGAGGAGGCGATCAGCGGTATCGACTCCACCGTGCCGGTGATGTCGCGAAGGGCGTAGAGCTTGCCATCAGCAGGGGCGAGCCCGGAGCCGGCCGCGCAGATCACGGCACCGACCTCCTCGAGGATGGCCCGCATCCGCTCACCGGAGATGTTGGCCTGCCAGCCGGGAATGGACTCGAGCTTATCGAGCGTGCCGCCGGTGTGTCCGAGTCCTCGTCCGGAGAGCTGAGGGACAGCGACGCCGAAGGAGGCGACGAGGGGCGCGAGGGGCAGCGTGATCTTGTCGCCGACGCCTCCGGTCGAGTGCTTGTCGGTGGTCTTCTTGGAAAGGCCGGCAAAGTTCATCGTCTCCCCGGATGCGATCATCGCGAGGGTCAGGTCGCGGATCTCTCGCCGCTCCATGCCATTGAGGAAGATCGCCATGGCCATCGCCGCCATCTGCTCGTCGGCGACATACCCGCGGGTGTAGGCATCGACGAGCCAGCCGATCTGTTCGGTCGTGAGAACGCCGTGATCGCGCTTGCAGTGGATGAGGTCAATGACGTCGAACGCTTCGATGGCTATGGTGTCGCTCCATTCGTTTCATACTCGGCCAGCTGGCGCGGGCCGAAGGCATCCGGAATCACTTCGTCGATGGTCTTAACGCCCGAGACGGTTTCGAGAAGCATTCCGGGAGCGGAATGTTCATAGAGCAGCTGGCGGCAGCGCCCACACGGCATGAGAATGTTGCCGCGTCCGTCGACACAGGTGAAGGCAACGAGCCGTCCGCCGCCGGTCATGTGCAGCGAGGAGACGAGAGCACATTCGGCGCAGAGCGTCAGACCATAGGAGGCGTTCTCCACGTTCGCTCCGGAGATGATCCGCCCGTCGTCGACGATGGCGGCCGCGCCAACCGGAAACTTCGAATAGGGCACGTAGGCGTGAGTATTCGCCTCATTCGCGACCCCGCGCAGCGCCTCCCAGTCGATGTCCGTCACTTGATGTACGGCCTGCCAGAGGCCGCGGGAGCTCGCACCCTGCCGACCAGGCCAGCCACGGCGAAGATCGTCACGACATACGGCAGCATCAGCATGAACTCGCTCGGCACCGGCGATCCGATGACACCCAAGACATTTTGCAGGTTCGTCGCGAACCCGAACAAAAGCGCCGCCATGGTTGCGCGGATTGGATCCCAGCGGCCGAAAATTACCGCAGCGAGAGCGATGAATCCGGCTCCGTTAGTCATTTCCTTGTTGAAGGCTCCCACCACGACGAGCGTGTAGTAGGCACCTCCCATTCCGGCGATGGCACCCGCCAGCGAGACATTCCAGAATCGCGTGCGGTTGACATTGATGCCGACCGTGTCCGCGGCCTGCGGGTGCTCCCCGGACGACCGCAGCCGCAGCCCCCACTTGGTGTGGAACAGTCCGAAGTAGACCAACGCCACGGTCACGTACATGATGTAACTGATCACGGTCTGCTGGAACAGCACCGGCCCGATGATCGGAATCTGACTCAGGACCGGGATGTTCACCCGGGGAAACTGAATCGGTGAATTCAAGGCCTGAGCGTTCGGGCTCAACAGGGTGGAATAGAGAAAGCTGGTGAGGCCCTGCACGAGCACGTTCAAGACCACACCGACGATGATCTGGTCGACGAAGTACTTGATTGAAAACGCGGCGAGGACGAACGAGACCAGCATGCCGGCCACCATCGCCGCGAGCAGTCCGACAACGGGTTGGCGAGTGATGGAGGACACGATAGCTGCTACGAATGCTCCGGCCAGGAGCTGCCCCTCGATGGCAATGTTGACGACCCCGACCCGCTCGGAAATGACGCCGCTGAGAGCACCGAAGATCAGCGGAGTAGCAAGACCGACCGTTCCAATGAGAAGCCCCGGAATCGGCACCGTTCCGCCCGACGCCGCCCAGGCCAGAAAGCCAAACATGAAGAGGATGGCGTAGATCACGATCACCCAGATCGGCACCCGGCGGCTCTGCCGCACCAGGAAGGCCGCGGCAAGAGCGATCAGGATGAGCAGTATCGACACCACGACGCCCGTCGCGCGCGTCGGCAGTTGCAGCGCAGGTAGTGGGAAGAAATCCTGCGAGGTCGACAGACGGAAGGTGCTGATGCCCGTGCCGGCCCTCGTAACCAGAGCGAACAAAATGACCGCGATGACCGCGAAACTCCCCAGCGCAATGGGCGCCTTCCAGCTCTTCACCTCGGCGGTGGCGAGGGCGACGACCGACGAACCGGGTGCGCCGTGGGAGGAACCGACGTTGCTCGTTACCGCAGTCATTTGGTCACCACCGCTTTCTTGCCCTGAACCGCGGATGCTTTCGGCCGGAGCTTCGCTCGCGGTTGAGGCAACCGAAATACGGCTCGAATGAGTGGCGGTGCCGCAATGAACAAAACGATCAACGATTGCACCACCAGGATGATGTCGATGGGAATTCCCTCCACCGCCTGCATCGTGAACCCGCCCGCTTTGAGGGCACCAAACAGGATGGCCGCCCAAAAGACGCCCCAGGGCCGAGAGCGCCCGAGCAACGCGACGGTGATGGCATCGAACCCGAGTCCGGCATCGATGCCCGAGGTGAATCCGGTGGTGATCACGCCCTGCACCTGGTTTGCGCCGGCCATTCCGATGAGCGCCCCGGAGATCAGCATGACGAAGACATAGGTGTTCTTGACATTGATGCCAGCCACCCTGGCCGCGTTCGGGTTCTCGCCCACCGCGCGGAACCGGAATCCGAGGCTCGAGCGGTTGAGCAGCCACCACACGGCAAAGGTCGCGGCGATCACGAGAAGAAACCCGATGGTCAGGTTGTACTGCGAACCGAGCAGTCGCGGAAAGATCGCGTTCGGGTACATTCCCGGCGATTTGGGATTATTGGATCCAGGCGCCTGCAAGAGCCCCTTCGTGCTGAGCAAGTAACTGATCAGGTAAAAGGCAACATAGTTGAGCATGATCGTGACGATCACCTCGTGAGCGCCGGTGCGCGCCTTGAGGATGCCGGCGAGCCCACTCCAGAGTGCTCCGGCGAGGATGCCGGCAGCAAGCGCGAGAACCAGATGGATGCCGGGTGGCAGGTCGAAAGCGAAGCCAACCCAGCCGGCCGCGGCGGCACCGAACAGCATCTGGCCTCGCCCACCGATGTTAAACATGCCCGCTCGAAAACCAACCGCAACGCCAAGGCCCGCCGCGACCAGAGGAGTGGCGAAGCTCAACGTCTCGGTCAGCGGCCGAATACCGTCGACGAAGTCGGGCCGGGAGAAGTTGTAGACGGAACCCTGGAACAGCGAACCGTATGCCCCAGAGACCGCCTGCCAGATCGCCGAGAAGGTGTCGGCGGGTCGAGAGAAGAAGTAGCCGGATGCCGCGTGCACTGTTTGGTCGGTCAGCGCGATCAAGATCGCGCCGGCCACCATCGCGAGTACAACGGCGAGAATAGAAATGACCGCGCTGCCGGAAACAATCTCTCGCAGAGCCCCGCCGAATCGGGAGTCAGTCCCCGCCTCGCCCTCGTCCTGCCCGGTCACCGTGTCGCCCGGCTGAGCACCCGGATCATCCACTAGAGCCTGGCTGTTTCCAGGGGACTCTGTGTCGCTCACGCCGCGACCTCCTTCGAGACTTTTGGCTTCGGTGTCGGTGGGATGGAAAGCCCTGCCGGCACCTCCCCCGCCATCATCAAACCGAGCACCTCACGCGGGGTGTCTCCCGGTACTATTCCGACGATGCCCCCCCGGTACATGACGGCGATGCGGTCGGCGAGAGCGACAACTTCATCGAGTTCGGTTGAGACCACAACGACGGGAATTCCGGAATCCCGCGTCGCAATGATGCGCTTATGAACGAATTCGATGGATCCCACATCCAGCCCACGCGTGGGTTGCGCTGCCACGAAAAGGCGCAGGTCGCGG
>JANYEI010000114.1 GCA_025363205.1 Frigoribacterium sp.
GGTTGGCCTGCACGAGTTCTCGTCGTGGCTCGACAAAGTTGGCAGCGATCTCATGCTCGCAGTGAATCTGGGAACCCGGGGCACTCTCGAGGCTCTCGACCTGCTCGAGTACTCGAATATCGCCTCCGGTACCGCTCTCTCGGAGCAGCGCATTAGCAACGGCGCGACGGATGCCTTTGGCGTGAAGATGTGGTGTCTCGGCAACGAGATGGATGGCCCGTGGCAGCTGGGCCATCGATCTGCGGATGATTATGGCAAGCTTGCGTCCCGCACCGCGAAAGCGATGCGCCAGCTCGATCCGAGCGTTGAACTAGTTGTCTGCGGCTCTTCGGGCGCGCACATGCCGACCTTCGGCGAATGGGAGCGGGTCGTTCTCACCCACACCTATGACGACGTCGACTACATCTCCTGCCATGCGTACTACGAGGAGAAAGACGGCGACCTGGGCAGTTTCCTCGCGTCCGCCGTATACATGGATCACTTCATCGAATCGGTCGTCGCCACCGCTGACCATGTAAAAGCGGTGAATGGCAGTTCCAAAACCATTAACATCTCGTTCGACGAATGGAACGTCTGGTATCTCGACCGCTATAACACCGTCGACAAGATCGAGGGTCTCGAGAATTGGCCGGTGGCTCCACGGCTGCTGGAGGATGCGTATTCGGTTGCTGACGCGGTCGTGTTCGGCAATCTCCTCATCTCGCTGATCCGCCATGCGGATCGGGTGACCTCGGCCTCCCTCGCGCAGTTGGTGAATGTGATCGCGCCGATCATGACCGAGCCGGGTGGGCTGAGCTGGCGACAGACCACTTTCTTCCCTTTCGCGCTGACTTCACAGCTTGCTCGCGGTGTGGCGCTCGAGCTCAAGCTCGATACCGAGCACTACTCGAGCGCGGTCTACGGTGACGTCGCCCTGATCGACGGGGTTGCCACGCACGACGCGGCGACGGGCAATTCCGCGGTCTTTCTGGTGAATCGGAGCCAGACCGATGAGGTGATCGTGACCATCGATGTCTCTGCCCTCGACCGGGCCGACGTCATCAGTGCCCAGACCCTCAGCGACACGGACGTGTATGCCAAGAACACCCTCGAGCATCCCGACCGCGTGGGCCTCTCATCGAACAATTCGGTTGTGACGGGGGAGGGAACCCTCACCATCACGCTGCCGCCCGTGTCGTGGACCGCGATCTCGCTCGGCTGACCGCGATGAACGCAACCCGTCGAAGGAGAATGCTGTCGATTTAATTAACTTGATGACGTGCGATCTCGTCGGATTCGTCTACCACTACATCGAAAGCTGCGAACCGGTGGTCTCCGGAAGAGAGTTCGTCACCGGGGTCACAGTTATAGTCGATCCCCCCTTCGGCGACACCCCCGGAGCCGCGAGATTTGGAACGGTGCGTGCGCTTCAGCAACTGCACCAGCAGTTCGATACCCTTTCCCCGTCCGTCGACCTCGGTGCGTATGCCCTCGTGGTCATCCCCAAGACGACGACGACGACGATTGTCTCGTCGCTCGCGGGCAGGCTCACTGCATACTCGGGAGGCGGCAGTGCGCTTTTCATCTCCCGGGGCGCGCAGAGTGGTTCAAACGGCGCGGAGACGTTGAGCTTCGCGGGGGTAAGGTACGTCGTTCCCTCGCCGCTCAGCAACACCTTCACCCGCCCGGGAACGCCACTCGGAGGAGTCAGCAGCTTCGATCAATTCATGTATGACCGCTCGCTTCGGCTGAAACCAGTTGGTGGAGCGGAAATACTCGCCTTGATTGTGGAACTCCATTTCGAGAGCGAGTGGGATCGATTCAGCGGGCACAACTACACGCTCACCAGCAACGTGGGGTCGGAATGGGAGAAGATCGTCCAGAACGGCAAGACGATCACTGCGGCGGTTCTGCTCTTCCAGGCTATGGGGGACCATGGGGCTCCCGCCTACCGTGAACTCATCCGTTGCTGCCCTGAGCGCCTGATGCCGCGCGCCGCGCTTTGGTCTGGGGCGGGCCCGGGTGTCTCGAATCCACGATCGTGCGCAAGGCGGACACGCTGGCGGTTCACCTCATCAGCTTCATGTCGACCCGTGTCGCTGAAGACAACATGGGACACAGATCGTCGGCGGGCTGGACCGTATCAAGGACCCGTTTTTGCACGTGGATGTCCCGGTGTCGGTCCGTTCGGACAGCATGCCCTCGTCGGTGTCGCTCGAGCCGACCGGAGAGGCGCTCAAATTCACTTGGCAAGACGGATACGTGCGTGCGCAGGTGACCGTCCTCACCGGGCACGCAATGCTCGTGCTCCGCTTCGGCTGAGCAGATTCCCCGCACGGCCAAAAACACACTTCCCCAAACCGCCTTCAACCAACGGAGTCGCATGTCAGTCGAAAATCAAGCCAATCCGGAGTGGGCGCGTCTCAGGCGGCCGATGCCCGAGTGGTTCAAGAACTCACCGTTCGGAATCTTCATCCACTGGGGGGCGTACTCCGTTCCGGCCTGGGCTGAGCCCATCGGAGCTCTGGGAACGATTGCGGACGGAGAGTGGTTCGCCCATAATCCCTACGCCGAGTGGTACATGAACACCATTCGGATCGAGGGGAGCCCCTCCCAGGCGCACCACCAAGATATCTTTGGCGGCGTCGAGTACGACGAGCTACTCGACCAGTGGAAGGCGGAGGATTTTGATCCGCAGGACTGGGCAGCGTTGTTCAAGGCCACCGGCGCGGACTATGTCGTGCCGACTACGAAGCATCATGACGGCATCACCCTGTGGGATGGTCCCGGCACAGGTGAGCGCAACACCGTTCACCGCGGACCGCACCGGGACCTGATTGCCGAGATCGCCGGAGCGGTGCGGGGCGAAGGCCTGCATCTGGGCCTGTATTACTCGGGCGGTCTTGACTGGCACGTGCGGGAGTTTCCGCCTCATCAGAGCGGCGAGAGCTTGCGCGACACGAGCCGTCCAAAGGATGCGAAGTACGCCGCGTACGCCTACAACCATGTACTCGACCTGATCGAGCGATTCAAGCCCGACTTGCTGTGGAACGACATCAATTGGCCAGACGAAGGAAAGAATTTCGGACCGTCCGGCCTGGGGACACTCTTCGAGGCCTATTATGCCGCGGTGCCGGAGGGGGTGGTGAACGACCGATGGGGTGACACCCACAAGGACTATGGCACGAGCGAGTACGAAGCCCACAAGGATGCGGAATCCGACGCAGAATGGGAAAACTGCCGCGGCCTCGGCTTCTCGTTCGGCTACAACCAGCTCGAGGGCCCCGAACTCACACTCACTGGGAAAGAAATCGCCAGGCTACTTGCCGACATCGTTTCCCGCGGGGGTCGCCTCCTCCTCAATGTCGGGCCCAAGGCCGACGGCACTATCCCTGACGTGCAGCGCCGGTCGCTTGTGGACATGGGCAAATGGATGGCGCACGCCAAGCCGTTCCTGGCGGGG
>JANYEI010000120.1 GCA_025363205.1 Frigoribacterium sp.
ACCCGCCAGATTACGGTTGCGCTGGGCAACGCCTCCCACCCCATAGGGATAGTCGTCAGCGCGAGGCGCGCTCGCCGCGGTGAGGCTGGCGAGTTCGTCAGACGAGAGCTGCAGGTCAACCGCACCGAGATTGTCACTGAGCTGGGCCACGGTGCGAGCTCCGAGGATCACCGCGGTCACGGCGGGCTGGGCACCGAGCCAGGAGAGGGCCACCTGCGAGGAGCTTGCGCCGTGAGCATCCGCAATCGACTTCACCGTATCGATGATGGTCCAGGTCTGCTCGCGGGCGTTGCGCTGCTTCCAGGCCTCCATGCCGCGCTCCGGGTTCTCACCGAGGCGGGTGGCACCGGTCGGAGCCTGGTCGCGCACGTATTTTCCGCTCAGCCAGCCGCCGCCGAGGGGCGACCAGGGCAGAAGGCCGATGTTCGCATCGAGGGCCGCGGGAACGACTTCGTGCTCGATGTCGCGCACCAGCAGGCTGTACTGGGGCTGAAGGGTGACGGGCGCAGCCCAGCCGTGTGCCTTCGCGACGTGCACCGCCTTGGTCAGCTGCCAGCCGAGGAAGTTAGAAAAACCGTAGTAGGCGATCTTGCCCTGGACGACCGCGTCGTTCAGAAAGCCGAGGGTCTCCTCTATCGGGGTCAGGGCGTCCCACGCGTGCATCTGGTAGAGGTCGATCTGCTCCACGCCGAGACGGCCGAGGGATGCATCGAGCGCGCGCCCGAGGTGGCGACGGGTGAGACCAAGGTCATTGGGGCCGGTGCCCATGGGGAAGCGTGCCTTGGTGGCGATCACCACCTGCTCACGATCGGTCGGGTGGGAGGCGAGCCAGGAGCCGATGATCTCTTCCGAAGTGCCGGAGCTGTAGACATCCGCGGTGTCGATAAAGGTGCCGCCGGCGGCAAGAAAGGCGTCGAGAATGAGGTGGGAGGTGGGTTCATCGGCCTCCGCGCCGAAGGTCATGGTGCCGAGGGCATGGGCCGAGACCACAGTGCCGCTATTTCCCAATGTGCGATATTCCATAGGTAAACGGTAGCCCCGATCGTGGAGTGCGCCGTCCCTGCTGCGCTGCCCAGCGAGATCCCGTAGATTTCTGGTGAGGTTTCGTTGACCCGATGTGGTGCACGATGTGGTGCACGGGCCGGCCGCGAACCAGATCAAGGAGCAAGAATGAGCGAGTACGTTGTCACCAATCCCGCGACCGGTGCCAAGGGCCCCGTCTTCCCCCCGGCCACCGACGCCCAGCTGGATGTCGCCCTCGGGGCCGCCGATACAGCTCACCGCACCTGGTCGCGCACCAGCACGCTCGCTGAGCGCACCGCTCTCATGCAGCGGGTGGCCGACTTGCACGCCGAACGCCGCGAAGCACTCGCCGAGATCATCGTGCGCGAGATGGGCAAGCCGCTGGACCAGGCCCTCGGCGAGGTCGATTTCAGCGCAGCGATCTACTCCTACTACGCCGAGAACGGCGAGAAGTTTCTCGCCGACGAGCAAATCGACCTGCTCGACGGCGAGGGCAGTGCGTTCGTGCGCCGGTCATCCCTCGGCCCGCTGCTCGGCATCATGCCGTGGAACTTTCCCTACTACCAGGTGGCCCGGTTTGCCGGACCCAACCTGGTGCTCGGCAACACCATCCTGTTGAAGCACGCGGGCCAGTGCCCGGAGTCCGCCGCGGCGATCGAGCAGATCTTCCACGACGCCGGGTTCCCCGCGGGCGCGTACACCAATATCTACGCCTCCAGTGAGCAGATCGCCGAGATGATCGCCAACCCGCGCCTCGTCGGAGTGTCACTCACCGGCTCCGAGCGTGCGGGAGCGGCAGTGGCGGAGGTTGCCGGTCGCAATCTCAAGAAGGTCGTGCTCGAGCTCGGCGGGTCGGATCCGTTCATCCTGCTCAGCACCGACGATATCGATGCAACAGTGGATGCGGCCGTCTCCGGTCGCATCGATAACAACGGCCAGGCCTGCAACGCGGCCAAGCGGTTCGTGGTGATCGGCAACCTGTACGACGACTTCCTCGCCCGCTTCAGCGCGAAGCTCACCGAACCGACGCCGTCAGACCCGATGGCGGATGGCACGGTGCTCGGCCCGCTGTCGTCGGCCCTTGCCGCGGATCGCCTCGACGAGCAGGTGGAGCGCGCCATCGCCCAGGGCGCGACCGTTGTGGCTCGCGGCGCTCGCACCGGAACCTACTTCCCGTCGGTGGTGCTCACCGGTGTGACCGCCGAAATGGACGCCCACCACGAGGAGTTCTTCGGACCGGTGGCCATCGTCTATAGCGTGGCCGACGAGGCCGCGGCGATCACGCTCGCCAACGACACCCCGTTCGGACTCGGCTCCTACCTGTTCTCCACCGACTCGGAGCAGGTGCTGCGCGTGGCCGACCAAATCGATGCCGGCATGGTCTTCGTCAACGGCGTCGGCCTTGATAGCCCGGAACTGCCCTTCGGAGGCATCAAGCGCAGCGGCTTCGGCCGCGAACTCGGTCGCTTCGGCATCGAGGAGTTCGTCAACCGCAAGATGATCCGCATCCTCAAGTAGTTCGCGGATGGTGCGCTGCCCGGCGGTGATCGGCACCGGGCAGCGCACCTCAGCGGAACGCCGGGATCCCCGTGATGTGGTTGCCGATCACGAGGGTGTGCACCTCGTCGGTGCCCTCATAGGTGCGCACGCTCTCCAGGTTGTTGGCATGGCGCAGCGGTGAGTAGTCGAGGGTGACGCCGTTGCCACCGAGCATGGCGCGGGCCTCCCGGGCGATCTGGATCGCCTCGCGGCAGTTGTTGAGCTTGCCGATTGAAATCTGGTGCGGCTGCAGCTTTCCGGCGTCCTTGAGTCGGCCGAGTTGCAGGGCAAGCAGGGTTCCCTTGTTAATTTCGAGTGCCATGTTCACCAACTTCTCCTGGGTGAGCTGGTAGCCGGCGAGCGGCTTGCCGAACTGCAGGCGCTCCTGTGAATACTCCAGTGCGGCGAGGTAGCTGTCGCGTGCCGCACCCATCGCGCCCCAGATGATGCCGTAGCGGGCCTCATTGAGGCATTCGAATGGCCCGCGAAGGCCCTTCGCCTTCGGCAGCATCGCCGATCCGGGCAAGCGCACCTCGGCGAGTTCGATCTCGCATTGGATGGAGGCACGCATCGAGAGCTTCTGCGCAATGACCGTGGCGGTGAACCCGGCCGTGTCGGTGGGCACAAGGAAGCCCCGGATGCCGTCATCGGTCATCGCCCAGATCACTGCGACGTCGGCGATCGAGGCGAGGCCGATCCAGCGTTTCGTGCCATTGATGACCCAGTCATCGCCCTCTCGGCGGGCAAACGTGGTCATGCTTCCGGGGTCGGACCCGGCGGTCGGTTCGGTGAGCCCGAAGCATCCGATGGCCGTGCCCGCTGCCATCCTCGGCAGCCATTCCTGCTTCTGCTCCTCTGAGCCGTGCCTGTGGATCGCCGTCATCGCGAGCGATCCCTGCACGCTCACGAAGGTGCGCAGCCCCGAATCACCGGCCTCGAGTTCGAGGGCGGCGATACCGTATTCCACCGCAGAGCGACCGGGGCAGCCGTAGCCGGTGAGGTGCATACCGAGAAGGCCAAGTTCCGCCAGGCGCGGGATGATGCCGACGGGGAATTCCGCATTGTCGTACCAGCCGGCGATGTGCGGCTTGATCTCCGCGTCGACGAAGGCGCGCACCGTGCGGCGCAGCTCGAGTTCTGACTCGCTGAGCAGCGAGTCGACATCGATGAGGTCAGAGGTGTCTGGCACGGTATTTCCTTCGGTTGCGGTCATTCGAATGGCACCAGTCGGCCGTTGAGGCGACGGGGTAGCTTCCAGGGATTCTGCGGCTGCAGCATGAGGGGAAGCTGGATGGATGTCGCGTTCTGCAGGCTCACCGGCCGCACGAACCGGGCGAGCCCGCCGCCGCCGACACTCGTGGCCTCTGGGCGGGAAGTGGCGGGCCAGGGCCCGCCGTGCTGTTGCGACCAGCTCGTCGCCACCCCGGTCGGCCAGGTGTTCACGGCCACGCGGCCGACCCGCCTGGTCAATTGTGCAACGGCGAGGTCAGCATCGGTGTCTGCATCCCCGCCGGTGAAGACCGAGGCGGCGAGCGACGGTTGCAGCCGATCGAGGGCCGCGAGGGCAGCAGCGGGATCGTCGTACTCCACGACAAGGGCGACCGGCCCGAAGCACTCCTCGAGCAGGCGCGATCCGGGGGTCAGCTGAGCGAGGTCGACCGCAATCGTGCGTGGACTGACCTCATAGCCGGCGACGGGGTGCGCCTCGGTCTTCACCGGCGCGGAGGCCGCTGCCGCGTGGGGATTGAGCTCGCCGATGCCGCGAGCAAAGGCGGCCGCAATGCCGGCAGTGAGCAGTGGTGCGGCCGGCACCCGTGAGACGGCCTCGGCGATCGAGGCGGCAAAGCCGTGACCCGCCGGAACGAGGATGAGGCCAGGCTTGGTGCAGAACTGGCCGGCCCCCAGGGTAAAGGAGTCGACGAATCCCTGCGCGATCGAGTCACGATCCGCGGCCGCGGCCGGCGTGACGAACACCGGGTTTACCGTGCCCATCTCCGCGAAGACGGGAATGCCTCGACGGGCGCCGCGCTCGACGAGAGCGAGCCCCGCCTGCTGGCTGCCGGTGAAGGCCACCGCGCGAACCACGGGTGAATCGACGAGCTGCAGTCCGGAATCGAAGCCGACCACCACATCGAAGGTGCCCTCGGGGGCACCGGCGTTGAGCAGGGCATCCCGCACGATCTGGCCGAGTCGCACACTGAGTCTCGGGTGCGCCGGGTGCGCCTTCACGACCACCGGACACCCCGCGGCGAGGGCGGAGGCAACATCGTGACCGAAGATGCCGAAGCCGAAGGGAAAGTTGCTCGCGCCGAAGACGGCGACCACTCCGACCGGGATATTCCAGCGAACAAGCGTGGATCCTCCGTCCAGGTCATCGCGGCTCGCGCCGAGGTAGCTGCCCTCGCACGCGACGCCGGCGTAGAACCGGGCGCTCGCGGCCATCCGGTTCAGTTCGCCCTCAAGGCGAGCGACGCCGAGTCCGGTCTCGGCGCGAGCGAGGCCGACCAGCTCATCCGCGACGGCAAGTACGGCGTCGGCCGCGGCGGCAATCCAGGCCTGTCGGATTGCGGGGCTGAGCGCGGCCAGCGCGGGTGCGGCCCGATTCGCACTGTCCAGGATGTGGCCAACTTCGGCACCGGTCGAATGCGCGACCGCGCCGGTGCGCTCGCCGGAAGCTGGATCGAAGCTCGCGTCGTGGGCTGGCTCGACGGCGGGCAAGGTCATGCCGCCGCTGCATCCTGCAGGGCACGGGATGCCTCGGCCGCCTGCTGCTCGATCGCTGCGGTGAGCACGCGCAAGCCGTCCTCGAGAAGCTCGATGCCGATCACGAGTGGCGGCAGCAGGCGGATGACGTTGCCGTAGGTGCCACAGACTAGAACGAGCAATCCCTCCGCGTGACAGGCCGCCGCGACAGCCTTGGCGATATCCGCCCGCGGCTCGAGAGTTATCGGGTCGGCGAATTCGACCGCGAGCATTGCCCCGCGCCCGCGCACCTCTGCTACGACGGCCACAGAGTCGAGCAGGGGCTCGAGGTGGGCGCGCACAACCGTCTCGATCGTCGCAGCGTTGGCGAGCAGTGATCCGTCTTCGAAGGCCTCGAAGACCCCGAGGGCCGCGGCGCAGGCCAGCGGATTGCCCGCGTAGGTGCCGCCGAGACCGCCGGGGCGCACGGCGTTCATCAACCGCGTTCGGCCGGTGACGGCGGAGAGCGGAAGCCCTCCGCCGAGGGCCTTCGCGGTCACGATGAGGTCGGCCTCGACACCGTCATGCTCGCTCGCAAAGAGGGTGCCGGTGCGGCCCATGCCGGCCTGGATCTCGTCGATCACAAAGACGATACCGTGGGCATCCGCGATCTTCCGCAGCCCGGCGAGGAAGCCCTCGGCCGGCACGAGGAAGCCGCCCTCGCCCTGGATCGGCTCGATGACCATGGCGGCGAACGACTCAGGCCCGTTCTCGGCAAGGATCGCTTCGACGGCGGCGAGGGCCTCGCTCGCGGCATTCTCGGGGCCGCCCGGCCAGCGCAGCGGTGCGGCGTTCGGTGCGCGGAAAACCTGCTCTGGAAAGGGACCGAAGCCCAGTTTGTAGGGATTCTCCTTTGCTGTCATCGCCATCGTGAGCAGGGATCGACCGTGATAGCCCTCGTCGAAGACGAGCACGTTCGGCCGGCCGGTGGCGGAGCGAGCAATCTTGATAGCATTCTCGACGGCCTCGGCTCCGGTGGAGAACAGCGCGCTGCGCTTGTCGAAAGTGCCGGGGGTGTGCGCGTTCAACCAGCGGCACACCTCGGTGAATCCCTCGTACTCGGTGACCATGAAGCAGGTGTGGGTGAAGCGATCGAGCTGGGCGGCGACCTTGGCCTGCACAAACGCGTTAGTCGCACCCACACTCGTGACGGCAATGCCGGAGGCGAAGTCGATAATGCGGTTGCCGTCGACATCCTGCAGGATGCCGCCCTCGGCCCGATCGATGAAGACCGGCAGGGCTGCACCGAATGCAGAGCTCACCTCGCCGTTTCGTTGCTCCTGAAGCTGTCGGGATCGCGGTCCAGGGATCGGGTGCGCAATGTGGCGAGACTGGAGCAGAGGAGAGAAAGTGGAAGCCATGAGGCCAATGTAGTCAGCGGCTCGCGCGCGGTCATTGGTCGATTCATCTAAAGCTCTTCCGAAATTAGATAAACTATCTAAAAGAGTCGAAGGAGCGCACCGATGGTCACTCTGGAGCAGCTGTGCGAAAGGCTCGGCAGCGACCTGCGGCCGGCAGCGCCCGGTCCGATCGGACGCCAGCAACTCACCGGCGTACACATCTCCGAACTTGCCGACCCGACGCCCTATCTCGAGGGCGGCGAACTGCTTCTGACCACGGGTATTCCGCTCGTGGGCGGGCCGGCCGTCATTCGGGACTACGTGGGCCGGCTGGCGCACAAGGGAATTGCCGCGCTCGCGCTCGGCCTCGGTGCGGGTACGGATCGGGTTGATCCAGAACTCGTTTCGGCGTGCGCCGATGCCGCGCTCGACCTGCTGCTCGTGCCAGCGGCGGTGCCGTTCCTGCACATCTCCCGCGCCTTCTGGCAGCTGATTGGTCAGTGGGAGCAGGCCGACCTCGCTTCGCGCCTGAATCTCCAGACGGCTCTGGCGCGTGCAGCGACCCGTGGCGACCCGGCGCAGGCCATCGTCACCGCACTGGCTCAGGGTCTCGGCGGTTGGGCGGCGTACCTGCCAGCGGACGGTAGCCGCGAGACGGTCTGGCCACGGGCCTCGGCAGATGTCGTGCCGCAACTGCGCGCAGAATCTGCCCGGTTCGACCTGGTCGGCACGTACTCGGCGGCCACGTTCCCGCTGAACGGCATGGATGTCGTCGAGCACTCGATCACGATCGGCCAGCGCACCGTCGGGTTCCTCGCGGTGGGTGCCGGGCGAGGTCTTCAAAAGGCCGACCGCCAGCTCATCCTGACCTCCTGCATGCTGTTGTCGCTCACGGCACAGGGCGCCGAGGAGGCCTCGAGAGTGGCCGAGGCCCTGGGGGGAACCATCGCTGCGCTCATCCTGGGGGGACACGTGGATGCCGCGCGCATCGCCTCCGAGCACGCCGGCCGGCCCCCGCTCGGCGACTTCGCCCGCTTGCTGGCCGTGCGCGGGCAGGCGGCAACTCCCGTGCACTCCCGCGAGCTCGCCACAGTGATCGCATCGCTGGGGTTGCCGCAGTCGTCGCTGGCTGCAACGCTGGCTGCCACGATGACTGCCACGGTCGACGGCATCCGCCTCGCCATCCTGCCCGAGAACTCAGCCGGCCTCGGCGGTGCCGTGTCATTTGGCGGCGTGTCGATGGGTGCCGTGTCGATGGGCGGCGCAGAGTACGCCGTCGTTCTCGGCCAGCCGCTTCCCCTCGCGGAGCTGGCCGCAGCCGTTGGCCCGGTCGCGTTCGCCTGTCGCACCGCGTCCCTCGGCACGGTGGTCGGTGTCAATGGCACCGTCGGCGTAAATGGCTCCGTCGACCTGCGCGGCGACGCCTGGGTGGATGCCCTCGCGCGGCATCCGCGAGGCGACCTGCGCGACACCGTGCGAAGCTACCTCGCTCATCGCGGCCAGTGGGAGAGTTCGGCGCGCGAGCTCGGCATCCACCGCAACTCGCTGCGGCATCGCATCGCGGTGGCCACCGAGCTGATCGATGCCGATCTCGCCGACCCGGATACCGCCGCCGCCCTGTGGATCGCTCTGCGCCGGCAGAGGGTCGTCAGGTGACCGGGCGCGCGAGCCACTCACGCACCGCAGCATCCTGCTCTCCCAACATCGGCGGAGCGGAATTGCGGCGGGTGAGGGGTGGGCTCCAGGTGATCGGATGTCGTACCTGCGTCGCCACGGCGACTCCGGACGCGTCGAAGACCTCGATCGTCGGCTCGAGCCCGAGGGATTTCGCGAGCTCTAGGCCGTCGGCGATCGTGCCGACCCGGCCGGCCGGCACCCCTACCTCGGTCAGCCGACGCTGCCACTCCGCGGCCCCGTGCTGCCGCAGCCGCTCTTCGAGAAGCGGCACGAGCGTAATTCGATTGGCGACGCGCAGGGAGTTGTCGAGGAACCGCGAGTCGTCGGCCAAGTGCGGCGAATCCAGCACCGCAACCAGGCGCCGGAACTGGCCGTCATTGCCGCAGGCGACGGCGATCGGTCCGTCGGCGCATTCGAGAGTCTCATAGGGCGAGATGGACGGATGCGTGTTGCCGAGGCGCCCCGGAATCACGTCGGCGCCGAGGTAGGCCTGCGCCTGGTTTACCAGCGACCCCTGCAGGCTCGAGAGCAGGTTGAGCTCGAGCCGCGCGCCGATACCGGTCGACTGCCGATGCAAAAGCGCCGCGAGGATGCCGGCCACGGCATCCTTTGCGGTCAGCACGTCGACGAGGGCGACGCCGGCCTTGAGCGCCGGGCCATCTGCCTCCCCGGTGATGCTCATGAGCCCACCGAGCGCCTGCACGACGAAGTCGTAGCCGAGCAGATCACGCCCGCCGCCGCTGCCGAAGCCGGAGATCGAGACGTAAACGACGCCCGGGTTCGCGGCCCGTGCCGTCTCGAAGCCGAGGCCGAGCTTCTCCATTCCCCCCGGCTTGAAGTTCTCGACGACCACGTCAGCGCGCGCGATCAGTTCGCGGGCGAGAGTGACGTCACCAGGCTCGGTGAGGTCGAGACAGACCGACTCCTTGTTGCGGTTGATGCTGTCGAAATAGGTGGAGCCGGTGGCGGAGAAGGGCGGTCCCCACAAGCGGGTGTCATCGCCGACATCCGGTCGCTCCACCTTGATGACGCGGGCACCGAGATCGGCCAGGGTCATCGTGGCGAGCGGCCCGGCGAGAACCCGGGAGAAGTCGGCGATGAGAATTCCAGCGAGTGGTCCCTCGGTTATCGGCATGGTTGAGACCCTAGCGGTGGGGGCGATGCACGGCATGCTGGCCCCACGCACCCGAGTTCGAAGTCCGCTTGCCCTGTCTCTGGCCGCGATGCTGGCATTCACTATGGGGCTTTCCGGATGCGCCCCTACCCGCGGCACGGTCACCGCACCGGGCCTCTGCACTGCACAATCTGACCGGGTGGGCGTTACTCGTGACGGGCGACAGCCGCCTCGCGTCCGTAGAGTGCCAGCGCCCACATTGCGAGCGCGAAGACGGCGATCGCCGATCCGCCTGTGAACCAATTGCCACCGATCAGCGCGAAGACGCCGAGCACCAGCGCGATGACCACGCCAAACCCGCCGAGCACGAGCCATCGATCCCTGCGGTTGGAGAACGGGTGCAGGAGCTCGATCGCGTCCACCGGGGCGCGTTGCCACACGACGATGAGGAAGGTCGCGAGCGGGCCGATGAACAGCGACACGATGAACCAGGTGAATCGCGATCGCTTCTTCTGCTCGGCAAGGCCGGCATTTACGAGGGCGAGGGCGAGCCATCCGCCGCCATTGAGAGTGAGTCCGGCTTGGTCCATGCGGCCCAGACTAGTGGCCAAGGCATTCTCGGCGTCGAGGTGAGCGGAGTCAGCCGTGGCGCCCGGGTGGCTTGCCGTTGCCGTTGCCGTTGCCAGGGCTCGTGGTCGGCGCGGGCGCCGGGTCGGGTGTCGGCGTCGGTATGGGAGGCGGCGGGCGATAGAAGGTGCTCCGTAGCAGCGTTCCCGTCGGTTCTGCGAAGGTGCCGCCCTGGCCGTAAACCGCACTCGCATTCAGCGACGCCAGGATCGGTTTCATCACGTAGGTGCGCAGATTAGAGGCCAGGATGCCACCGATCGAGATGCGTCGCATGTTCTGGTCACCCTCGATATTGCCGATCCACACCGCGGTGGACGTCTGGGTGCTCGATGCGACCATGTAGCTCTGAATTGCCTCGGCGGTACCGGTCTTGCCGAAGAGCGCGGTGCCGTCACGGGGATTCGCGATCGCACCCGTGCCGCCGGGCTGCAGCGGCCCCTGCAGGTCATAGGCGGCGGCGGCGGCAACCTCGGGAGTGAGCACCTGGTTGCAGCTCTGGGGCTGGCCCGGCAACTCTTTGCCATCCGGTCCTATGATCTTGTCGACCGCGATCGGTTGGCAGAGCTTGCCGCCACTGGCGACGGTGGCGTAGGCGTTGGCCATCGTGAGCGGCGACGGCGTGTTGGTACCGAGGATGGAGGCCGGGGTGTGGCTGAGCTCGGAATTGTCGGCGTTATGCACTCCCATCGACTTCGCCACGTCGCGAATCTCGCAAAGGTCGAGCTTCGACGCCATGTTGATGAAGGCCGCGTTCACCGAACCCTTGGTGGCGCTCATCACGCTCATCTGGCCCTCGCTGACCCCGCTGTCATTCTGTGGTCTGTAGCTCTTGTTCAGAAAATAGAACCCGCCATCGCAGGTAGCCGGAAACGACTTTGAGCCGGCGGGATAGAACTGGATGTTGCCGTTGACCGTGTCCTGGATGCCGTGGCCATTCTGCAGCCAGTTGATCAGGGTGAATAGCTTGTAGGTTGAGCCGACCGGGAAACCGGACGACCCGCCGTACGCCCTATCGGTGTTGAAGTTGATCGCGGTGGTGGTCGCAGGGTCCCCTTCGCCGGTGTCGTCAAACCCTTTGTTCTGAGCCATGATGACGATGCGGCCGGTGCCGACCTGCACTGTGGAGACTGCGCTGCCAAGCCTGAAACGTGCCTCGGAGGCGGGGGTGCGCTGGGCGAGATCCTCCTCGGCGACCTTCTGCTGGTCGAGGTCGATGGTGGTGTAAACGGCGTTACCGCCCCGGCGCCACGCGGCGACGCGGTCGGCAGCGGTCTCCCCCAGGCCCGGCAGGTTCTTCACGTTCTTGATCACGTAGTCGCAGAACGACTTCGCGGCGAAGGCGTAGGAGCAGCCATTGGTCGCGGGGCTGATCTTCACCGTCGTCGCATCAACAGGGGTGGCGATCGCATCGGTGTACTGCTTGTCGGCGATCATCTTCTCGCCCAACATGGTGGCGAGGATCGTATCGCGACGGGACTTATTTCGCTCCCAGTTGGCCGACGAACCCGGGTTGCGCAGCGGCGGCTGCTGCACGACAGCGATGAGGCTCGCGGCCTGGGCAAGCGTGAGTTTCGCGGCGGTGGTGGAGTAGTACTGCTCAGCGGCCGCCTCGATGCCGTAGGTGTTTCCGCCGAATCCTGCGATGTTGAGATAGGCGAGCAGGATCTGGTGTTTCGTGTAGCTTTTCTCGAGGCCAATCGCGAGTTTGGCCTCTTTGAGCTTGCGGTCGAGAGTGTTGGCCTGGGCCCTCGCTTTGGCGGCTTCGAGCTTCTTCGGATCGCGGATCGTGGCGACGGCTTCCTGGATCGCCAGCTGTTTGACGAGCTGCTGCTCGATGGTCGATGCACCCTGCAGGTCGTTACCGGTGAGGTTGTTCACCGCTGCCCGCGAGATGCCGGCGAGGTCGACGCCGCCATGCTTATAAAAGCGCACGTCCTCTGCGGCGACCAGGGCATCTTTGACGAAGGGCGACACGGCATCCCACGCCACTTCCTCGCGATTCTGGTCATAGATCTGCGCAAAGGGCACCTGTTCGCCGCCGCGGAGTCCGTAGAGGATGTTGCGTTGGGACTGGTTGCCGATCTTGACGTAGTCGGGCAGATTCTCGAACAGGCCAACCGCGTTGTTCGTTACCTGGCTCGTGACAACGATCGCTGGCGTGGTGAGCGCGACGATGAGCACGGCAGCAAGCCCGCTGAACCCCAAGAGTCCGAGAATGGAGCGCAGCAGCCCGGTGGGCTTCGCTTCAGGCACTGTCACCCTCTCGATTCGACTGTCGCAAAGGCTCCCAGCGTAACTCAGCGAGTCTGTACCGACGTCGGTCTGGCCAGGGCGAGCACGGCACTCAGCCCAGGGGTTCGCCGAGGCCGGTTTCACCCGGTCGAGCCGCACGGGAGGCCGAGAGCACCGCACCGATACTCGCGGCCATCACGAGGCCGATCGCCACAAAGGCCACCCCGGTGAACTTTTGGCCGAGGATCAGGAACCCAGCCGTCGTCGCGATCGCCGGCGAGAGGCTCATCAGTATCGAGAAGGTCGCCGACGGCAGCCGCCGAAGGGCAATCAGTTCGAGCGTGTAGGGAATGGTCGAGGACAGCAGGGCGACCGCTGCTCCCAGCAGCAGGATGTTGGGCCGGAAGATCACCGGACCAGCGCTCGCGATGCCGAACGGCACGGTGATCACGGCTCCGACGGTCATCGCGAGGGCGAGCCCGTCCAAGCGAGGAAACCGTGCCCCCGTGCGGGCGGAGAGCAGAATGTAGCCCGCCCACATCGCCGCCGCGCCGAATGCAAAGGCGACGCCCACCGGATCCAAATCACCGAAGCTGCCCTGGCTGAGGATCACCACTCCGCTGAGCGCGAGCACCGCCCAAAGCCAGCTCGACGCGCGGCGGCTGATGACGACCGAGAGCACAAGGGGGCCGAGCACTTCGATCGTGATGGTGGCTCCGAGCGGCACCCGGGCGAGCGCCCCGTAGAAGAGCGCGTTCAACAGGGCGAGCGTGATCCCGAAGGCGATGACGGTAAGCCAGTCGTTTCGGCTGTGTCCGCGCAGTCGCGGGCGAGCGACGGCGAGCAACACGATCGCGGAGAATGCGAGCCGAAGCGAAACCATGCCGATCACACCCACCGAGGGGAAGAGCAGCACCGCGAAGGAGGCTCCGACCTCCTGGCAGATAAGGCCGATCGCCACGAGCCCGACCGGTCCGAACGGACGAGCCGCCCGGTGGGAGGCGGATGCGGTGGTCATGCTGCAACGCTAGGGCACTCTTCCTGCCGCCTTTTCGATAGCCAAGCCACAGATCCGTTCAATTAGTGTCCCGTAGTCGATCCCGATCGCGGCGGCTGATTGTGGCAGGAGACTCGTTGCGGTGAGTCCTGGCAGCGTGTTGACCTCTATCAGCCACAGAGTGCCTTGCGAGTCCAGGCGGAAGTCCGAACGGCTGTATCCGTCGAGTTTCAGAGAGGCATGTGCAACAAGTGACAGGCGTTGGGCTTCGGCGGCGATCTCGTCTGAAACCTGAGCCGGGAACACCTCTTGGACGGCGCCCGCTTGGTACTTCTGTTGATACGTGAACGCGCTATCGGGATCCAGCATCACCTCGCCTACTGCCAGGGCAATTCCATCCAGAACCCCGACCGTCAGCTCGCGCCCGGCGATGAACTGCTCAAGTAACACTTCTCCGTATCGCGATGCCATCTCGAGCGCTGCGGCCAGTTCAACCGGTGATCGGACAAGCGAGAGGCCGATCGTGGACCCTTGTGAATTCGGCTTAACGATGAGCGGGTAACCAATCGCCTGCGCTTGGTCACGGTGTTTGCTATCCCAGATCGCCCAGGCGGGCGTAGCGATGCCCGCCGCCGTGAAAAGCCGCTTGGAAATGTCTTTGTCCATGGCGAGCCCGCTGCCGAGGGATCCGCTGCCGGTGAAAGGGACACCAGTCAGTTCCAGTAGGGCCTGGAACTGGCCATTTTCACCAGAGCCTCCGTGTAGAGCCAGGAATACTACGTCTGTTCCGAGCACGGCGGATGCGACAGTGACCTTCGATATCGTGGCCTGGAGCTGGTCGAGGCTGTCGCGGCTCGGGGGCATGTCTGGAACCGTCGCTGTGAGCGCGACCGGCTCTGATGCGGCGCTAACGGCACCGCGAGCGGTATCCACCAGGAGAACATCATGTCCGCGAGACCTCAACGCATGCACGACTTGCGTGGCACTCGCGATCGACACGTCTCGTTCTTCACTATCACCGCCAAACAACACCCCTACTCGCATGAACTCAGGCTATCGGCGGGAGCGCTCTATCACGCGCCGCGAATACGAAATCCGGCTTCACGTCTCTAGACCGATTGAGTCCGCCACGCGTTTCGGGGTACTCAATCGCTTGTCGAGAAATGGAGATATCACCTGACGCGCCTGACTAGCTGGCGCTCCCAGCGAGTACTTTCTCCTGCTCGTCGTCATTCCCCGTAGGAGTGTGAGCTCGCCCGGACAACAGGGCGCCGGCGCTGACTTCGGGGCGAAGATCCAGGCGTCGCAGCAACTGTGCGTTGAGGGCCACCACCACCGTCGAGGCCGACATCAGCAGTGCTCCGACCGCCATGGGGAGGATGAATCCGATTGGCGCGAGAACGCCGGCTGCCAGCGGCACGGCGATCAGGTTGTACCCGGCCGCCCACCACAGGTTCTGCTTCATCTTGCGATAGCTCTTGCGGGACAGCTCAATTACAGACAGAACTGACCGGGGGTCGTCGCTGGCGAGGATGACACCCGCTGACGCGATGGCGACATCGGTGCCTGCACCGATCGCGATTCCGACATCCGCTTGGGCGAGGGCTGGCGCGTCGTTCACTCCATCGCCGACCATCGCGACTTTGCGTCCTTCGGCCTGAAGCTCGATAACTTTCGCCACTTTATCTTGCGGGTGAACTCCCGCGAAGACCCGGTCGATACCCAGTTGGGTCGCGACCGATCGAGCGACCGCCTCGGCATCCCCAGTGATCATGACGACCTGGATGCCAAGGGTGTGGAGGGCGTCAACTGCCTGTTGGGATTCTGGCCTGATCTCATCGGCGAGCCCGATCGCCCCAACCACCGTGCCGTTGCGCAGCACATGCAGGATGATTTCCCCGTCGTTCTCCCACGCTGTGGTCTCCGACATCGGAGCGGCGGTGTGGGAGGCGAGCATGCTCGGCCCGCCGACGCTGATCTGGTTGCCCCCGACCGTTCCCGTGACGCCGACCGCGGTCGAGGCCTGAAACTCTGTGGCCCGAAGACCGGGGAGATCGCGTGTTTTGGCCGCAGTGATGATCGCCTTGGCGAGGGGGTGTTCGCTGTCGCCTTCGACCGCGGCCGCCCAGGAAAGCAACTCTCCTTCGGTGACTCCACCGGCGACGGCTATTTTCGAGACGATGGGTTCACCCTTGGTGAGGGTTCCTGTCTTGTCGAAGAGCACGGAATTCACGGTGCGCATGGCCTCAAGCGCGAGCCGGTCCTTGATCAGCACGCCGCCCTTCGCGGCACGTTCCGTTGCAATGGATACGACCAGGGGAATAGCCAGGCCCAACGCATGCGGGCACGCAATGACCAGCACGGTGATCGTGCGGACGATCGCGTCATCCGGCGCTCCCAGCGCTGTCCACACGATTGCCGTGATCGCGGCGGATCCCAGTGCGAACCAGAACAGCCACCGCGCTGCGGTATCGGCCAAGCGCTGTGCGCGAGATGAAGAGTTCTGGGCTGCACTGACCAGGCGTTGGATTCCCGCCAATGCAGTGTCGTCGCCGACCGCGGTCACCCTCACGCGCAGCGCATTGTCGGTGGCGACGGTGCCCGCCACAACGTGCGAGCCGATGCCACGGCTCACCGGGCGAGACTCGCCGGTGATCATCGATTCATCGACATCGGCGGTGCCCTCGGTGACTTCGCCATCGGCCGGAACCCGGCCGCCAGGGCGCACCACCACAAGGTCACCGACGACAAGGTCGGCAGGTGCGACCGTGACGGTGTTGTCACCATCGACCCGTTCCGCTTCGTCCGGAAGCAGTGCGGCGAGTGATTCGAGAGCGGTTGAGGTTTGCGCGAGGGAGCGCATCTCGATCCAATGCCCCAGCAGCATGATCACGATCAGCAGCGCCAACTCCCACCAGAAGTTGAGCTGATGATCGAGCAGCCCGAGGCTTGCGCCCCACGAGGCGAGGAATGCGACGGTGATGGCAAGGGCGATGAGAAGCATCATCCCCGGCTTTCGAGACTTCAACTCCGAGAATGCGCCGGTGAGGAATGGCCGCCTGCCCCAGACGTACATCACCGTTCCGAGAACCGGGGAAATCCACACCACGAAGGGGAACTCGGGCAGCTGGTACCTCAGGATCATCGCAAACATGGTGCTGAAGGCAACGACCGGCACAGCAACGACCAGCATGATCCAGAACAGGCGCCGGAACTGGGCAACATGATTGCCGTGCCCCGCATGGTTCATACCGGCGTGACCCGTCTGCGGATGCCCCGCCAGCGCTTCGTGGTCATTTGCGGGAGATCCATTGGGTGCGCCTTTGCTAATTTGACTCATGTGGTGACCATATACCCCCTAGGGGTATATGTCGAGGGCTGAAGCAGGTTGCCGCCTCGCCTGAGCGATCAGGCGGAGCCCAGGTGCTCGACGCGTTCGAGGTACTCCTCGGTCGTGAGGTCGGCCTTCGTGTATCTCTCATCGAGAATCTGACGCGGAGTCTGCATGGTTCCCGCTACTGGGGGATGCTTCAGGATCGCTTCGATGCTCGATGAGCACCCAAAAACCGATGGCAGTTCTTGTGTCTTATGGCATGGCTTGCGGTTGACGGCCGGGGGTGATAAGGGTGGCCGTCGTCGCGATGGTGGCTTAGGTTGGGAGCTACCGCGGAGACCTTCGCCGGATGACCGTGGCTTGGAACACTCCCGGCGGGACTTGATCAAGGAGAGTCGTCGTGGGATACAACGTTGCCCAGAAGCTCATCGCTTCTCATCTGCTGATCGGGGAGATGACGCCGGGGACTGAAATCGGCCTGCGCATCGATCAGACCCTCACTCAGGATGCAACAGGGACGCTCGTCATGCTCGAGTTGGAGGCGCTGGGGCTTGATCGTGCGCGGACTGAAGTGTCCGTGCAGTATGTCGACCACAACCTGTTGCAAGCTGACAGCAAAAACGCGGAGGATCACGACTTCCTCCGCTCCGCCTGTCAACGGTTCGGCATGTGGTTTTCGAAAGCCGGAAACGGGGTTTCGCACCCGACACATATGCAACGGTTTGGTATTCCGGGAAAGACGATGGTCGGCTCGGACAGTCACACCCCGGCGGCGGGATCGCTCGGGATGTTGGCCATCGGCGTTGGAGGGATCGAGGTGGCTCTTGCGATCGCCGGTGAGCCGCTGTACATCAGAATGCCCGAGATTTGGGGTGTCCGGCTAATTGGCCAATTGTCGCCGTGGACCAGCGCAAAAGATGTCATTTTGGAGATGCTGCGCCGACATGGTGTGAAGGGAGGTATCAATCGGATCATCGAATACTACGGACCTGGCCTGTCGACACTCACCGCCATGGATCGACATGTGATTGCCAATATGGGTGCTGAATTGGGGGCGACCACCACGGTTTTCCCCGCCGACGAGCAAGTGAATACATTCCTTCGCGCGGAACAGCGTGGGGGCGACTTCATCGAATTGCTTGCTGATCCGGATGCCCGCTACGACGTCACCGATGAGATCGACCTGTCTACGATTGTGCCGCTCATCGCGCTGCCCAGTTCGCCGGGTAACGTCGTGCCGGTGCGGGAAGTCGCCGGTCGACCTGTTGAGCAGGTTGTGATCGGGTCATCGGCGAACCCGGGGCTGCGCGACTTCGCGGTCGTTGCTGCGATCGTGAAGGGACGCCAGTCTTTTCCGGGCGTATCTTTCGACGTCAACCCAAGCTCCCGGCAAATTCTTCAGGATATGACCCGAATGGGAGCCACCCTTGATTTGATCAGCGCCGGTGCGCGGCTGCATCAGTCGGGCTGCATGGGTTGCATCGGAATGGGACAAGCTCCGGCGCACGGGCGCAACAGCTTGCGCACGATGCCGCGCAACTTTCCTGGCCGCTCGGGAACCCAGGAAGACTCGGTCTACCTGTGCTCGCCAGAGACCGCAGCGGCAGCGGTGCTCACCGGGACGATCACAGACCCTCGCGACTTGGAAGAGCTGTTCAACCTGGGCTACCCCGCGCTCCAACTGCCCGCACTGTCAAGTGTGAATCTGGCCATGCTTGAGGGACCGCTGCCCGCGGAAATGGCCGCTCAAGTGAAGCTGGTCAAAGGCGATAACATCTCCTCGTTGCCGGTCTTTGCACCCCTCGCCGATCGCATCGAGGCACCGGTCATCCTTGTGGTGGGCGACGATATTTCGACGGATGAGATTCTGCCAGCTGGCGCGCGGGTGTTGCCCTACCGCAGCAACATCCCGAAGCTCGCCGAATTCACCTTCGACCAGATCGATGAAAACTACCCGACCTGTGCCGCCGAAACTCGTGCCGGATCTGGCCACATCGTGGTCGCCGGTGCCAACTACGGGCAAGGATCCTCGCGGGAGCATGCCGCGATCACTCCTCGCTTCCTCGGATTGCGCGCGGTACTGGCCATTTCATTCGCACGCATCCACTGGCAAAACCTCGCCAATTTTGGAGTGCTCGCTCTTGAGTTCGCGGATGCGGCCGATCACGACCGCATCCAGCGGGATGATGTGCTGGTCCTGGCAGGTATCCGCGAAGCCGTCGTGGCTGGGACCGAGATTGTCGTCCACAATAAAACTCGCGATGAGAACTATGCACTGTGGCATCGGCTTTCGGCGCGACAGGTCGACATGCTGCTTGCGGGCGGCCTAATCCCCTGGTTACAAAAACGAAGGGCCGACGAGCCTGTCGAGTGAAACTGAGCCGGGCGATCAGGACGCCGGTTGTGCTCGCCCCGGTCGTACTGCCATCACAGCAAATCAACTGCTTCCGCACCGAACCGAGCCGCGGCAGGCGCGGAACAGTGGCTGAGGCGCCCGCATCCAAATCGATCACAACCTCTTCGCAGCGACTGTTGGCGACGACCTCCCCGAGTTGGAAGCCGCAGTGGCTACGGAACTCAGCCGCTCCGATAGGTGAATCGTCCCCATCTTGCGTCCCGGTGAGGGCTCGCGTTGCCGGCGCTCGCGTTGCGGGCCGATTAATGACAGATCCGCGGTCTTGCCTGACGAATTACACAGGAAGGGATACCGTCATTATTCACGCCGCCGCGATGCACCTCCTGCCGCGCAGCTCACGCGACAGGCCTGGTTCAGGAGAGGCTCGCGAAGTATTCTGCGGCCCGGTTGGCACAGCCAATGTCGTTGTCCGAGGTCGAACCGCTCACGCCGATCCCGCCGACAATCGCGCCGTCCTGCCGAAGGGGGATTCCGCCTCCGAAGATGACATACCGGCCAGCGCCATTGGATTGGAGTCCGAACAGCTCTCCTCCGGGCGCCGCCAACACAGCCAACTCCTCGGTGGCAATGCTGTGAGCGACGGCTGTGAATGCTTTATCGGTTGCCAGGGTGGGCCCCGCGATCTCGGCGCCGTCCATACGTCCGAACGCAACGAGGTGGCCGCCCGCATCGACAACGGCTGCCGATATCGCGATGGCGCGGCGCTGTGCCTCTTGGTGCGCAAGTGTTACGAGCTCGAACGCGGTCGACAATGGCATCGCGAATGTCATGATCGGGCTTTCGGCTCGTCCAGTTCCGGCGTTTCCGCCGGCGCCAGATGCATGGCATCGTCCGTATCGGCTGCCGCGAGCGTGGCGCCAGCTCGGAGTAGTACTTCAGGGCGTCGTTTGCCGAGTTGCACGGCGATCACCGCCATAACGATGATGAATAGCAATACCAGGTAGGGGAAGAAGACCAGCGGAGCGGCAGGGGCGGGGTAGACCTGGCCGTAAATGGGTATCGCGAGCAAAAGTATGCCGAGCACGGGCAAAATGGCGTGGCGTAAAACGGAGCGCTCCGACCTGCGAGTGCTGGCAAAGTACCGAATGGCTGCCACATTCGTCAGAATGTAGACCGGGATGATTGCGAGCGTGAGGATCGAACCGAGATACACGTAGGCGTTGAACGGCCCGGAGAGCAGGCCGACGCCGAACGTGAGGATGACGGCGAAGACGCCGACAAACCAGATAGCGGTGGTGGGCGTGCGGTGTGTCGGGTGCACGTGTGAGAGACGTTGAGGCAGCATCCCTTCGCGACTCATTGCGAAGATGATCCGGACGACGCCGTTATTGGTATTCATTGTGACCGCGAAAATACTGGAGATGCCGGCGAGTCCGACCAACAGGTTTAGCCAGGGCGCATAAGTATTCGCGAGTGTTGTGAACGGTGCGACGTCAGCAATGAGTTTGTGCACGCCATCGACGCCGAAGCCGACCATCTCGCTGTAGGTCGCGAACACGTAAATCAGGCCCACAAAGAGAAGAGCGAAAAACATGGCGCGCGGAACATTGCGCCGGGGTCTGCGCACTTCCTCACCCAGGGTGGTCGCTGCTTCGAAGCCCACGAATGACAGGATGGCGAACACCATCCCGAGCGCGATTCTGGATATGCCGGTGGGAGAATTTGCCGGGTTCAGTGGCGCGAGCGTGAGACCGTGCGCTCCGCCCTTGATCAGAACAATGGCGCACAGGACGACGATGACGATGACTTCGGCGAGGAAGAGTACGGTTGCCGTGCGAATGGAGCCGACGATCCCGCGAAGGCAGAGGAAGACCATGAGCACGGTGAAGAAGGCAGAAATGATGATCCAGTTAATGTTGATGCCGTAACCGGCGAGAACATCCTGCGTATAGGTGCCGATAAGGGCCAGCTCTGCTGGCACCAGGAGGGCATAGGCGAGAAACATCAGTGCGCCGGTGACGAAGCCACTCCGGGGCCCGATTCCCCGAGACACATAGGTGTAGAACGATCCTGCACTCGGAAGAACGCGTGCCATCTCCATGACGCCGTTCGCCACGATCAGCATTACGACGAGGCCAAGGACGAACACAAAGGGGGTGGCAACACCCGCACTCGAGGCCGAGACCTGCGGGTTGAAATACACCGATACGGCAGGGCCCATCAGCGCTGCAGACATAATGACCGCGCCAGCCAAGCCAATCGCATTGCGGCGAAGGCCGGGACCCTGTTCATCGGTTGCGTTAGCCATTCCACACTCCTTTGTATGTGACTGCATGTAAATGCATCCGGTGCTGTCGATAGTGTCGGGCCCCATCGGCGTCAATTCGTCGGGCGCACAAGCAAGCCTGACTTGGGCGGCACCGGTAACGGTCCTTTGGGAGGCAGATAGAACCCTCATGCCGCACGTTCGGGCGGACATCCGCGGCCTCGACAACGATGCCGATGCGCGAGACGCGGTGTGACCGTGAACACGAGAGGGGCAAGCCTCGGTTGCAAATCGATCTGTGTGCTCGGGGACTCCGACAAACTGATCGACGAGAGCGAATAGTCAAGCCCCACGCCTCCCTCCCGAACTGGCATCCAACAGTGTTAGCGTCGCCGGATGGCCCGAATAGTCGCCGTCGCCCCCGCGCTGCCGGGAAACGTGTACGCGCAGTCTGAAATCACGGACACAATTGCGCCGATGGTCACGTCGGATCCGACGAAACAAGCCGTTCTGCGCCGACTGCATGCGGGCAGTCACGTCGACACCCGGCATCTGGTAATGCCCATCGAGCGTTATCGCGATGCCAGCACGTTCACGCAGTCCAACGACATGTTCATCGAGGTCGCAGCCGATCTCGCCGAGCAGGCGCTGCGGGATGCGCTCGCCCTCGCGGGGCTCGAGCCCCAGGACGTCGACTATCTCATGTTCACTTCGGTCACCGGTATCTCCGCGCCCTCGATCGACGCCATCATCGTTGCCCGCCTCGGGCTACGCTCCGATGTGAAGCGGGTGCCGATGTACGGGCTCGGATGCGTAGCCGGCGCGGCTGGAATCGCGCGCGTCACCGACTACCTTGCAGGGCATCCCGAGGGCGTTGCGGTGCTCATCGCTGTCGAGCTCTGCTCGCTCACTTTTCAGCGCAACGACGATTCGACCGCCAACCTCGTCGCCACCGGCCTGTTCGGCGACGGGGCAGCAGCCGTGATCATCGTGGGCGACGAGCGAGCGAAGCGGATGCCCGTGACCGGGCCCGACGTCGTGGACACCCGCAGCGCGCTCTACCCCGACACCGAGTCCGTGATCGGATTCACCGCGAGTGAAACCGGCTTCCGCATCATCCTCACCGCCCAGGTATCCGACGTGATCGAGGCGAATTTCGGCCGCGACGTGACGGGCTTCCTTGGAGACAACGACCTCGATCTCGCCGACATCGACACCTGGATCGCCCACCCTGGTGGGCCGCGGGTGCTCGAGCAATTCCAGTCGTCGCTTGGACTTGCAGATGGCGTGTTCGACAACAGCTGGCGCTCTCTCGCTGCCGTCGGCAACCTGTCGTCGGTCTCGGTGCTGCACATCCTCGCCGAAGAGCTGGAGCGCGCCCACCAGCCCGGAACCCACGGCGCTCTTTTCGCCCTCGGCCCGGGAGTCAGCGCCGAACTGGTGCTTCTGCGGTGGCCGTCGTGATCTGGCCGTCGTGATCTGGCCATCGTGATCTGGCCATCGTGATCTGGTTCGCCGCCCTAATCCTTGCCACCGGTGCCGAGCGTATCGTCGAGGTCGTGCTCTCGCACCGCCATGCGGCCTGGGCCTTCGCGCGCGGCGGCCGCGAATACGGGCAGCGGCACTATCCCTTCATGGTCGTGCTGCACACGGGCATGCTGCTCGCCTGCCTCGCGGAGGTGTTCATTGCCGAACGCCCCTTCCTGCCCTGGCTGGGCTGGCCGATGTTGGCGATCGCCCTGGCCTGCCAGGGGCTGCGCTACTGGTGCATCGGCACGCTCGGGCGGCAGTGGAACGCCCGGGTGATAGTGGTGCCGGGGCTAGGGCGGGTCACCGCTGGCCCGTACCGCTTCCTCACCCACCCCAACTATGTCGTGGTGATCACCGAAGGAATCGCACTGCCGCTGGTGCACACCGCCTGGCTGACCGCTCTGGTTTTCACGGTACTGAATGCGATCCTGTTGTTCGGCTTTCGCATCCCCACCGAGGAGCGCGCGCTCAGGACTCTGGATGCAGCAGCATGACCGTTGGTTCAGAAGTGGATGTGCTCGTGGTCGGTGGCGGCCCGGTGGGCCTTGCGACTGCGATCGAGGCACGGCTGCGCGGACTCACCGTCACCATCGTCGAGCCGCGCCACGGCAGTGGCGGCGGCGGCGCGATCGATAAGGCCTGCGGCGAGGGCCTGATGCCCGGAGCACTACCCGCCCTCGCTCGCCTCGGCGTCGATCCGCCCGGGTTCGCACTGCGTGGGGTGAGCTACCGCGCAGCGGGGTATCGCGTCGATCATCGTTTCGCGACGGGCGAGGGGCGGGGGGTTCGACGCACGGCGCTGCACGACGCGCTCGCCGAGCGAGCGCGATCCCTCGGGGTCGTCGTGGTGGGCGGCAAAGTGGATGCCCTCGAGCAGGACTCGCAGTCGGTGACGGCCGGCGGCATCCGCGCTCGGTATCTGGTGGCGGCGGATGGGCTGCACTCCACCGTGCGTCGGCTGACCGGGCTCGAGCGACCGGTCGCCGCGCGCGGTCGACGCTACGGCGTTCGGCGACACTTTCACGTCGAGCCAGAGACGGACCTGATCGAGGTGTACTGGACGCCGACCGTTGAGGCCTACGTCACCCCGGTGGGTGACGGTGTCGTCGGCATTGCGATGCTCGGGCGCCAGGGGCTCGACTTTGAGGCCGCGCTCGCCGGCATCCCTTCGCTCGCCTCGTTGATAAAAGGTGCGGAACCGGCCAGTGCATTGCGCGGAGCTGGACCTTTTCGGCAGAGTACGACGCGCCGATCCCTCGGCCGGGTGCTGCTCGTGGGAGATGCCTCTGGCTATGTCGACGCGATCACCGGTGAGGGCATCCGCGTGGGGCTCGCCCAGGCAGAGGCCGCGATCGCGAGTGTCTCGCGGGATGACCCGCACAGCTACGAGCGAGCGTGGATGCGCCGCACCAGGGACTTCCGCGTTCTCACAGCCGGGCTGGTGGCCGCGGCGAACTCGCCGTTGCGCTCGGCCATTGTTCCGGCGGCTGTCGCGCTGCCCCGGCTGTTCGGCGGCGTGGTGGAGCGGCTGGCTCGCTAGGTACTCAGCCGGCCGGGACTCGCGCCATCGCGCCATCGCCCCATCGTCATCCTCCTTCCGTCTCCCATTTTTGCGACCACCGTCGTGTACGAACACGGTGGTGGTCGTAAAAATGGGAGGGGGATGATTGGGGGATGACGAAAACCCTGATCCTGGGCGGCACGGGCTGGCTCGGCCGCGAGATCGCGACTCAGCTGGTGGCAAACGGAGACGATGTCACCTGTTTAGCGCGGGGGGAATCGGGGGCGGCAGCCGAAGGGGCGACGCTGATTCGCGCCGATCGGAGCGGTACGGATGCCTACGCCGCGGTGAGCGCCGCGCACTGGGATGCTGTGATCGAGCTTTCGTCGGAGCCCAGTTTCGTCGACGGCGCGCTCGCGAAACTCGCCCAAGTGGCATCCCATTGGACATTTGTCTCGACAGTCTCCGTCTATGCCAGCCACGATGCGCCCGGCGCGAATGAGACCGCCGAGCTGCTTGAGCCGGTCGACCCGGAAGATTACGGCCAGCAGAAGGTAGCGGCGGAGCGGGCATCCCTTGCGGCAGTTGGCGACCGACTGCTTATTGCGCGACCGGGCCTCATCGCCGGACCCGGGGATGACAGCGACCGGTTCGGTTACTGGGTGGGTCGGTTCGCGCTTGCCGGTGACGGGCCGGTGCTGTGCCCGGTCGCTACCGAACGCGATGCGCAGGTCATCGACGTACGGGATCTCGCCGCGTGGATCATCCGCAGTGGGCGCGACCAGCTGATCGGCACCATCGACGCGATGGGCGACCGGCATTCACTTGCCGAGGTGCTGGATACGGCAGCGGACCTCGCCGAATACACCGGCGAGCGAGTCGTGGTATCGGACGCTTGGTTGAGCGACCACGGAGTCGAGTACTGGGCCGGGGCGCGATCGTTGCCGCTCTGGCTGCCGGTGGCGGCATCCGCCCTGATGCAGCGGGACAACAGCGCATTCCTCGAAGCGCACGGAAAGCTGCGGAGTCTCGGCTCCACGCTTGCCGATACGTTGGCGGATGAACGGCAGCGTGGACTTGATCGTGACCGGAAGGCCGGTCTTGCCCGGGTGGATGAGCTCGCGCTGATCGGCCAGCTGTGACCTGTTGCTCGCACATCCGTACCCCGTCCTCACGATCCGTCTCCCGTTTTTGCGACCACCGTCGTGTGTGAACACGGAGGTGGTCGCAAAAATGGTGGGTGGATGTTCGGGGCCCGGGGAAACGCTGCCACGAAGCCGCACGCCCCGCTCGGCGGATCTCACAGCCCGAGCACCCGACGCGCAGTGTCGCGATAGATCGCCGAGAGCTGCTCCTCTGGGAGGTGCAGGGCGGAGATCGTCCAGCGGCCCTGCGGCGGCACCGGCGACTCCGGCGCATACCCGAAGGCCTCGTCGTCAGACTCCAGGAAGCGAAAATGCAGCTCATACTGCTCGCTGGTGATGGGATAGCTGTCGGTTCCGAAGAGCACCCGGTCGGGAAAGCGCTCGATCAGCTCACGGAAGCGGCGGGGCTGGCGTCCGAGTTCAGCCAGTCGCCCCGCGATGTCGATCGTGAAGTTGAGAGCTGCGGCCAGCAAAGCCTCGACGCGATCGAGGTCCTCGGCCGCGCATCCGCCGTGGGCACCGATTTAGCGCGTGTCCGGCGTCGCCATCACGAGGGCGGCGAGGGCATCGAGCAGGCGGTCGAAGGTGGGGTGCCGGCTCGTGTCGCCAAACCACCAGTCCTTTTCCTGCAGTAGCTCGTCGAGACGTTCGTTGTGCTGGTCCAATGGCTCGAAGAAGGCCCGGGGATCGGCCACGTGGATGAGCACCGGCAGGCCGAGTTCGCCCGCGTGAGCGAGGATGCGCACCACGCGGTCGTCATCCGGCAACACGAGGGCGCCAGAGGCGTCACGCACGGTGAGGCCGAGGTTCTTCCAGACCTTGAGGCCGCGGGCGCCGCGTTCGGCGCTGTCGTCGAGGGACTCGCGCAGCATCCGCTCGCCGTCTTCGTGAACGAGAAGCGCCCAGTCGAGCTGGCAAAAGGTGAGGAAGCGCCCGGGATGTACCCGGTCGTAGCGGTCGAGGTTGGCATCAAGCTCATCGCCCCACATTCCGTCGAGGTTCACGATCGTCTCGACCCTGTGGTCGTTCATGACGGCGAGCAGCGCGTCGACGTCGTCGATCATCCACTCGCCGTCGCTGAGCCAGCGCCCCAGGTGATTGTGGATGTCAATGGCCGGCACCCGCGCGCAGGGCACCGACGTCACGCGTGCCGAGAGCTGCGATCGCGGTGTCCAGGCGGAGAGGGGGAGGCCGGCGAGTGAGGTCCAGTCGGGAGAAGCCATGGCCATATTGTGCCAAGCCAGAGCGTCATCAAGAAAGCGGACTCGTCAAGCGCTCGGCCAAACACAGCGCCTCGGGCGTTTTCCTGTCCTACAAACGCTTCTGGACCCACCAGTGAAGGAATCGCCGGGCAACCGGCCGGGTCGCCACCAAACGACGGCATCCGTGAGCAGCACCGGCAGTATTTCTGGCGCAGAGATCGGGCGCCAGCAGGCGGTATGGGTCAAGGCTCTGCTCGAGCGGGGCTGCTCAGCACTTGGCCTCCCGGGCGAAGGCCCACTCTTCCTCGGCTGCGGTACCTCGGCTTCCGAGCCTCGGTTTTCGCGAGTCGGATTTCGTCACCGAGTCCCTGGCCTCGCTGCGTGAGCGCGCCGGACTCGGCGAGGCGGATGCCGCTTACGCCTCGCAAGTGAAAACCGGGCCGATCGGTACGACCGCGTCGTGGCGATCGGCCGCTCGGGCAGCACGAGCGAAGCGCTCACCGCCTTCGTGCCGGAGTGTCGGCGGTCGAGGACGCAGCTTCGATCGCTGCTCAGGCCGTAGTGACAACGGGCTGACACGGCGTTGAACGGTCTGACACGGCGTTGCACGGTCAGACCGGCGTCGCACGGTCGCGACTCGCTATACGTCGCACCGCTAGCCTGTGCGGTGAACGGTCGCGGCGGGACTATGACCTCCCGGCGGGGGTCCTAACTCCCGCCAAGACGGTCTCACCCCGCCGTGAGCGGGCGTATCTCCCGCCGGGATGTTCTCACTCCGCCGTGAGCGGGCGTATCCCCCGCCACGAGCGCGAATACGGGAGTGTCGCGGGCAGGGGCGGAGCTACGCGCTCGCGCCCGCCGCCAGGCGGTCGAACAGCGCGTCGAGCGCGGGATCGACGACCTGCTGCTCGGGATGCGCGTCGTACCAGCCGATGATCTCGCGCGCACCCTCGGCGAAACCGATTTTCGGATCGAAGGCGGGCACGAGGGACTTCACCAGGCTGTTGTCGAAGATCATCGAGTGGCTGCGGTCACCGAGGTGGCCAGCACCCATGTCGGGATCGGCAGCGGCAATCGCCTCAGAGGTCACGTGCACGATGTTCGGCTGCACGCCCGCGGCATCCGCGAGAAGCTGCGTGATCTGGGTCCAACTCAGCAGCTCGTCAGAGGTGATGTGGATGGCACTGCCGATCGTGTGCGGATTGCCGAGCAGTCCCACGAAGCCGACCGCAAAGTCCCGTGCATGCGTGAGCGCCCAGAGGGAGGCGCCGTAGTCGTGCAACACGACCGGGGCCCCGCGGCGCATTCGGTCGATCGCGGTCCAGCCGCCGTTGAGCGGCACACTCGTGCGGTCGTAGGTGTGGGAGGGGCGCACGATTGTCGCCGGGAACCCGCTGGCGCGATACTCCGCGACGAGCAGGTCTTCGCACGCGATCTTGTCGCGCGAATACTGCCAGTAGGGGTTCCGCAGCGGCGATGACTCCGTGATCGGAAGGCGAACCGGCGGCTTCTGGTACGCGGATGCCGAGGAGATGAAAACATATTGCCCGACCCGTCCGGTCAAGAGATCGATGTCTTGCGCGACGTGCTCTGGGGTGAACGCCACCATGTCGATCACGACGTCGAACTCCCGGCCGGCCAGGGCATCCGTCACCGAGGCGGGATCCCGCACGTCGGCGACGAGCGCCTCGGCTCCTGCCGCGACCGGGCGCAGCGTGGACTGGCCGCGGTTAAGCAGCGTCACCGCATGCCCCTCCTCGAGAGCGCGGGCGCTCGCCGCAGAACTGATCGTGCCGGTGCCGCCGATAAACAGGATCGAGAGAGGTGTCATGCCTCTACCGTCGCCGCTTCGATCAGCTTCGTCAAGTCGTCGCGGATGCGCTCGAGCTCGGCGACGGGAAGTCCGAGGCGGTCGATGATTTGCGGGGGAACCCCTTCAGCTCGGGAGCGGAGGGCCGCACCATCCGCTGTCAGCTGCACGTCAAGGGCGCGCTCATCAGCGACGCTGCGGGCGCGCGAGACCAGGCCAGCCGCCTCGAGTCGCTTGAGCAGTGGCGAGAGTGTCGCCGGATCGAGCAGCAGCGTGGCGCCGATGTCGCTGACCGTGCGCGGGCTGCGTTCCCACAGGGCGAGCATCACCAGGTACTGCGGATGCGTCAGCCCGAGCGGCTGCAGCACCGGGCGGTAAAGGGCGATGACACTGCGTGAGGCGGCGGCGAGAGCAAAGCAGACCTGGCGGTCGAGGGCGAGCGGGTCCATTGATCCAGTTTAGCAAGTACACTATTGGTTAGTGCACTAAGGAGTTTCATATGGTTGCCAAAGCCCCGTGGTGGGACCGCCTCAACCGGCGGCTGTTGCCCTACCTCGGTCCACCGCCGCTCGGGCCCTACGACGAGGAGCCTCTGCCGCCGACGCAGGCGAAGGCGTGCCCGCTCTGCGGACGGGCGA
>JANYEI010000135.1 GCA_025363205.1 Frigoribacterium sp.
CGGACCGGCCGTTGCCGCCCGGGCGCAGGCCGAGGACCACCCCTACGTTCCCGGATCGACCGTCTTCGGCATCCCGGGTCGCTTCAGCCCAGAGTGGGCGGCCTGGGCAAACGGCGTTGCCGTTCGCGAGCTCGACTACCACGACACCTTCCTCGCCGCCGAATACTCGCACCCCGGCGACAACATCCCGCCGCTGGTTGCGGTGGCACAGCACGTGGGCTGCACGGGCTCCGATCTCGTTCGCGGCATCGCGACCGGCTACGAGATCCAGGTCGACCTCGTGAAGGCCATCAGCCTGCACGCGCACAAGATCGATCACGTCGCTCACCTCGGCCCTTCGGCCGCCGCAGGAATCGGCACGATGCTCCAGCTCGCACCGGAGGTGATCTTCCAGTCGATCGGCCAGGCGCTGCACACCACCACCGCGACTCGCCAGTCGCGGAAGGGCGAAATATCCACCTGGAAGGCCTACGCTCCCGCATTCGCCGGCAAGATGGCCGTCGAAGCCGTCGACAGGGCGATGCGCGGCCAGACCAGCCCGACGCCGATCTACGAGGGCGAGGACGGCGTGATTGCCTGGCTGCTCGACGGTGCGGACGCCCACTATGAGGTGCCGTTGCCGGAGGCTGGCGAGGCCAAGCGGGGCATCCTCGATACGTACACCAAGGAACATTCGGCGGAGTACCAGGCACAGGCGTGGATCGACCTCGCCCGCAAGTTGCACAACGAGTACCCGACCCTTTCGGCCGGCACGATCGCCTCCGTCGTCATCCACACGAGCCACCACACGCACTTCGTGATCGGATCCGGCGCGAACGATCCGCAGAAGTACGATCCCACCGCGAGCCGGGAGACCCTTGACCACTCGATCCCGTACATCTTCACGGTCGCGCTTCAGGACGGCGAATGGCACCACGAGCGGTCCTATGCGCCCAAGCGTGCGGGTCGCCCCGACACGGTCGCGCTCTGGAACCGCGTGAGGACCATCGAGGATACAGAGTGGACCCGTCGCTATCACTCCACCGATCCGGCCGAAAAGGCCTTCGGCGGTCGCGTGGTCATCACGCTCACTGATGGCACTACCATCGTCGACGAGATCGCGGTGGCTGATGCCCACCCGCTCGGCGCCCGGCCGTTCGTGCGCGAGCACTACATCGCCAAATTCCGTGCGCTCGCCGCGGGAATCCTCGACGCTGTGGAGATCGAACGTTTCCTCGAGCTCGTGCAGCGCTTGCCCGAACTCACTGCCAACGAACTCGGTGGTCTCACCGTCACCGCGAAGCCGGGCCTCCTTGGCATCGGCCCGAAGGGACTTTTCTGATGCTTTACTCCACCCTCACCCCTGCCGAAAAGCGAGCCAACTTCCGGGCCGCTCTCGACAGCGGAAAACTGCAGCTCGTGCCAGGGGTGTTCAACCCGCTGAGCGCAAAGCTCATTCAAAACAGGGGATTCGACGGCGTTTACATCTCCGGCGCGGTCATTGCGGCGGACCTCGGGTTGCCGGATATCGGACTCACCACGCTCACCGAGGTTGCGAACCGCGCGAAGCAGATCAGCCGCATGACCGACCTGCCTTCGCTGGTCGATGCGGACACCGGCTTCGGAGAGCCGATGAATGTCGCCCGCACGGTTCAGGAACTCGAGGATGCCGGAGTGGCCGGTCTCCACATCGAAGACCAGGTCAACCCGAAACGGTGCGGTCACCTCGATGGCAAGGCCGTCGTCGACGCGGCAACGGCGACCAAACGCATCCGTGCGGCGGTGGATGCGCGCCGCGACCCGAACCTGCTGATCATGGCACGCACCGACATCCGGGCGATCGACGGACTCGCCGTCGCCATCGATCGGGTGAAGGCGCTCGTGGATGCCGGTGCCGACGCGATTTTCCCGGAGGCAATGGTCGACCTGTCCGAGTTCGCCGCCATTCGCGCGGCCGTCGACGTGCCAATCCTCGCCAACATGACCGAGTTCGGCAAGAGCGAGCTGTTCACTACCGACCAGCTCGCCGGTGTCGGAATCAACCTGGTGATCTATCCGGTCAGCCTTCTGCGGCTCGCGATGGGTGCAGCCGAGCGCGGTCTCGATACGATCAGGCGAGAGGGATCACTGACATCGGAGGTGCCAAACATGCAGACGCGTGCCCGGCTCTACGAACTGCTCGACTACGAGGCCTACAACGCCTTCGACACGAGCGTCTTCAACTTCACCCTCAGCTAGGAGCACACATGACCGACCCAGCAATCACCGGACAGGCACCGAAGAAGGGGCTGGCGGGAGTCGTCGTCGACTACACCGCTGTCTCCAAGGTCAACCCCGAGACGAACTCGCTGCTCTACCGCGGGTATCCGGTGCAGGAGTTGGCGGCGAACTGCTCCTTCGAAGAGGTCGCGTATCTCCTGTGGCATGGCGAGCTTCCCGACGAGCACCAGCTCGCTGACTTCGAGACGCTCGAGCGCTCGCTGCGCTCACTCGACGACACGGTAAAGCGCGTCATCGACGACCTGCCGCTCACCGCGCATCCGATGGATGTTGTGCGCACCGCCGTCAGCGTGATCGGTGCGAACGACACCAATGCCGATGACGCGAGCCCAGAGTCAAATCTCGCGAAGTCGGTTGCCCTGCTCGCCCAACTCCCCGCGATCGTCTCATACGACCAGCGTCGCCGCCGCGGCCAGGAGCTGATCGAGCCGCGTGACGATCTCGGCTACTCCGCCAACTTCTTGCACATGACCTTCGGCGAGGTGCCGGATCTCTTGGTCGTGAACGCCTTCGACGTGTCGATGGTGCTTTACGCCGAGCACTCCTTCAACGCCTCCACCTTCACCGCGCGCGTGATCACCTCGACTCTTGCCGACCTCTATTCGGCCGTCGTCGGGGCGATCGGAGCCCTCAAGGGACCGCTCCATGGGGGAGCGAACGAGGCGGTGATGCATGTGTTCGAGGAGATCGGAACCGCGGACAGGGTGCAGGCGTGGCTGGACACGGCACTGGCCGAGAAGCGCAAGATCATGGGCTTCGGGCACCGGGTCTACAAGAACGGGGACTCCCGAGTGCCGACGATGAAAGCGGCACTCGACACGCTCATCCTCGAGTACGACGCCCAACCGCTCTCTAATCTCTATGACACCCTGGAGAAAGCCATGGGTGAAGCGAAGAGCATCAAACCGAACCTCGACTACCCCTCGGGTCCGGCCTACAGCCTGATCGGCTACGACACCGCAATGTTCACCCCGCTGTTCGTCGCCAGCCGGATCACCGGCTGGACCGCGCACATCATGGAGCAGCTCGCCTCAAATGCGCTCATCCGCCCGCTCAGCCTGTACAACGGGCCGGACGAGCGTCACATCGGCACGGGAGAAAGTCATGCCGGGTAAGTCCGTCTCTTTCTGGCTGAACGTCGGCTTCGTGGTGGTGCTCGTCGGACTCGTTCTCGGGGCGTCCGCGCAGCCGTGGTTCTTCGTCGTGGCGATCGCCTGGGCGGTGGTGGGCTTTGTGGTCACCGCCCGGAATCGGCGTAACCGGCCAGGTCCGCCGAACCTCTTCGACGACGACCCGCGCTAGCGGCGAATTAGTTGACGGCGCCGGTCCACTTCTCGCCAGCGCCGAGGCCGGGGGCATCCGGAATCGGGGATGCCTCACGGAACGCGAGCTGCACGGAACGCAGCCCGTCCCGGAGCGCCCGCGAGTGCTGGTCGCCGAGATCGGGGGCACTCGCGGTGATCAGGCCGGCGAGGGCGTTGATCAGCTTGCGGGCCTCGTCCAGGTCGAGCTGGGTGCCCGGATCATCCGCGAGGCCGCACTTCACGGCCGCAGCACTGAGCAGATGAACGGCGACGGTGTTGATGACCTCGATCGCCGGAACGTCTGCAATATCCCGCGCCGCATCGTTCTCGTGGGTATGGCCGGGTTCTGAATGATCCTGCTGGCTCATCGAGCATTTCCTCTGTTATGCTGAACGCTGGCTCCGAGCCCCGCAAGGGAACTCGGAACGAAAGTGGAGAATCTCCCACCCGCGCTTGACCGCTTAGAGATATTGCTAGTGAATATCGCTAATGACGAGGTTACCGGGTTGTTGCGGTCCGCTTGCTCTTCCCTGAGGAGGTGCAGGCAGTCAGGTCGCAGTGCCCAGGAATCCGAAAAACATCGGATGCGCGGGTGCACGAATCTCTGCAGTCGTCGTGAGTCCGGCACACCGCCGACCACTCTGGCCAACACGACCGACTAAGGAGTTACGCATCAGCGATCCCCGTACCAATGACCGAATCCGCGTGCCGGAGGTCCGACTTGTTGGCCCCAACGGCGAGCAGGTCGGTGTAGTGCGCATTGAAGACGCCATTCGTCTTGCCCAGGAGGCAGAC
>JANYEI010000157.1 GCA_025363205.1 Frigoribacterium sp.
GAGAGAGAGGTCGGCCAGTGCGAGTACCTCAACCGGCTTCTTCTTGGCCGACATGATGCCCTTGAAATTCGGATAGCGCGCTTCGGCGATCTGCTCCGTAACGGAGACGAGGGCGGGAAGGGCTGCACGAAGTTCCACGTGTCCCTCAGCGGTGACACGTTCGCCGGTGACTGTGCCGGCCGAGCCGACACCCGCAGACACCGTGAGGGTGCGCAGGAAGGTGAGCTGGGCCACCCCGAGCCGCTCAGCAAGCATCGCCGGCACCGCGGCAGAGCGGCCGTCGGTCGATTCGTTTCCGGTGATCACGAGGTCGAAGTCGCGACCACCGAGGGCTGCGGCGAGTGCCGCGGATGTTTGCACAACATCCGATCCGGTGAATCCGTCGTCGATGATGTGGATCCCTCGGTCGGCCCCCATCGCAAGCGACTTACGGATCGCATCAAGAGCGCTCGCCGGGCCCATGGTCACGACCGTCACATCGCTGCCCGAATTCGCTTCTTTGACAAGTAGCGCGGCTTCGACAGCCTTCTCATTGATCTCGTCGATCACGAGGTCACCGCTACGATCCACTCGCTTCGTCGCGGGGTCGATGCGTCGATCGCCCCAGGTGTCGGGTACCTCTTTCACGAGCACTGCGATCTTCATCACGCTCTCCGGTTTCCTCATCGAAATGTTTACCATCGGAACGGACCGAATTGCTCTCAAGACGTCATGGTCCGACGATTTACTGGCAATTACTTGCATGTCCTAGTAAATTTATTATGACGCACAGGAGCTACAAATAACACTGGTGCGTGCGGGCGGGATGAGCAAGGGCAAAGGCGGCCAATGTACGGAGTATCCGAAGACCAGCAGGCGATAGTGCGGATGGTGCGCCAGTTCGCGACGGAATCGCTGGCACCCCATGCGGCCGAGTGGGACGAGACGCACTACTTTCCGATCGAGGTGTTGCGCGAGGCCGGGGAACTCGGCATGGGTGGTATCTATGCCAGCGAACAGTTCGGTGGGTCGGGTCTCACCCGCGCCGACTCCGTGCTCATTTTCGAGGAACTGGCCAAGGGCGACACGACAATCGCCGCCTACATCTCGATTCACAACATGGTCACCTGGATGATCGACAGTTTTGGCACCGACACCCAGCGTGCCGAATGGGTGCCGCAGCTCTCAACCATGGAGGCCCTTGGCAGTTATTGCCTGACCGAACCCGGAGCGGGATCGGATGCCGCGGCTCTGAGCACGCGGGCCGTGCGAAGTGGCAACGACTATGTCATCGACGGCGTGAAGCAGTTCATTTCGGGCGCCGGTGCTTCCGCCTTCTACATCGTGATGGCACGCACCGCCGATACCGGGAGCCACGGCATCAGCGCCATCGTGGTGCCAGCGGGCACGCCCGGGCTCACCTTTGGGCCGCTCGAGAAGAAAATGGGCTGGCACGCACAACCGACGCGCCAGGTCTTCTTCGACGGGGTTCGAGTGCCGGCCGACAATCTGCTCGGAACGGAGGGTGACGGTTTCGGCATCGCGATGAGCGGGCTGAACGGCGGTCGGATCAACATGGGCGCCTGCTCGCTCGGTGGCGGCCAGTCCGCGCTCGAGAAGACCGTTGCGTATCTCAAGCAGCGCACCGCGTTTGGCGGCCCGCTGATCAACCAGCAGGCACTGCTCTTTCAACTCGCCGACATGGACACCGAGCTCGAGACCGCCCGTACCCTGCTCGCCCGCGCCGCCGATGCCCTTGACCGGGGCGATGCCGACCTGGTGCGCCTGTGCGCGATGGCGAAGCGCGTCGCGACCGACGCGGGCTTCAGCGTCGCGAACGCGGCCATCCAGTTGCACGGCGGCTATGGCTATTTGGCGGAGTATGGATTGGAACGCATCGTCCGAGACCTGCGCGTGCATCAGATTCTCGAAGGGACCAACGAGATCATGCGACTGATCATCGGCCGAAGCCTGGCGGATTCCTGATGGTCGAGAGCCCGATCAGTCACAGCCCGATCAGCGACAGCCCAGTCACCCATAGCGGCGACGTGCTGGTGCATCGAC
>JANYEI010000163.1 GCA_025363205.1 Frigoribacterium sp.
CGACAGCACGGGGTCGCGCCCACACGCGCGACCCGAGTATGGTCCGAGCAACGAATTCTTCCTCGCGGTGTCGATTTCGACGGGCGTCGTTCGTCGTACGGAAGAAGGACCAGCCGAATCGGAGCAGGTCCGTTACCGCAGGGAGTGATCATGTCTGACAAATACCTCATCCTCATTGTCGAACCGACGTGGGACCCGGCCTCGGTTCCCGATAGCGCGATGGAAGAGGCAGGTCGCGCACACGGTGCATTCTCTGCCGCAGTGGCTGCGGCAGGGGCCAAGATACTCGGGAGAGAGGCCCTGCAGCCTTCGACCGCATCGGTCGGGATCGTGCCGGCGAAAGACGGGCAGCCTGCAGTGTTCACGAACGGACCGCTGGCCGAGACCACCGAGGTCGTCAGTGGCTACTACGTGATCGAGGCCGAGTCTCTCGAGACGGCCAAGGAACTCGCTGCGCTCTGCCCCACCGGAGATCGCCGGGAGCTCCGCCCAATCTGGGACATGTCCGGAATGTAATGCGCTACCACCCGATCGTGTGCGAGGCCAGAATGAACGCATGAGTTCGGCGCTCGAGACGGCCTTCGCCGAGGAATGGCCCCGCGTCGTCGGGGTCATTCTCCGCGCGTATGGCAGCGTGGATATCGCGGAGGAGAGCGCCCAGGAGGCCTTCACTCGCGCGGCCGATCGCATTGCCGCAGGGGAAAAGCTCCGGAACATCGGTGCGTGGGTCACAACAGCGGCACGGCATGTCGCGGTCGATTCGCTGCGTCGCGAAGCAGCGCTACGACACAAGTTGCCGCTGTTCGCCGAACCCGAGGCCTGCGAGGATTCCGCAGAAGAGATCGACGACCGGCTCGGCCTTGTCTACGTCGCGTGCGATCCGCTGCTCTCACCGGAACAGCAGGTCGCCCTCGCGCTCCGCATCGTCTGCGGTGTGCCGACTGCGGATATCGCCGACTTCTTCGGCACCTCGGGGGCGACGATCGCGGCGCGACTCACCCGGGCGAAGCAGGCGATCGCCCGCTCCGGCGAGAGATTCTCCTGGCCGGGTCCGGAGGATCGTGCCCAGCGAATCGGTGCCGCGCTCACCACCATTTATGGCGTTTACACACTGGGGCACACCGCGGTGGCGGGGAGCGACTTCATGGATTCACGGTTGTCCGGGCTGGCGTTCCTTCTCGCCCGCTCGATCGTGGCGGAGCATCCCGGGGACACCGAAGCTCTTGGGCTGCTCGCCCTGATCGAGCTCGGCGAGGCCCGCGGCGTCGCGCGCACCACCCTGGATGGCATGCCGCTCACCCTCGCGGAGGTCGACCGGTCCGCCTGGGGGCGGCAACGCATCCGTCGCGGGCTGGAACTTGCCGCACGAGCGCTGCCCGGGGGCGGCAGATTCGCCCTGCAGGCGGGTATCGCCGGCCTGCACAGCTCTGCAGCCACCTGGGAGCAGACAGATTGGGCTGCAATCTCGACTCTTTATCACGGGCTTTCCCGAGTCTGGCCGGCGCCAGTGGTCACACTTGGAGGCATCATCGCCCGCAGTCATCTCGGACCGTCGGAGTTAGATCGTGCCGCGGTAGAACTGAGGCGGATCGGCGGGCAGGCAAGTGCGGAGTTGGATCGCCGCATTTTCGCGGCACTTGCGGATGTCGAGGAGCGCCGAGGAGCGTGGGCATCCGCCCTCGAGGCTCTGGCTGCGGCATCCCTCGGGGAGCAAAACGAGGCCGTCTTGCGCTACTACGCCGAGCGGCCGACCGGCTCCAGCAGCGCGCCCGTTAATGATGACGCGCCCCCTTCCGAACCCGAATCGGAGGGGAGCGCGCCGGTTCGTGAGGGGACTAGATGACGTCGCCCCGAGTTTCCTGGCTGGTGGTCTTTTCGGTTCCCGCGGGGTCCACCGCAGTGCGAGTCGTCGAAACCGTCGACCGCTTGCGCGTGACCATGATGATCGAGATCAGAAATACGACCACGCCAGCTCCCATGAGGAGGTACCCGACGAGGTGCAGATCTACCCCCGGAACAGTGAGGCTGAGGGCGAACGCCACAATTGCGCCGACGACGAAGAGAAAAATTCCTGTACCGATACCCATGATGAGTCCTTCCAGTGCTGCCTTGGTGGTGTGAACGTGGGCCAATAACTGGCACACACGATCAGTCTCCGCACAATATGGTAGCCGTCTGCCCCCTGAAAGGGGGGCAAGTTACACAGCAATCTCCTGCCGGTACGCTGGGAACAGGGGCAAAGTGTAATCGCCGCTCCGCTTGGCCGCTCACTATCTTGCTTGTACCCAGGAGTCATCCCATGCCCCGCACCATCACACTCGCGCTCATCCCCGGTGACGGAATCGGGCCCGAGGTCATCGCCGAAGCGGTAAGAGTGCTCGAAGTGGTGATTCCGGCCGATGTCGAATTCACGACCACCCATTTTCCTTTCGGCGCCTCGCACTATCTCGCTACGGGCGAGATTCTGAGCGATGCGGGACTCGACGCGCTCAAGAGACACGACGCCATTCTGCTCGGCGCCGTCGGCGGAGATCCCCGGGATGCACGCCTCGCGGGCGGACTGATCGAGCGCGGGCTCCTGCTGCGGCTTCGTTTTGCCCTCGACCATTATGTGAACCTTCGCCCGACACGACTCTTGCCCGGTGTCGCCTCGCCCCTCGCCGCCCCCGGGCTCGTCGACTTTGTCGTCGTGCGCGAGGGTACGGAGGGTCCCTACGTGGGAAACGGCGGTGCCATTCGCACTGGCACCCCGCACGAGGTGGCGAACGAGGTTTCGGTGAACACCGCCTTTGGGGTGGAACGCCTGGTGCGGTACGGATTCGAGGCCGCCTCGTCCCGCCCGCGTCGGAAGCTGACCCTCGTGCACAAGACCAATGTGCTCACGCACGCGGGCAGTCTCTGGCAGCGCACTGTCGACCGGGTGGCCCTCGACTTTCCCGATATCGCTGTGGACTACCTGCACGTGGATGCCGCAACCATCTTCCTGGTCACCGACCCGGCTAGATTTGATGTCATCGTAACGGACAACCTTTTTGGCGACATCCTCACCGATCTTGCGGCGGCGATCAGCGGCGGCATCGGACTTGCCGCATCGGGCAACATCAACCCTGACGGCACATTCCCGTCGATGTTCGAACCGGTGCACGGCTCGGCGCCGGACATCGCCGGGCAACAGAAGGCCGACCCCACCGCGGCAATCCTGTCAGTGGTACTTCTGCTCGATCATCTCGGGCTCACGGATGCCGCCGCGCAGGTCACTGCGGCTGTTACTGCGGATCTCGCCTCGCGCGGGACCGCGGTGAGAACTACCTCGCAGGTCGGCGATGCCATCCGCTCGCTCCTGGCGCACAATGTAAGACTCCGCAGCAATTAGGGACACCATGAAAAATCTGCTGGCTCCGGCCACACTCAACTTCACCCGTCGGCTCAACCCTGAGGCCCTTGCCGAGCTCGAGCGCACGGAAATCCTGGCAGACCCGGGTTTCGGTAAGCACTTCACCGACCACATGGTCGACATCTGCTGGTCGGCCAGAGGAGGCTGGCATCGTCCGCGAGTGCAGCCCTACGGCCCGATCGAGCTCGACCCGGCGGCGGCTGTTCTGCACTACGGGCAGGAGATCTTCGAGGGGCTCAAGGCCTACCGGCACGCCGATGGCTCGATCTGGTGCTTCCGCCCAGAGGCGAATGCCGCGCGCATGCAACGGTCGGCCCGGCGCATGGCCCTGCCGGAGCTTCCCACCGAGTACTTCCTTGACTCACTGCGTGAGCTCATTGCCGTGGATGCAGCCTGGGTGCCGACCGCGCCAGACACGAGCCTGTACCTGCGCCCCTTCATGTTTGCCAAGGAGGCGTTCCTCGGCGTGCGTCCCGCCGAGAAGGTGAACTTTTACCTGATTGCCAGCCCGGCCGGGGCCTACTTCACGGGTGGGCTCGCGCCCGTGTCCATCTGGCTGTCGACCACCTATTCGCGTGCGGGCAGGGGGGGCACCGGTGCTGCCAAGACCGGCGGAAACTATGCGTCGTCGTTAATCGCCCAGGCCGAGGCCTATGAGCAGGGCTGCGCTCAGGTGCTGTTCCTCGACTCCGAAGAGGGAAGGTATCTCGAGGAGCTCGGCGGCATGAATATCGTGTTGGTTAAGAAGGATGGGACCCTGGTCACGCCGGTGTCCGACAGCATCCTCGAGGGGATCACCCGCGACTCGATCCTGCAGCTCGCCGAGGATCGTGGCCACAGCGTCGAGCGGCGTCGCGTGACTATCGACGAATGGCGGGAGGGTGCGGCATCCGGCGACATCGTCGAGGCCTTCGCGTGCGGCACGGCCGCGGTCGTCGCGCCGATCGGACTTCTCAAGGCCGAGGGCTTCGAGATCGTGCACGAGAGCAGCGCGCTGGCGTTGTCGCTGCGCGAAGAGCTCACCGGAATCCAGTACGGCACGGTCGTCGACCGCCACGGCTGGATGACGCGGCTCGACCGCATCGCGTCTGTCGACGGCACTGCATCTCTCGACGGCACTGGGCCAACAGCACAGTGAAGATCGCCCGATTTTCGGTCGATGGTGGCGATCCCCGGTACGGCATCCTCGATGGCGACGACTATGTCGTGCTCTCTGGCGACCCGATGTTCAGCGGGTTCGGAACCACCGGGGAGCGTGTCGCCGTCACCGACGTGAAGTTGCTTGCTCCGGTCATCCCGCGCTCGAAGGTGGTCTGCATCGGACTCAACTACGCTGCGCACCGCGATGAGCTCAAAAATGATGCGGCGAGCCCGGAGGCGCCCCTCATTTTCCTCAAGCCGAACACGGCCGTTGTCGGCCCAGGCGACACGATCCAGATGCCGCCGGTCGAGGGACGCATCGTGCACGAGGGCGAGCTCGTGATCGTGATCGGCAAAATCGCCAAGCGCGTGAAGGCGGCCGACTATGCCGATGTGATCTTCGGCTACACCATCGGCAATGACGTATCGGCGCGGGACCAGATGTTCGCCGACGGGCAGTGGGCGCGCGCCAAGGGGTACGACACCTTCGCGCCGCTCGGCCCGGTGATCGAGACCGAGCTTGACTGGTCCAACCTCGAGATCCAGACCTTTGTCGACGGCGAACCGCGCCGCAACGGAAACACCCGGGACATGCTTCACAAAATCCCCGAGATTATTGAATACGTTTCGGATGTCTGGACTCTTCTGCCCGGAGACGTAATCATGACCGGCACGCCGGCTGGCCCGGGAGGTTTTCTCGACGGTCAGACCATTGACATCATGATCGAAGGAATCGGCACGCTGAGCAACCCCGCGAAGAACCGCGTGTGAGGACCACGCTCCCCGGCCTCGCTCTCGCCGCAATCGGCGCGGCCGCGGGCTACGGCGTGCACCTGTTGCTGCCCGGCCTCCCCTGGCTCACCGCGGCGCTCATCCTCGGGGTTCTCAGCGCCACCATCCCACCCTTCCGTGGGAGCCTCGATGGAGCGCTCAAGCCGGGTCTCACGCTAGCGGGCCGCCGACTTCTGCGACTCGGCATCGTTGTGCTCGGGCTCAAGCTCAGCCTCGGTGACATTGCTCGGCTCGGCCGGGTTGCCATCCTCGCTATCGTGATTCTTGTCGCGGTGAGCTTCGTCATTACCTGGCTCGTCGGCCGACTCTTCCGGCTCGAGGGTGACCAGGCGGTGCTGATGGCGGCGGGGTTCTCCATCTGTGGGGTCTCGGCGGTCGGTGCAATGGCGGCCGCTCGTCACTCGCGCGAGGAAGACACCGGCACACCCATCACCCTTGTCACGCTCTATGGCACGCTCGCAATCGTCGTTCTGCCCGCACTCGCCGGGCTGCTCGGTCTCGGCAACCGCCAGTTCGGGCACTGGGTGGGCGCGAGCGTGCATGACGTCGGACAGGTCGTCGCAACGGCCCAGACCGCCGGCGCTGCAGCCCTCGCGGTGGCGGTCGTCGTCAAACTCACCCGCGTATTGATGCTCGCGCCCATGGTCGCGATCGCCTCGATCCAGACCCGCCGGCGCGACTTGACGCTCGAAGTATCCGAAGCCAGGCCAGCGATCGTGCCTCTATTCATCATCGGATTCGTCGCGGCTGTGCTGCTTCGTTCGTTTGTGCCGCTCCCGGATGCCCTGCTCTCGATTGCCGACGTCGTGCAGTCGGCACTTCTCGCAACAGCCCTGTTCGGCATCGGCGCCTCGTTGCGTCTCGAGCAGCTCGCCCGGTCCGGCGTGCGGGCGATCGGCGCTGGGCTCGTGTCGTGGATCGCGATCCTCGGCCTCGCGTTGGCTGTCGTGTACCTCTCCTGACGCCTGTGCCTGCGCCTGCGCCTGCGCCCAATCCAGCATCCGGACTACCGTGCGCCTTTTTGTCAGCCATGCGGGCTTTCGTTTGGCCGCATGGCTGACTTTTGACGGCGCGGTTGGCCGCTGGGGAGCGCGCGGACCCGCGCCTTGCGCTATCGTGCGAGGCACACTATCGTGTGATGCATGACAGCGGATGTGGGAGCGCAACTTCGCAAGGGAGTGGTCGAGTACTGTGTCCTCGGGTTGCTAGCCTCTGAGCCGACCTACGGCTGGCAGCTCTCGGAGGCTCTCGTCTCGCGCGGCCTGATCGCGAGCATCGGTACGCTCTACCCGATTCTCAGCCGACTGCGAACTCAAGGCCTCGTCAGCAGCTTCGATAGACAGTCGGATGCCGGACCGTCCCGTCGCTATTACCGCGTCACCGAAACCGGACACTGCCAGCTCACGATCTTCCGCGAACAATGGGGGCCATTCGCCCGCACCGTCAACGAGCTCGTCGGAGAGGGCATCCCATGATCAAAGCCAGCACCCCGCAGGTTGTCTGCCGCTACCTTGGCGAGCTTAATCGCACCCTGGCGGGCTTAGCCGACGACGTGCGGCAGGGCATCGTGGCGGGGGTTGCCGAAGAGCTGGAGGGGCTGGATGCCGCAGCTGCGGCATCCCGCATCGAATCCCTCGGCGACCCCGCATTCATCGCCGCAGAGGCCCGCGCAGAGGCCCGTGCCGGTGCCGGTGCCGCCCCGAGCCCGTCGGCCGCGAACCTCGCACCATCCCGGGCATCCGAGGAGCGCTGGTATGTCGTTGTGACAGCGCTGCTCCTCGAATTTGGAGGGCTTCTGGTGCCGCTGGCCGGTTGGGTGGCGGGAATCATGCTGCTGTGGGCATCGGCACTCTGGACTCGCGGCGAGAAGCTCGTCGCGACGATCGTGCCGCCCGCGGTCGGCGTTGTGCTTTTCTCCGGCTTCGCGATTGGGGGATCGGGCGTTGCCTGGTGGCATGCGCTTGTACTCGGCGCAATCGCGGGCCCGGCCCTCGCCTCGATCGTGATCGGAATTATCCTGAGTCGCCGCGGGTGGTTCCGGGTAGGCGAAGCGGGGCGCGGGCGGGGCGCACTTAAAACTGCTCCCCGATAGAATTGACGTCCCATGTCACCCTCTTTCAGCACAGCCACCGGAGCCGACGTCCGCGTCCGTTTCTGCCCCTCGCCGACCGGAACCCCGCACGTCGGACTCATCCGCACCGCCCTGTTCAACTGGGCCTACGCCCGGCACACCGGAGGCCGGATGATCTTTCGAATCGAAGACACCGATGCCGCTCGTGACAGCGAGGAGAGCTATCTGCAGTTGCTCGACGCGCTCAGCTGGTTGAACATCGACTGGGACGAGGGTGTGGGTGTCGGTGGCCCGCACGAGCCCTACCGGCAGTCCCAGCGCGGCGAGATCTACGCTGCGGTGATCGAGCAGCTTCGGGAGAGCGGTCACCTCTATGAGAGCTACGCCACGGCGGAGGAGATCGAGGCCCGCAACATCCACAACGGGCGTGATCCGAAGCAGGGCTACGACAATTTCGAACGCGATCTCAGCGAGGAGGCGAAGGCCGCCTATCGCGCCGAGGGGCGCAGCCCCGCCCTGCGGCTGCGCGTGCCAGACACCGATCTGTCGTTCGACGACCTCGTGCGCGGGGAGATCACCTTCCCGGCCGGATCCTTCGTGGACTTCGTGGTCGTGCGCCCTAACGGTGCCCCGCTTTATACCTTCGTGAACCCGGTGGATGACGCGCTCATGGGAATCACGCACGTGCTGCGCGGCGAGGACCTGCTGTCGTCCACCCCGCGGCAGATCGCGCTCTATCACGCCCTCATCGAGATCGGAGTGGCCACCGCCATCCCGCGCTTCGGCCACATGCCGTACGTGATGGGGGAGGGCAATAAGAAGCTCTCCAAGCGCGACCCAGAGTCCAATCTTTTCCACCATCGCGAGCGCGGGTTCATCCCCGAGGGTCTGCTCAATTACCTCTCGCTGCTTGGCTGGTCGCTCAGTCACGACCGCGACGTGTTCACCATGGATGAGATGGTCGCCGCCTTCGACATCGTCGACGTGAACCCCAACCCGGCCCGCTTCGATGTGAAGAAGGCCGAGTCAATCAACGGCGACCACATCCGTCTGCTGGCCCCGGATGTTTTTGTGGAGAGACTGCTTCCTTACCTGGCCGGGCTCGTCTCCGATCCTCCGACCGGCACCGAGCAGGCCATCCTGCGCGAGGCCGGCCCGCTCGTTCAGGAACGCATGCAGCTGCTCGGCGAGGCTCCGGCCCTGCTCGGATTCTTTTTCGCGGCGGATGACGCGATCGAGGTCGACGCGGATGCCACCCCTCCGGCGGGCTCAGCCGAGATTCTCGATGCCGCCGTCGGCGCGCTCGAGCAGGTCACTGACTGGTCCCACGCCGAGATTGAACGGGTGCTGCGTGCCGAGCTCATCGAGGGCGGCGGACTCAAGCCCCGCATCGCTTTCGGTCCTCTGCGCACGGCCCTCTCGGGCAAGCGAATCAGCCCGCCACTGTTCGAGTCGATGCAGTTGCTCGGCAAGGAGTCAACGCTCGCGCGACTCACCCGGCTTTCGGCCGCCCTTTAGCCGATGGAACACTACGACGTTGCCATCGTCGGTGCCGGGCCCGCCGGGCTGAGCGCGGCGCTGAACCTTGCGCGCGCCCGTCGCCGGGTGCTGCTGCTCGATGCGAACCGGCCTCGTAACGCAGCGACGCTGATCTCCTGGGGCTTCATCACGCGCGACGGTATCGCACCGCACGAGCTCCGTCGGCTCGCGCGCGAGGAACTCGAGCGGTATCCGGAGGTCGAGGTGCAAAAAGCGACGGTCCTTTCCGTTGCTCGGGCAACTGGCACATTCGCGGTCGAGGCGAAGGGGATCAACGGCTCCCCGAGCAGGTCGGTCACGGCGTCGGCGATACTCGTGGCGACCGGACTGAAAGAGACGCTGCCGGCGCTGCCGAGCATCCGTTCGTTCTACGGCCTCGGATTGTTCAGCTGTGCCGAATGTGATGGCTACGAGTACAGCGACCAGCCCCTTGCGCTCATCGGCGAGACGAGCGATCTCGCCGCGCGAGCGCTGTTGATTGCCCAGTGGAGCCGTAATCTCACGGTGTTCACGAATAATCTCGGGCGCATCACGGATGCCCAGGAGGCTCTATTGGCTGGGCGTGGGGTGCGTGTCGAACGTGGCGTCATCGACGACGTTGTCGGTGAGCGCGGCGTCGTCTCCGCGGTGCGGCTGGCGGATGGAACCTCTATTGCGGTGGAGGGCGGCTTTGTCCGTCCGCACTGGGATGCCTCCCTGGGCTACATCTCTGCGCTCGGCCTCGCAACGGACGGCTGGGGACTGCTCACCACGGATGCCGACGGCCGAACCAGCGTCGCTGGCGTCTACGCCGCGGGGGACTCCACCGCGCCGGGTCCGCAGCAACTCATCGTGGCTGCCGGCGCTGGCGCGCGCACCGCAGCCGCGATCAATCGCGATCTGATCGGCATCCCCGGCTGCTGACTGGCCGCTCAGCGCTGCCGGTCGATTAGTCGCTCGCCAGGGTTCGTACTTAGACCGTGCCTAGTCCCGCGGTCCGCGCAGGTGTTCCCGGTTCAGTGCGTCCATCTCGTCATCGGTCATCGCGTCAAGCGCCTTGGCTTCTGACCGGTCAATGCGTGACCAACGCACGAACATGATGATCAGGATCGGTACGTCCGCGACCTCGGCGATGAACCAGAGGAAATCACCGGAGAGATGCTGGTCGTGATAGGCCGAGGGAAACCAGGCCGGAAGCGAACCCGAAGCCTGAGCAAGCCCGTCGAGGATGTGATTATTCAACCGCAGCACAATGCCGGGGATGGCGTCGACCACGAGTTCCACGAAGACGAGCAAAAACTCAACGGTGATGAAAAAGCTCGTGTGCTGGGTGGTGTTCTCGACGATCGGCAGCACCATCAGCAGACCCATCAGGGGCACCGCGACGGTGAGAACACCCGCCGCAACCGGGCTCTCGCGCAGGCTTCCGGCGATCGGCGTGAGAAATACCGAGAACGCGACGAGGGCAAAAAGCGGCGCGAAGACCGCGTTGCCGGCCAGCCGCACGGGCCAGGACCGGAGAATGGCATCCACCGTCTTCAGTGAGGAGCCGACGAGCACGAGCCTCGCCAGCGCGATCGGCCTGCCGAGGCTTAGCAGACCGGGTACGGCGAAGAGCATGAGCGCGATGCGGGTCGTGAACGCCCAGCGCAGGTCTGTGCTCCAGACACCGAGGAATCCGAGGTTCACGACGGCGAACGATCCCAGCCCGAGCGTAAAGAACCAGACGGTGCGGTTGCGGGGCCAGGCCACCTGCTGTCGGCGCAGTGACAAGACACCGGCCGCATAAAAGCCACCGGTCAAGAGAATGAAGCTCACCGAGACTGGATCGAATCGCCAGGCCGTGAGGAAGGTCAGGATGGGAGGCGTGGCTGGCTCGATTCATAACAGGGAGATCCCCGAAAGTCTGTCATGCCGGGCCGCATGTCCGCCGCTGCATTTGGGCGACTCCCGGCCCGTAGGTTAGAGTAACGAGTCGGCTCGGGTTCGTCCTGGGCGTGGTGGGGTATGGTGTAATTGGCAACACGGAAGATTCTGATTCTTTTGTTCTTGGTTCGAGTCCAGGTACCCCAGCAAAAAAATGCCCCGGTTTCCCGGGGCTTTTTTCGTTTGACGGCTCTGTTCGTTTGACGGCTCTGTTCGTTTGTCGGCTCGGGAAGAGCGGTCATTCTCACAATCAGCGTACGTGCCTGGTGCGCGGTGAGAAGACCTCCCTGCAGAGGTGGCGGCGGATCGTTGTGCTGTCGCGCGCATGCCCCGCCTAGTGAGCATCCAGCGTTGACCCACGACGCGCCAAACATTTTCGCAACGAGCGAGATACGCCCGTTAGCTGGTGGGGGCGGTGAGAGTCCACACGATGGGCTGGAAGGTCTGGAAGGTGAGCGTGGTTCCGTTGCTGCTGCTCGGCAACAACTTGGGGTAGGCAGCCGCGGCGGTGCTGTTGTTGGCGTTGTAGACGTACACAGTGTCGGCGGCAGTGTTGGTGGTGATTGTCACCAACTTATTCTTGGCGGTGCCGAAGGTGGTGTTGCCTTCATTGTTCGGGGTGATTCCCAGCGGTTGAAAACCGCTGTAGGCCACGACCTGGCCCCGGATTTTCTCGGTGCCAGCCGGGCTGTTGGCGTAATTGCCGAACACGCTGGTGCAGCCGGTGTAGTCGGTGTTGCATTCTTGGAGGCCGAATGTCTTCACCGCTGTCCCCGTGGGTGGGGTGACGTCGAGCCCGTTGGGCCAGTTGCCCAGCACAATAAGCCGATCACGGGCGACGGCGCCCGGGGCGAAGGTCGCGGTGATTCCGAAGCCAGTCACGGATCCACCCGAGGGGGTGACAACGGCGCTCTTAAACGCGGTGGCGGCTGCCGGAGGGCCGGCAGCGAGCGCGGTCGCCGGGGTGAAAGCCAGGGCAGCCAACACAGCAGCGGAGGCAGCGAGCATGGCACTTGTACGACGGAAGGACATGAGCGATCTTCTTTCAGATTGTCGGGTGGGGGAACAGGCTCTTTCACCGTAACAACGACGGTGAGCCAGAACGGGTTCGCTGCGGGTTGGAAAGCAGGAGACTGCTGACAATTAAGTGGACGTGTTGGCCCGCCGCTTATCTGTCACCGTGTACTCTCATCAAAGAACGACAGGGGAGCGCTTTACTGCGCTGAGAGTGCGGTACGCCGCAGACCCTCGAACCTGCACCGGTTAGTACCGGCGAAGGGAGTCGGGAATCTCAGGGTCCCCCGGGCTGCACACGTCCAGAAGTTTGGGCGGGTTCGGCCGGGGCTCCTCCCCGCGGAATCGATCGAAACTCCACGGGAAAGAAGTTGCATTTGACTACTCGAGAAACACCAAAATCCAGCACCACACCAGTCGCCACGACGCGGAACACGCTCCTCGCCTCCGGGCGTCTCAGGTCGTGGCGTGGGGTGGACCTGATCACGGCTGCGATGCTCGCGGTGGCGTTCGGAGTTGCCTTTTGGAGCTTCGATACTTTCGTGTATCCGGCCGTAGCGGCGGTTTTCGTCGGTTTCCCGCCCGCCGGTGAACTTGCCTTGGGCGTCTGGTTGGTACCCGCGATCGTTGGTGGGTTAATAGTGCGACGACCTGGCGCAGCACTCTTTACGGAGCTGGTCGCGGCCAACATCGAGCTAATTCTGGGTAACGGCTGGGGAGCCGGTGTGCTCTTATCGGGGCTGTTGCAGGGGCTGGGAGTCGAACTCGTTCTCGCCCTGTTTCGATGGAAGCGTTTCGGCCTGGCGATAGCAGTGCTTGGCGGCATGCTTTCCGCGGCCCTCGAAATCACCTGTTACGAATGGTGGGCCTATGTGCCCGGCTACTCCGTGGCCTGGAGACTGGTGTATCTCGGGTGCGGAATCGTTTCTGGCGGACTCATCGCAGGTGTCGGCGGATGGGCGCTCGTGCGTGCGCTCGCTCGAACCGGCGCGCTCAATGCGTTCCCAGTCGGCCAGGAGATGCGTGAGTCACGCCGATCCCGCTGACGAGGTCGACACCCCACGACGCGCACCCGGCAGTGGCGGCGCTCGGCTCGACATTCGGGAATTGACGTGGCGACCTTTTGGGCAGAACGCCCTGGTGCTCTCCGGAATCACCCTGCACGCTGAACCGGGGGAGCGGATATTGCTCACCGGTCCCAGCGGCTCAGGCAAGTCAACCCTGTTGCGAGCGATCGCCGGTGTTCTGACGACGGTCGAGTCAGGGCAGTTGGGCGGATCTATTTCCGTCGATGGCAAAGATCCGCACGAGGGAGGTTCATTTGCTGGCCTTCTCGTCCAAGACCCCGCTGACGCCATGGTCGCCGGCCGGGTCGGTCGCGAGGTTGCTTTCGGCCCGGAGAACCTGGGGCTGGCGCGCGAAGAAATCTGGCGACGAGTGCAGGAATCGCTGGATGCGGTCGGATTCCCGCACGGGTGTGAGCATCCGGTTGGTGCGGTATCCGGTGGCGAGTCCCAGCGCCTGGCACTCGCCGGTGTACTCGCACTCGGGCCTCGGCTGATCCTGCTCGACGAACCGACCGCGATGCTTGATCCGGCCGCTGCTGCGATTGTGCGCAACGCGATCTGCGCAGTGGCCGCCGACACCGGCGCAACGATGATCGTCGTGGAGCATCATTTCGACAGTTGGCTCGACAAAATCGATCGAGTTGTCGTCTTGACTGCAGCTGGCGGGGTGGCCGCCGATGGACCGGTAACAGAGACGCTGGTTGCTCATTCCGAGACCCTGGCCTCCCTGGGGGTCTGGATTCCCGGGGCTCCTCCTCCGGTGCCACTCCGGTTGAGTTCTGACCTGGTCATTCCGTTTGATGGGGTCGGTGGGCACGGAACGCCGGCCGTAGTTGCCGAAATGGTGACCGTGAATCGTGCGCCGCGTATCGGTTTGACCACCCCCGCACCTCCAGCATCGTCCGTGCTGTCGCAGCCTGTGCTATCGCAGATCGACGCGATTGCCCGAGCGGGCGAACTAGTGGCAGTCGTGGGGGCAAGTGGTGCCGGCAAGTCCACGCTCGCGGCGCTGCTCGCCGGTCTCAGCGCTCCATCGGCCGGCACAGTGCACGCTGGTGGGGTCGTCGGCGCGGATATCCCGGCTCAATTGTGCCGCTGGAGTTCCCGGGATCTTGCCTCTCGCATGGGGTGGGTTCCCCAGCAAGCAGAACTCGCTATTGTCGCCCGGACGGTGTGGGATGACGCAATGAGCACCGGTCGAATCCTCGATCGTGACGAGCAGATCGCGACCGCGCGAGTCAGCGGTTTGCTCACCGCTCTTGGACTGGCTGACCTTCGCCAGAGCGATCCGCATCTGCTCTCGGGCGGGGAACTCAGGCGTCTCGCTCTCGTGGGCGCGATAGCCCACGGTCCGAGCGTGCTGGTGTTGGACGAGCCGACGGTCGGTCAGGATCGCCTCACCTGGGCCGCTGTGGCCGGAGTGATCACCGCGTCAAGGGATGCCGGGCTGGCCGTTATCATGGCCACTCACGATCCGCACCTCATTCAGCTTGCTGATCGAGTGATACGCCTTGAGCGCGGTCGGGTCATCGAGGACGCAAAGGTGGCGCCGTCGATCATAGAAACCCCACCGCCGGTGTCCGCCACGCCACTCTCCGCCACGGTAGCGCGCCCGCGCGGACGGTGGCGAAGCGGGCTCGCGGCACGGTGTGGCCCGGTGTCGCTGCTCGGATCGTCGATTCTGCTCGCGCTCGGAGCTCTGCTCATCACAGACGTTCGCGTCGGTGCGGTGGCTCTTCTGGTTGAGGCGCTGCTCGCGCCGATTGTGTTTGGTTGGGTGCGACCCTCTCTGCGATTGCTGCCTGGGCTACTCGCGGTGTTTTCGGTTGGCTTCTCTGGCGGGTTGCTCAGCCCCGGCCACGATGGGACGGTGGGCGTATCCGCCGGTCTACGGGTCGCTTTCTTTGTGCTGCCTGGCATCCTCCTGGCCGGGATGACGGATCCGTTCGCCCTCGGCGACCATCTTGCGCAGAGGCTCCACTTTCCCCCCCGACCGGTCGTTGCGGCGGTCGCAGCGATGCAACGATTCGAGACGCTCGGCGATCAGTGGCACCAGTTGGCCAGAACGCGGCGGATTCGGGGATTGGCGGGTGGCCGTTCTCCGATTGCCCGCATCCGCACCGCCACCGACCTCACCTTCGGACTCCTCCTGCAGTCGCTTCGCCAAGCGGGACGGATGGCGGTGGCAATGGAATCGAGAGGCTTCTCGTTGCCCCGCGCCTCTGGCATTGGCCGCTCCTGGGCTGAGCCGGCTCCGTGGACGGTTGCCGACTCTGTTCTGATCGTGATCGGGATCGTCGTGGCCGCGATCCCGGCTGGTCTCACCCTTCTGGCGCAGACAGGCAATTGACGACTGCACCAAGCTAAGCTTTTTTGTGACACGGGGTGCTTCGCAACATGCGTGAGCTGAGAAAAATACCCGTTGAACCTGTCTAGTTAGCACTAGCGGAGGGATGTCGAAATTGAACAGATACGGTTCACACCCCGTCTTACGCACCACCCCGCGAATCCTGAGTATTGCCGGGACCGACCCGACCGGGGGTGCGGGCATCCACGCTGATTTGAAGAGCATCGCGGCCAACGGCGGCTACGGCATGGCGGTGGTCACTGCCCTTGTTGCGCAGAATACGCGCGGGGTCCGATCTGTGCACACGCCACCGGTGGCGTTCCTAAGAGAGCAACTGGATGCGGTGAGCGACGACGTAATCATCGACGCCGTCAAGATCGGGATGCTCGCGAATATCGACGTGATCCGCGAGGTGCGTTCCTGGCTCGAAGCCTGCCGACCGCCGCTCATCGTGCTCGACCCGGTGATGGTGGCGACCAGCGGAGATCGACTCCTTGATCCCTCGGCGGAGGAGGCGCTGCGTGACCTGGTTCCCCTCGTGGATCTGGTCACGCCCAACCTGCCCGAATTGGCCGTGCTGCTGGCGGAACCGCTTGCGCGCAACTGGGCAGAGGCCATCGAACAGGGTAAGCGGTTGTCGTCCTCGACCGGTGTCACCGTGCTGGTCAAGGGAGGCCATCTGGCCGAGGCAGACTGCCCCGACGCTCTGATTAACACCCAGGGCTTGCTGCCGAATGCCGTGGTCGAGTTTTTCTCACCGCGCATAGTGACGAGCAATACCCATGGCACGGGCTGCTCGCTCTCCTCGGCGATGGCCACGGTACAGGCGCGCACCGGCGACTGGGTCGAATCTCTTGCCGAGGTCAAGGATTGGCTGCAGGATGCGCTCGCTCATGCCGATGACTTGGAGGTCGGAATGGGTAATGGCCCGATCCATCACTTTCATCGGATGTTCGCCGACGCCACTACACCCAGCCGGGGCTTCTCCGCTCTGCTGTGGCGCGATATCGAAGTGATTCGGTTGGCGATCTTCGAACTGCCGTTCGTCAGTGCGCTCGGCAGCGGTGCTCTGGCCGAAGAGGAATTTTCGTTCTATCTGGCTCAGGACGCGCTGTACCTCAGCGGCTTCTCCCGCGCACTTGAGCGGGCAAGTGCGCTCGCTCCGGATGAAAGCGCACGAGTATTCCTGGCGCAGTCGGCATTACAGTGCGCTGAGGTCGAGTCGGAGCTGCACCGAAACTGGCTGCGACATCACACTGCGCCGACGCTTTCAAGCCCGGCCACCGAGCAGTATCTTGATCACCTCCTCACGGTGAGCGAGCAAGGAAACTATGCCGTTCTCCTTGCGGCGATCCTGCCCTGTTTTTGGCTCTATTCGGCGGTGGGTGACACGCTTCACGCTGACTTCCTGGCACGAGCCGACGGTGCTCCCCATCCCTATGCCGCTTGGCTCGAGACGTATGTCGATGAGGGCTTCGCCGCCACCACCAGAAAGGCCATCGACCTCACCAATGAGGCGGCAGGCAACGCCAGCGCCGAGGAGCGGGCGGCCATGCGAGTGGTATTTTCGACCTCGTCGCGGTTCGAGCTTGAGTTTTTCGACGCCCCTCGGCTGTTCGCAGGGGCCAGCTATGTCGGGACCTGAGATCACTGCGGCGCCACTGGGCGCCCGTCTGCAATTAGTGCGGGGGCAGGCAGGCGAGAAGACGCTGGGCGGCATCGGTCGGATCATCCGCTTCGGTTATCGCTCGAACGACGACAACGCGACTCGCTCCGGCTTCGACCACCTGCTCGATGGTGCCCTGGTCGACACCCCCGATAGCGAACCACGGCCGGAGGATCCGCATCGCGCTGATTCGCTCGGCCGCGTAACGCACCAGCTCGATTCCCACCGCCGCACGGCCCGGCTTGGTGGGTGTGGCCCAGACCGGACCGACGCAGAAGTAGTCAAGCCCGTCGATTACCGCTGCGGCATCGATCTGCTCCCTCGAGTGAGTGGAGAGTCCGATCCGCGACGTGGTGCCGACGATCCGTCGAGCGGCCGGGAGCGGCAGGTCTTTTTGACCGATGTGCAAGACCGGAGCCGCCGCAAGCAGGGCGATGTCGGCCCGATCGTTGGCGGCCCAGAGCCGACCGTGGCGCTCCGCGACCGCTCGAAGAATCTCGAAAAGTTCCAGCTCCTCTGCGGCTTCGATGGTCTTGTCTCGAAGCTGGATGATGTCGACGCCGCCCGCGAACGCCGCGTCGAGAAATTCCGCGAAATCACCACGTTTTTTCCTGGCATCGGTGCAGAGGTAAAGCCGGGCAGTCATCTGGTCCATTCAGCCAACTCTAAAGGCCATTTCCGCAGGCGTGAATCACCAGCAACAGCACACTTCCTCTGGCTGGATCATGGCTGACCGCGGAGTGGATGTTGCGGTAATCGGCGGCGGGATCGTGGGGCTTGGGATCGCCTGGACCGTCGCCCAATCGGGTCGAACCGTCGCTGTGATCGACCCAATGCCCGCCGCAGGGGCAACCTATGCCGCAGCCGGAATGCTTGCTCCGGTGAGTGAACTGCACTATCAGGAGGAGCATCTGCTGGAGTTGATGCTCGCCTCTGCCTTGCTGTACCCCGCGTTCGTGGAATCCCTGGGAACGGATGTCGACGCGACCGGTTACCAAACGACCAGGACCGTGAGCGTCGGTGCGGATGGCGCCGACCGGCAGTCGCTCGCCGACCTGCGCCAAGTGCAATTGGCCAATGGCCTTTCGGTGCAGCCGTTGACTGTCCGCGAGGCGCGCGCACTCGAGCCGATCCTCAGCCCGCAGCTGTCCAGCGCATTCCTCATCGAGCGCGATCATCAGGTCGACCCCCGGAAACTGGCCAAACGGCTGCAGTGTGCAATTGCTGCGCGCGCTCGTGAACACGGATGGTCCGAGGAGCCTGTCATCAGGCAAAACGCGGTCGGATTGCTGCTTGAGCACCGAGCGGATCCGTCCTCTCGCGTCACGGGTGTCACTCTCGACGATGGCTCGGCGGTGATGGCGGGCGAGGTGATCGTGGCCAATGGGCTTGGGGCCGCATTGCTTGACGGGTTGCCGGCCACGCTGTCCCTCCCGCTGCGGCCGGTTTACGGCGACATTCTGCGTCTGCGCGTTCCCGAGCATCTCCGGCCGCTGCTCACCGCCACCGTCCGTGGCCTCGTCCGAGGAGTGCCGGTATACCTTGTTCCCCGCTCCGACGGGACGGTGGTGATCGGTGCCACCCAGCGTGAAGACGGTTCGGCCGCAGTTTCGGCCGGGGGCGTGTACCAGCTGTTGCGTGATGCCCAGGTGCTGGTGCCGGCGGTCGCCGAGCTCGAACTGCTCGAGGTGACCGCCCGTGCCCGCCCGGGCACTCCGGACAACGCGCCGTTGTTGGGGCGGGTTGCCGGCGCCACGGGCCAGGATGGCCCCGACATCCCCGGGCTCATCATCGCCACCGGATTCTTCCGTCACGGCGTGCTGCTCACCCCGATCGCCGCACAGTATTGTCTCCGCCTGATCGAAGGAGTCACCGATGATCGGTGGATCCGTTTTCGCCCAGACCGCTTTTCCACCCCATCCCCAGAATTCGCAGTTACAGCCGAAGGAGTCCACCCGTGACCGAATTGCCACTCCCCGAGATCACGGTAAACGGTGCCGAACGCTCCCTGACATCGGGGGCGTCGGTCGCCGACCTGGTATCGGAGTTGACCGGACGTTCGATCGCCTCCGATGGCCACGCGACGGACGGCACGCGCCTGGGCGTTGCCGTTGCGCACAACGCGGCAGTGGTGCCGAGAAGCCGGTGGTCGTCCACCCTGATCGCGGCGGGTGACGACATCGAAATTGTCACCGCAGTGCAGGGAGGCTAGCGGTGAACACCGTTGCGGCCCCGGGCGACGATCGTTTTGTGATCGACGGCGTTTCATTCACCTCACGCCTCATCATGGGCACGGGAGGCGCCCCCAGCCTCGACGGTCTCGGGGCGGCTTTGCTGGCATCCGGAACCGAGCTCACCACGGTCGCAATGCGGCGTCACAGCGTGAATGCCACCGGATCCCTCTTCGCCCTACTGCTCACTCACAAAATCCGGGTGTTACCCAATACCGCCGGCTGCTTTACCGCACGCGAAGCCGTGATGACCGCGGAACTGGCCAGGGAGGCTCTCGAGACCGACTGGGTCAAGCTCGAGGTCATCGCTGACGAGCAGACCCTCCTGCCCGACGCGGTCGAACTTGTGGATGCGACAGAGCAGCTCGTCGCGCGCGGCTTTAAGGTGTTCGCGTACACGAATGATGATCCGGTGCTCGCCCTCCGGCTTGAGCATCTCGGTGCGGTCGCCGTCATGCCCCTTGGCGCACCGATCGGCACGGGGCTCGGCATCCTCAATCCCCACAACATCGAACTCATCGTTGCGCGCGCGGGCGTTCCCATCGTGCTCGACGCGGGAATCGGTACGGCTTCGGACGCCGCCCTGGCGATGGAACTCGGCTGCGACGCCGTGCTGTTGGCCACCGCCGTGACCCGCGCACAGGATCCGGTTCGCATGGGCGAGGCATTCAAGCACGCCGTCATTGCCGGCCGGCTCGCCTCCCAGGCCGGCCGTATTCCCAAACGGGAACATGCCCTCGCATCCTCCGACATGGCCGGGCGGCCCGACCTGTGATCGCGCCTCTGGTCGAGGCCGGCACAGAGCTCACCACAGCGGAGCTTGAGCGGTACTCCCGGCACATCATCATTCCCGAAATCGGCATCATTGGTCAGCGGCGGCTGAATAATGCCCGGGTGCTCGTGGTGGGTGCCGGCGGTCTCGGCGCCCCGGTGCTGCTCTATCTTGCCGCCGCCGGGGTTGGCACTCTTGGCATCATCGATGACGACATCGTCGATCTCAGCAACCTCCAACGCCAGATCATCCACGGTGTCGCCGATGTCGGCTTTTCGAAGCTGGAATCGGCAAGCGCCGCCGTGGCTGAGTTGAATCCTCTGGTGTCCGTGCGCCTCCATCCCGTGCGGCTCGACTCGACCAACGCACTCGCCATTTTTGCCGAATACGACCTGATCGTGGACGGCTCTGATAACTTCGCCACCCGCTATCTGGTCAGCGACGCGGCAGCACTCCTGGCCAAACCCTGCGTCTGGGGCTCGATTTACCGCTTCGACGGGCAGGTCAGTGTCTTCTGGGCGAAGCACGGCCCCACCTACCGCGACCTGTATCCCGAGGCGCCCCCCGCCGGCTCCGTGCCGACCTGCGGTGAAGGGGGAGTCTTCGGAATGCTGTGCGGCGTGATCGGCTCGATGATGGTGGCCGAGTCGGTGAAGCTCATCACCGGCGTCGGACGCACGCTGCTTGGCCGGGTGGCGCTCTTTAACGCGCTGCAAGGCTCGTGGCGAGAGATCGCGGTGTCGCCCGACAATGCCGCAGCGACCATCACAGAACTGATCGATTACGAACTTTTCTGCGGCACATCAGCGGGACCGGAAGAGGAAGTGGCGGAAGATCGAATCTCGGTGTGCGAACTCGCGGCGATGCTCGACGAGCGAGAACGGGGAGAGCGCGACTTCGACCTCATCGACGTGCGAGAACCGGGAGAGTACGAAATCGTGCGTCTCCCCGGCGCTCGACTCGTGCCGCAGGGCAGCATCCTTTCTGGTGAGGCGCTGCGAATCCTGTCCAAGGATCGGGACATCGTGCTGTACTGCAAGGCGGGACCCCGGTCTGCCGACATGCTCATCGAGCTGCGCCGAGTGGGCTACACCCGGGTCACACAGGTGGAGGGTGGAGTTTTGGCGTGGGTGAAGGAGATAGAACCCACGCTTCCAGTGTACTGACGCGGGATGTCAGGGCTGCGTCAGGGTGACCGTCGGAATAGTCGGTGCCATTCCGGTTCGGTAGACCATAACCGTTCTGGTGAAGGTGATCACCGGTGTTCCATCCTGGTTGAAGCCGGTGGTTCTCACCGTGACGATTCCGACAGTGGGACGCGTGCCGGACGGCCGTGTCGTGAGTACCTCCGAACTCGAGTACACCGTGTCGCCTTCGAAGAGTGGATGGGGCAGCCGAACGTCATCCCAGCCGAGGTTTGCAAACACGTTCTGGGAGATGTCGCTCACCGACTGCCCGGTTACCAGGGCGAGCGTAAAGGTCGAATTCACCAGCGGCCGGCCATACTCCGTCTGGGCGGCATAGTGGTGGTCGACGTGCACCGGGGCGGTGTTCTGGGTGAGCAGGGTGAACCAGCTGTTGTCGGTCTGCGAGATCGTGCGGCCGAGCGCGTGCCGATAGACGTCGCCCACTGTGAAATCCTCGAAAAATCGGCCGTGCCAACTGGGGATCGAGTTCATGACTGTTCTTCTCGCTCGGCGATGCGTTGATTGCGGGCACAGCTCAGAACAGGAGCTGCACTAGTTGGCGCGACGCCTGCAAATGATTCCGCATCGCTTTTTCCGCGCGGACCGGGTCGTGGCTTTCCAGCGCGGCCAGCAGATCCGCGTGCGACAGCATCGCCTCCGGCTTGGCGGGGCGGTGCTTCCAGTAGAGGCGCCAGAAACGGAGCGAATGGAGCAGGAGCCGATCGGCGGCATCCTGCAGCAGGGGATTTCGGATCATGTGCACGAGGAAGGTGTGAACGGCGTGGTCGTCTCGCAGGAATTGTTCAAAATCTGAGCTGGAACGTGCCTCGTCAACCGTAGCGATAAGCGATCTGAGGTTCTGTAGATCCTGTTCCGTGGCCCGAGAGGCCGCGATGAACGCAACGCCGCACTCGATAGCTTCCCGTGCCTCGAACATGTCGAGCACATCGTCGAGGGCGAGGGGCGTGACGATGATCCCGCGGCGCGGCACGATTGTGATGAAGCGGTCCTTTGCCAGTCGAGCGAGCGCTTCGCGCACCGGCATGCGTCCGAGTCCGAGCTGCGTCGCCAGTGACAGCTCATTCACAAAGGCACCGGGTTCGAGCCGCAGGTCGAGCACCATGTCCTGGAGCCGCCCGTAGGCGACGTCACTGGCTCTCTCGGTAACCACGCGGTGCTCCCTTCGTCGGTCGGCGATCCGATCGAGTGCCACTCTCTCACATCGCCCGACGCCGCCAGCCTCCGGTATCTCAGAGAGCTGAAGTGCAAACGCTTTGAGAATACTAAAACTGTTTAATAGGTTGCAACCTGAAATACTCGTGATATATAACTGATTTGTCTTGGTTTCACGAAACCCGATCCGAAGGAGTATCGACGAATGACCGGTCCACAGCACGCAGTCTCCCCGAAGAAGAAAACCCATCGCCTGCAGAGCGGCGTGCTCACGATCCCCAATGCCATCGCCCTGTCCGCAGCCGCGATGGCCCCGGTGCTCGCGGTTGTGCTCAACGCCCCGGCTGCTGCGGCCGCCGCCGGAGCCGCGCTGCCGCTGTCATTCCTCATCGCCTTCGTCGCGGCAGCTCTCGTGGGAAACACGGTTGTGCAGTTCTCCCGCAAGCTCCCCTCGGCCGGGTCGTTTTATACCTTCAACTCCAAGGGGCTTGGGCCTGCGGCAGGATTTTTCACGGGTTGGTTGTTCTGGATCGGGTATGCCATTTTGGCCCCCGGCCTCTTCACCGCGTTCGGTGCGTTCGTGCACGACTACGTTCTCGCCACCTTCGGGGCAGACATCCAGTGGTGGCTGTTCAGCCTGGCGGCAATGGCGATCGTGTTGGGGTTGTCGCTTCGCAGCATCAAAGCGTCGGTCAACCTCGACCTGACCCTGCTCGTCATAGAGGTCGTCGTATTCCTCATCCTCGGCATCGCCGCGATCGCAACGGCCGGACCGGGCAACACCGCCTCGGTATTCCTGGTATCTTCGTCGCCCACCGGCTTTACCGGTGTCGGTCTCGGGGTGGTGTTCGGCCTGCTGTCGTTCATCGGTTTTGACGCCGCGGCAACCCTCGGCGAAGAAACACGCAACCCGCGGCGCAGCATTCCGCTCGCCGTCACCGGCGCGCTCGGCGCCGTCGGAATTTTCTATGTGCTGATGATGTACGCGCTCACGGCGGGCTACCGCCTCAACGAACCAGCCCAGCTGGCCGGCTTCCTCAAGGATCCAAATCCATTCGTCACGCTAGGGCAGCATGTGACGCCGTGGCTGTTGCAGCCGATCGAACTCGCCGCGATCGCGGGCATCTTCAGTTGCTTCCTTGCCATCCACACCACGACCACCCGCGTTATGTTCTCGATGGGACGCGATCGTATCCTGCCGGCCTCGCTCGGAGAGGTGCATAACCGCTGGTTCTCGCCGCACCGTGCGATCGTCGCGCAGACCGTGTTCACCCTCGTCATCGGCCTCGGCGTCGGTGCCTGGCTCGGGCCGGGAGCGACGGGAGCCTACGGATTCACCGGCGCCATCGGCACAATCGCCATCGTGCTCGTCTACATCCTCAGCAACATCGCTCTCATCCGTTACTTCTGGCGCAAGCCGGAGCGCAAAGTACTCACGCACATCGTGTTCCCGATCCTCGGCATCCTTGGACTCGCCTACCCGCTGTATTCGGTGAGCGCCCCCGGGCAGGAGTTCCCCTACAACCTTGTGCCGATAATCGTTCTGGTCTGGATCATCGCCGGTGCCGTTCTCTTCTTCTATTACCGTGCGAAGTCACCGGAGAAGATTGCTGCTGTCGGCGCGTTCGTGGCCGAGGACGACCTCCCGCTCGGTGAGCAGCACGAGCAACTCCTCACGGCGCGCGCGACCTCGGTGCAACATCCGACCATCGCCGAGGAGGCTGCATTACACCCGAAGATCGACGAGGACAAGGATTGATCGAAGTAGAAGGAAAAAACGTCTTCACCGAGCTCGCCGAGCTCGTGGACCCGCCGCACACGGCGCTGCTGCTGATCGACATGCAGCGCGATTTCATCGAACCTGATGGATTGTTCGGCACCCTTGGCATCGACCTGTCGATGTATGCCGCGGCGCGACCGCTCCTCGGAACACTGCTCGCAGCGGCACGACGGAGTGGCATCCTGGTTATCCATATCCAAAACACCGCCCTTCCCGGTCGGATGAGCGACTCGCCGGCGCAGATCCACTTCAACCTCAGGATGCATGAGTCGGCGCGTCGCGACGGGCCACCGTTGCGCTACACGATTCCGGGAACCCCCGGCCATGGCTTCGCGGATGGCTTCGAGCCTGGCGAGGACGAACTGGTGGTGCGAAAGTACCGGTCGAGTGGATTCTGGGGAACCAACCTGCAGATGCTGCTTCGGAGCAACGGCATCGAGACCGTCGTCGTTGGCGGATGCACGACCGAAGGCTGCGTGGAGTCGACCGCGAGAGACGCCATGTTCAACGATTTCTACGTCGTCGTGCCAGAGGACTGCGTGGCGAGTGACGACCGGGCGCAGCACGAGGCATCGATGCTGCTGATGCGTCACCGGTTCGACCTGGCCTCGGGTGACGAGATCGGGCGGGTCTGGGAGGACAGTGCCACCCGCCTCGCCAAAACTGACCGGCAGAAAACCGACCGGCACAACAGGGAGCAGCCATGGGCAAGTTAGACGGCCGCATCGCGGTGGTGACCGGGGCGGCCTCCGGAATCGGGCGGGGGATCGCCGTCGCATTCGCTCGCGAGGGGGCCAGCATCGTCGTCGTCGATATGGTCGAGGAGTCGGAGGCATTCGATGTGCTCTCGAGCGTTCGCGAGTGCGGAGTTTCGGCGCTCTTCGTGCGCACCGACGTGAGCGACGAGTCGAGCGTGAACTCGATGGCCGAGCAGGCGACCGCCGAGTTCGGCCGGGTCGACATCCTCGTCAACAACGCCGGCATCTTCACCGAATCGCTGCTCGAGAACATGGCGGTGGATGACTGGGACAGGGTGGTCAACACCAACCTCCGCGGAACGTTCCTGTGCACGCGCGCGCTTATCAACCAGATGCTCGAGCGGGGCGATGGGCGGATCATCAACATCGCATCCCAGCTCGGTCAGATCGGGGGAGGGGCGGTCTCGCACTATTCCGCAAGCAAGGCGGGGATCATCGGGCTGACGAAGTCCCTCGCACGGGAGGTTTCGCATCGTGGTGTGCTGGTCAACGCCATCGCGCCCGGCCCGATCGAGACGCCGTTGCTCGAACGGGAGACTGAGGAGTGGCGCAGCGCGAAATTGGCGGAACTACCGATCGGCCGCTTTGGCACCGTCGACGAGGTGACACCGACGGCGGTTCTGCTCGCCTCAGCCGGGGGAACCTATTATGTCGGGCAAACGCTCGGTCCAAACGGCGGGGACGTCATGCTGTGAATAGCGCCCATGCGCTAAATGGTGGCTGCGAGGATGACACCGTGAAGATTGTCGACGTTATCGCTGTTCCCGTGCGAACCGGGTTTTATCGCGATGACCAGGCGGCGATTCGGGCCGGGGCATCACACGACGGGTTCCTCTACACGGGCA
>JANYEI010000177.1 GCA_025363205.1 Frigoribacterium sp.
ATGCACGGAGCTCGCAACGATGAGCGGGATACGCCGTCCCACCTTGTCACTCCACGGACCGACCAACAGCTGGCCGACACCGAACCCGATGGTCGTGGCGGTGAGAGTGAGCTGGATGATCGCCGGGGTCACCCCCAGATCGTGCTGCAGCGCCGGGAACGCCGGCAAATAGAGGTCAATCGTGAACGGGCCGAGTGCGGTGAGCGCGCCGAGCACGAGCACGTAGACGAGGCGCTGGCGCCGGGAAAGCGAGTCTCCGGGGTGGAGGGTCGTGGTCACTGAGGAGTACTTCCTGGGCAGGCGGGAACAGCGGAGTGCCACGGGAATGGCGAAGAGGGGGGATGACTTCCATCGATTGCGGAGGTCTCAAACAAGCCTAACGACAAAGCGGCCGGGCTATTCCACGACCGCCGGTACCGAGACTGGGGCGAAGGAGAACGCACCGGGGTCGGCGAGGATCGCCTCGAAGGCGAGCTCGCCCGCTCCAATGATGAGAAGGTCGGATCCGAGTTCAGCACGGGTGACGCGCACGCCGTCGCGGGAGGCGAGTAGCGGCTGCTTGGCGAGCAGCGCCTCGAGATAATGGGGTGCGGCGGCGTAGATGGAGGCGAGAAAGCCACCGACGATAACGAACTGCGGGTTGAGGATATTGATGGAGTTGCGCAATGCGATCGCCAGAAAGTCGAGCTGGCGATGCACCTCGGCCAGCACAGAGGGAGAGGAGGAGGCCAACAGGGCGGATTCCAGTTCGTCCGGGTCGAGGTTGTCGAGGTGAAGGAGTGAGGTCAAGCGCTCGCGACGCACCTCGGTCTCCAGGCATCCCATCGCCCCGCACTGGCAAGCGAGACCGTCGCTGTTGACGAGAGTGTGCCCGATCTCGCCGGCATACCCGTTGACCCCGCCGAGAGGCACGCCGCCAGCGATAATCCCACCGCCGATCCCGCACGATCCGCCGTTGACGTAGATCAGGTCGGAGAGCCCCCGTCCGGCGCCGAAAGTGCTCTCGGCCATAGCGCCGAGGTGCGCGTCGTTGTCAGCGACGACGTCAAACCCTGTCGCCTCTTCGAGGAGGCGCGCGAACGGCTCGTCCTGCCAGCCGAGGTGGGGGGCCATGCGCACCAGCCCGTCCGAGGCTCTCACCTGGCCGGGCACGGCGACTCCGATCCCGACCGTGCGATAGCGAGAGTCGAGTTCCGATCTCATCGCCTCGATCACCGCCGCGCTGATATTCACCGCCTCGCCGACGGACGGCGGATGTTCCGTGACGTATCGGATCTTCTTGATGACCGTCCCGCCGAGACTGACTACACCAATCGAGATCGCGTCGATCTCGGGATTGATGGAGATTGCGACGACTCTCGGATTCGGCCGAACGATCGGACTCGGTCGTCCCCGGCTGTTGGACGGGTCGGGCTCAGTTTCGACGACAAGCTCGCGCTCGACGAGCTCGGCGACCAAGGCGGCGATGGTCGAGCGGTTGAGTCCGGTCTGGCGGGTGAGCTGAGCTCGAGAGAGGCTCCGCTTGTGGTGCACCAGACCGAGCACCACCGACAGGTTGTGTCGCCGCACGTTGTCGTTGCTGTTCCCGCGCTCGCTCCGCTGCGGATCAACTCGCGTCATTCAGCGGGCGCTGAACGCCGCGTCGAACGCCGCGTCCGGCTGGTCGAAGTTGAGTCTTTTCACGAATTCGAGCGCTTCGGGTGCACCGAGCAGTCGGTCCATTCCGGCGTCCTCCCACTCGATCGATATTGGGCCCCCGTAGCCGATTGTGTTGAGCATGCGGAAGCTGTTCTCCCACGGTACATCCCCGCGACCGGTCGAAATGAAATCCCAGCCTCGGCGAGGATCGGCCCAGGCCAGAAGCGAACCGAGCCGACCATTGCGGCCGTTCGACATCCGCTTTTTCGTGTCTTTGCAGTCCACATGGTAGATGCGGTCTTTGAAGTCCCAGAGGAAGCTGACCGGGTCGAGATCCTGCCAGACAAAGTGGCTCGGATCCCAGTTGAGACCGAATGCCGCGCGGTGGCCGATGGCCTCGAGGGTGCGCACGGTGGTCCAGTAGTCGAAGGCGATTTCGCTCGGATGGACCTCGTGGGCGAATCGCACTCCCACCTCGTCGAAGACATCGAGGATGGGATTCCACCGGTCGGCGAAATCCTGGTAGCCGGCATCGATCGCGTCTTGTGAAACCGGGGGGAACATCGCGACGTATTTCCAAATGGACGAGCCGGTGAAACCGATCACCGTCTTCACACCGAGCTTCGCCGCTAGTCGGGTGGTGTGTTTCATTTCCTCGGCGGCGCGCCGTCGCACCCCTTCCGGTGTGCCATCACTCCAGACGACATCGGGAAGGATGTCACGGTGCCGCTGGTCGATCGGGTCATCACAGACGGCCTGCCCCTTCAGATGGTTCGAGATCGCCCAGACCTTGAGGTTGTACCTGTCGAGGATCGCCAACTTGCCCGCAACATACTCCTCATCGTCCCAGCGCCACGGGTCCAAATGGTCGCCCCAACAGGCGATCTCGAGTCCGTCGTAACCCCAGCTCGAGGCGAGTCTCGCAACTTCCTCGAACGGCAGATCCGCCCATTGGCCGGTGAAGAGTGTTATCGGTCGGGTCATCTGGCATCTCCTTGCGAGTGCGTTGATTTTTGGTGGGCTGATTGGTCAGGCAAAAGCCGGCACGGGAATCGTGCTGATCCATGCGCTGTCGGTGTTCGAGCTCTCGTGGACGGCAGTGAGCACGCGCTGCACCTGTAGGCCATCGTCGAACGAAGGTCGCGGTTGCAATCCAGCGTCGATTGCCGAGACGAAGTCGAATACCTGGTTCGAGAAGCTGTGGTCGTAGCCGAGCATGTGTCCGGCCGACCACCAACCGGAGAGATACGGATGTCCGGGCTCGGTCACGAGGATCTCGGTGAATCCGTGTGTGGTCGACCGCGCCGTCGCATCATAAAACTGGAGCGAGTTCTGCCGCTCGAGGTCAAAAGAGAGTGAGCCGAGAGAGCCGGAGATCTCGAGGCGAAGAGCGTTCTTGCGACCGGTACGCATGCGGCTCGCTTCGAAGGACCCGAGAGCGCCCGAGCGAAATCGTCCGGTGAACAGCGCGAGGTCGTCGACGGTCACTGCTCCGCGCTCTGCCGAGGACGTCCCGGACAGACCCTGCGAAACTTCGAGCACCGGGCGCTCGGAGACGAAGGTCCTGAGGACGCCTGAAACGGCGTCGATCGCATCCCCGGTCACGAACTGGGCGAGATCTATTGCGTGCGCACCGATGTCGCCGAGAGCACCCGATCCGGCGAGTTCCTCCTTCATCCGCCAGGTGAGAGGCGCCTCGGGGTCGACGAGCCAGTCCTGCAGATACTCGGCGCGGATCTGTCGCACTTCGCCGATCTTGCCCTCGAGCACAAGTTCTCGGGCGAACGCTATCGCTGGAACCCGACGATAGGTGAATCCGACCATTGAGAAGATGCCACGCTCGGCTGCGCGCCGAGACGCGTCGGCCATCACCACGGCTTCATCGACGGAGTTGGCCATTGGTTTTTCGCACAGGACGTGCTTGCCGGCGGCGAGTGCGGCGACCGCAATTTCGGCATGCAAGTTTCCGGGCGTGACGATGTCGACCACGTCGATATCGTCGCGTTCGACCACTTCGCGCCAATCCAAGGAGTGCTCCGCCCACCCCCACTTTGCGGCAGCCGCAGCAACCGCTGGTGAGTTGCGACCGACGACGACCTGCATGACCGGGCTGCTCGCGAGATCGAAGACGCGGGGCGCGACGCGCCAGCCGTGGGAGTGCGCGGCACCCATGAATCCGTAACCGATCATGGCCACTCGAAGCGAACGGGAAGACTCTGGCATTGCCACTCTTTCGCTGGGGTGAAGGGCGCCGGCGCATTTCGGGCCGGCGCCCGGGTTGTCGGTTAGGACTCGAACGCAGAAGTTATGTACTTATCCACGTTTGCCTTCGTCACGACCGGTGCGTTCAGTCGCACCAAGCGGGGAACCTCGTTCTCGACCAGGTCGCTGAGTGCCTTGTTTTGAACGACGAGGCGGGCGAGACGGATGCCGTCCGCCGCTTGGGTATGCGGATAGATCACCGTGGCCTTGAGCACCGAATCGTCGGCCTTGATCGACCTCATCACGTTCGCCGAACCCGCGCCTCCGACCATAATGGATTCCTTGCGGTTGGCAGCGGAGATGGCCGCTAGCACACCGACGCCCTGGTCGTCGTCATGATTCCAGATGGCATCGATCTTCGGAGCAGCAGCGAGCAACTGGGACGCCGCAGCCTCTCCCCCCTGGACGGTGAAGTCGGCCGCAACGCGGTTGTTGACCTTGAGGGCTCAGTCGTTGAGGGCGGCGGTGAAGCCCTTGCTGCGGTCCTGAGTGAGCGGCAGCGAGTCGATTCCCGCGATCTCTGAGACGATCGCGTTCTTCTTGCCCTTGAGCGCACCGCAGATGTAGGTGCCTGCACTCACCCCCATGCCGTAGTTGTCGCCAAGCACGGTGACCCGAGCGGCGAAGGTGCTCGAGAACTCGCGATCGACATTGATCACCGGGATTCCCGCCTGCATCGCCTGGATCGCCACCTGGGTGAGGGCGGCACCATCCGTCGGCAATAAGACGATCGCGTCTACTTTGTCGTTAACGAAGGATTCAACCTGACTGATCTGCAGGTTGGCGTCGTTGGTTCCTTCCGCGACTTTGAGAGTGGCATCCTTGTATTTCTTCGCTTCGGCGATCGCGGATGAGTTGATGGCTCCGAGCCATCCGTGATCGGCCGCAGGCCCGGAGAATCCGATGGTGATCGACTTGCCCGAGGCTTTGTTGCCCGAGACGGTGTTGCTGTCGTTGTTTCCTCCGCTGGTATCGGCTGTCCCTGCTGTGCAGCCGGCGAGAAGACCGGCAAGAGTGACTGATGCGCCGGCCAGGACGAGCATCCTTTTTCGGGCCATGGTTTTCGCAAGCATGTGTTCCTCGGTGTGCGTGGTGTGCGGACTGTTCGCCAACGCGGAAGAAATGGTGCGCGGCGTTTGCCTGTGTGGAGCCGCGTTATCCATGGTGTCCTCATTGACGTTTGTCGCAACATAACAGAGGTTTATCGCCGTGTCTCGTTTTTTTGAATAATGTTCTTGTATGAGGGATGGACGGTGTCTCTCAAAAACCAATGATTTATTGCTCATCTCAGAATATTCTGGCGGAGAACACTCGGGTTCTGTTATGTTGCCGAGATAATCAAAGGAGACCAAAAAGCGCTGCTGGCGGTGCGCGGGATGACTAAAAGTTTTGCCGGCGTGCGCGCTCTCGACGGCGTCGACCTCGAGATCCTGCCCGGTGAGGTGCATTGCGTTCTCGGGCAGAATGGCGCCGGAAAGTCCACGTTGATCAAGACGCTCGCCGGAGTGCACCGCCCCGATTCGGGCACGATCTTCTGGGAGGGCTCCGAGGTCACGATCAGCGACCCGGTTGCCGCAATCGACCTGGGCATCGCCACGATGTACCAGGAGCTGGATGTCGTCGACGGCCTCTCTGTCGCGGAGAACATTTTCCTCGGACACGAGATGCACACCCTCGGCCTGTTGCGCACGAGGC
>JANYEI010000190.1 GCA_025363205.1 Frigoribacterium sp.
CGAGACTCACGCCGAGGCCGGCGTCCCGAGCCCACTGCACCACGAGCGGCACGCGCTGGGGATCGTGAGTGCGCTCGAGAGTCGCAAGCACGTGCGGCACGGCCGACTGCATGCCGAACGACACGCGAGTGAAACCCGCGCTGGCGAGCGAACGGAGGTAGGCGGCATCCACCGAGTCGGGGTTAGCCTCGGTCGTGATCTCGGCCCCGTCCGCCAGTCCCCAAGTCTCGACGACCGCCGCGAGCATCGCCGCGAGATCGCTGACGGGAAGCATCGTGGGAGTTCCGCCGCCGAAGAATACCGTGGATACATGCCGGTCCGGCAGCTCGGCGCTACGCATCACCTCGCGGGCAAAAGCAACCTCCGCGATCGCCTGGCCGGCGAAATCCGTGCGCTTCGCTCCGCGCAATTCGTCTGAGGTATAGGTGTTGAAGTCGCAGTATCCACAGCGAACCCGGCAGAACGGCACGTGGAGGTAGACCCCAAAGTTGCGTTCGGCGGCACCGACAGCGACGGATGACGGCAGCGCACCGTCGGAAGGCGCGGGATCTGCCTGCGGAAGGGCGCCAGGCATCAGGCTCCGGAGGCGTGCGGAAGTACACCGGAGAGCGACTCGAAATACCGACGCGTGTAATAGAGCTGGGAGATCCGGAGCACCGGGTAGACGATCCACCAGAGGGCATTCGCGGGGCGTGAGAATGCGCTGATCTCCAGCCAAACCGAGCCGTCTTCCGTTTGCTCGACGATGAACGATTCTTCGCCACTCTCGGGATGTCCCGGAAGGGTTCCGTAGGCGAAACCCTTGCGATTCAGGTCGTCCACGACGTAGACGACGCGCGCCGGGGCGGTGACGTGGAATGGTCCGAACGGGATCCCGAGCAGGACCGAATCCCCCGGCACGATGAAGGGGTCGCCGTCCGGCCCGAAGACGATCTCATCGGTAGCGAGCGACGTGGCAATCGGAGCGCCAGCCTCGTCGAAAGCGACGGGTACGTAGGTCTGGTCGCTGACTGCGGCCGGGACATCCGCGACGTCGATGCGGAATCCGCTGTTGCGCTGGATGCCCCACGACATCACCTCGTTCCAGGCGTAGTCCCACCGTGCATCGCCGTGGCCGATCCGGGTGCGCTGTCGGAACGGACGATACCCCGCCGGAGGCGTGGCAAGCAGGTCGGACGACTGGGTACCACCCACGTTCGCGTAGGTGACCGGTCGCTCCCACAGGGGCACCTTCGCGGACATTTATGAACGACCGGTCAGGGGGACAAATGGCGCGGGCATCTATCAATTCTACCGACGCCGCGCCTGCCGTTCCGCTTCGATGAGGGCTCCCAGCTAGCTAAGGGAGCGGCTCGGCACCCGACTCGATCCCGCCAGTTGGTCGGCGTCGAGGGCGAAAAGATCACGCGATCCCCCGGTGGCAGCGCCGAACAGGCCAGCGGACTGGGGAAGGAGCTGCTCGGCGTAAAAGCGCGCGAGCACCAGCTGGGTGTCTGCAAGGTCGGCATCACCCGTGGCCTCGCCCGCGAGTGCAGAGCGTGCCATCAGCCAGCCCCCCACCGTGAGTCCCCACATGCGCAGATACGGTGACGAGCCGGCGAGCACGGCATTCGGGTCGGACTGCCCGGTGCGAAGCATCCATCCGGTCGCTGCCTCGAGCGAGTCGAGCTGGGTGCGCAACTGTGCCCGAATACTGTCGAAGCCATCGCCTGCTTCGGCAAGCTCCGTATCGATCTCGCGCATCATCGTGATGAACTCCAGGAAGGATGCGCCGCCGCGCACGGCAAGCTTGCGGCCAACGAGATCGGCGGCCTGGATGCCGTTCGTACCCTCGTAGATCGGCGTGATTCGCACATCGCGGAAGTGCTGGGCCGCACCCGTCTCTTCGATGTAGCCCATGCCGCCATAGACCTGCACGGCGAGGGAGGTGAGCTCTACCCCGAGGTCGGTGCCGAACGACTTGCTGATCGGGGTGAGCAGTCCCACGATCTCGGCGGCCCGCACTCGTGCCGCCTCATCGGTGTTGTGGGTGCTGAGGTCGATCTGGACCGCGTTGAAGAGCACGAGACGACGGAGGGCAGAGAGATAAGCCTTCTGCGTCATGAGCATGCGACGAACGTCGGGGAAGTCGATGATGGGCGAGTCAACGGTGGCACCGATCGCCCTGCCCTGTTTGCGCTCCGTGGCATAGGCGAGAGAGCCCTGATAGGCGCGCTCCCCGATCGAAAGACCCTGAGTGCCGACGGAAAGCCGCGCGCTGTTCATCATGACAAACATGATGCGCATGCCGAGGTTCTCCTCGCCGATGAGGTAGCCGGTGGCGTCTTCATACGAGAGCACACAGGTGGGGGCACCGTGGATTCCCAGCTTGTGCTCGATCGACAGGCAGCTGACGCCGTTGTGCTCGCCGAGCGAGCCGTCTTCGTGCAGGTGGAACTTGGGCACGATGAAGCAGGAGATGCCGCGGGTGCCGGCGGGCGCTCCCGGAATTCGCGCGAGAACGAGGTGCACGATCTGCTCGGAGAGGTCGTGGTCACCGTAGGTGATGTAGATCTTCTGCCCGCTGATGGCGTAGGTTCCGTCGCCCTTGGGGACGGCACGGGTGGTCAGGGCGCCGACATCCGAACCCGCCTGAGGTTCGGTGAGGTTCATCGTGCCGGTCCACTCACCGCTGATCATCTTCGGCAGGTAGGTCTTCTTCTGCTCGTCATCGCCGTAGTGAAGGAGGGCGTCGATCGCGCCCTGGGTAAGCAGCGGACACAGAGCGAAGGCCATGTTGGACGAGCCGAGCATCTCCTGGATGGCGAGACCGACCGACCACGGGAATCCACCACCGTCGAACTCCTCGGGGAACGGCACGCTGCCCCAGCCGGCATCGACGTACTGTCGATAGGCGGACTTGAATGCCGCCGGTGTGCGCACGGTGCCGTCGGGGTCGCGCTGCGCTCCCTCAACATCCCCTGGCTGGTTCGTGGGGGCGACAACCTTCACCATGAAGTCGCCGCAATCCTCGAGGAGTCCGACGACAGTGTCGATATCGGCGTGCTCGTAGCCCGGGAGTGCGGCGACCGCGGGATATCCGACCACGTGCTCGAGGACGAAGGCGAGATCAGATACGGGGGGACGGTAATCGCTCATGTTTGTGACACTAGTGCGCCGCGGTCGTACGCTCACGAACGTTGTGCCGACTCACAAAGGACCTCGGGCGGGCACTCCATTTGTTGTTCTTGGTATCCGTGTCGGCCGCCTACGAGGGATGCCAGCCAACCCCCGACACGATCTCGCCGCACACCGCTCGCCCCGCAGAATCAGATGTACCAAGTCAGGGGCACCGAGTCAGAGGCACCGAGTCAGAGGTGGACCACGGAGCTTGCTGCGAGTCGCATCGCAGGTGGGGTGGTGTATTCCCGTCCGGATGGGGAGGTCCAGGTGATGTTCCCGCCGGGGTGTTGGGTCATGGTCCAGTTTGTGTGATGTTTGCCGTCGTGGTGTTTGGGGCAGAGTGCGGCGAGGTTCGATTCTTCGCTCAGCCCGCCGTATTGGACGTCGATCGTGTGGTCGAGGTCGCACACCCTTGCGGGTTGGTTGCAGCTGACGAACCGGCAGGTTTCGTCTCTGACTTGCAGCCATCGTCGGAGTTCTTTCGGAATCTGTCGGGACTTGCCTACTCCGAGCACGATTCCGGTGTGCGGGTCGGTGAGCAGGCGGATCATCGAGGGTGCGTGTGCGGTGAGTTGTTTCGCGGTCTCCACGTCGATGGGTCCGTAGCCTTCGAGCATGACCGGTTCGTTTTCGTGGCCGAGGAGGGTGAGCACGGGCACGGTGATCATGATCTTCGCGGTAATGCCGTGCCCGTATCCCCTGCGGAACAGTTGGGTGACGAGCATTCCGCGCTCGTCGACCATCGTGTCATCGACGTAACTGTGGTCGACGACCCCGTCGGTGAGCAGCCCGACGAGAATGTCCGCCTTCAACTGGGTGATGGTGCGGGGCTCTTCGCTGCCGTCGCCATGGGGGCCGTGTTCGGAGCCGGCGATGTCGGTGAGCCGGTTGATGATCGCCATCCCTTACTCGGCTGGCAAGTAGGCGACGAGGTAAGCCATTGTGTCGCATGCCGAGTCGAGGGTCACACATCGGTTCTCTGTCGCTTGCACGGTGCGGGCGTGGATGCTGTCGGGGTGAGTCCGTTCGCGCAGGATTCGGGCTTTGCGGTCGAACTTCGTCGGAGTAAGGGTGCGGGCATAGGGCAGGGCTGCAGTCTCGAACGCGGGCAACGCCTCAGCGGGCAGCGATCGGGCGTGATCGACCAGGACTGTCGCATGCCGGCGGGAGATCTCTCCCGTCTGCAAGGCGGCGAACGTGCCCGGCAGGAGGTGGACCAACATCCGGGCTTCTTCGATCAACCGGTCGGTGGTGCGTTCCGGCAGCCGAAGTGATGCCGCGACCTCGGTGACCAGGGTGCGGCGGGCGACCGCTGAATCGCTCCACCGGTGGGTGGTGGCCTGGTCGGGATGCAGGGCTTCTGACTGTTCGGAGTGGCGGCGTAAAGCATCCAGAATTGTGAGCTGCTGCGCCTCGATCGCTGCAGCCTTGGGACGGTTTTCCTCCAACCGGGTGAGCAACTGGTCGGTATATTCCCCTACCCGCCGAGCCTCATGCTCAGCCCAGGGCTCGGGCATTCCTCCAGCAATTCCAGAGCCTCGGAAAACGCCAGGCGAGGAGACCTCGACGGGTGTTTCTTCGAACACTGGAATGCTGTTCATGCAACTGATTCTGCCCGGGACCACCGACATTCCACGGCGCCCAAAGGGCATCACCGGAGAAGCAATTCTTAGTAGTCGGCGGGGCACCATTTCCTGACTTTGTTCTCCGCGTCGGCGAGACCAATACAGAATCGCCAGCCTGTGCCCACATGGCATTGCCGTCATCGGTCCGTCAGGGGTGCAGTCCAACCCGATCTGAACTGCCTTTTCGTCTGGATCGCGCGCACCACACGCAGACCACTTCCCCCCGATACGAGCATCGCCACCGGCGGATCAATCACTGGTGCTTCGAGTACAACCCGCTCTTTTTTGTCATCCAGATAGACAGTCACATTCACTTCGAATGCCGCAGGAATTGACACCGCGTCCTGAACAACGAACGTGAACGCATCGCGGAATGAGGGTAGCCAGCTGCTCATGCGGCGAGCGGATATGCAAAGTCATACAGGGGTGATGCCTCATGCCTGATGGGGCCAGAGTGCCTGATGGGGCAAAAGTGCTTGATGGGGCCAAAGTGCGTCCCAAATCGGCGGCAGACGAGCCCTACTTCTCTTTCTTGGTCTCCGTGTCCCCACTCAGCGCCGCGATAAACGCCTCCTGCGGAACCTCCACGCGGCCCACCATCTTCATGCGCTTCTTTCCCTCCTTCTGCTTCTCGAGGAGTTTGCGCTTGCGGGTGATGTCACCGCCGTAGCACTTGGCGAGCACGTCTTTGCGCATTGCACTTATCGACTCGCGGGCGATGATTCTGGCACCGATTGCGGCCTGGATCGGCACTTCGAACTGCTGGCGCGGGATGAGCTTCTTGAGCCGCTCGGTCATGAGAACGCCATAGGCGTATGCCTTGTCGCGGTGCACGATGGCGCTGAACGCATCCACCGCCTCTCCTTGGAGCAGGATGTCGACCTTGACCAGATCCGCATCCTGGTCCCCGGTCGGCTCGTAATCAAGGCTCGCGTAGCCGGCCGTGCGGCTCTTCAACTGGTCGAAGAAGTCGAACACGATTTCGCCGAGCGGCATCGTGTAATGCAGTTCGACGCGGTCTTCACCCACGTATTCCATACCCTGCATGGTGCCGCGCCGACCCTGACACAGTTCCATCACGGTGCCGACGAAGTCCTTGGGGGTGAGGATGGATGCCTTCACCACCGGCTCGCTCACCGACGCGATCTTGCCGCCGGGAAACTCGCTCGGGTTGGTGACAGTCACGGTCTTCTTGTCGTCGGTGGTCACCTGGTAGATCACACTCGGCGCGGTGGCGATGAGGTCGAGCCCGAACTCGCGCTCGAGGCGCTCGGTGACGATCTCGAGGTGCAGGAGGCCGAGGAATCCGCAGCGGAACCCGAATCCGAGGGCCACGGAGGTCTCGGGTTCGTAGACGAGTGCGGCATCCGACAGCTTGAGCTTGTCCAAGGCTTCGCGCAGCACCGGGTAATCCGATCCGTCGATCGGGTAGACCCCGGAGAAGACCATCGGCATCGGCTCGGAATAGCCCTTGAGAGCTACAGTCGCCGGCCGCGTAAAGGTCGTGACCGTATCGCCCACTTTGCTGAGGCGCACGTCCTTCACGCCGGTGATCAGGTAGCCAACCTCGCCAACTCCGAGGCCCTTCGTCTGGGTGGGCTCTGGAGCGCTTACCCCGATCTCGAGCACCTCGTGGGCGCTCTTCGTGCTCATCATCATGATCTTCTCGCGCGGCTTGAGCGACCCGTCGATCATGCGCACGTAGGTAATGACGCCGCGGTAGGAGTCGTACACGGAGTCGAAGATCATGGCGCGCGCGGGCGCCTTCGGGTCTCCGACCGGCGGCGGGATGAGGCGGGTCGCGAGGTCGAGCAGCTCCGGCACGCCCACCCCGGTCTTGCCGGACACCAGCAGGATGTCCTCCGGCTTGCACCCAAGCAGGCCGACGATCTCCTTAATGTACTTTTCGGGATCCGCAGCGGGCAGGTCGATCTTGTTGAGTACCGGAATGATTGTCAGGTCGTTGTCAAGGGCGAGATACAGGTTCGCAAGCGTCTGGGCCTCGATGCCCTGGGCTGCATCCACCAGCAGGATCGCGCCCTCGCAGGCGGCGAGCGAGCGAGAAACCTCGTAGGTGAAGTCCACGTGGCCGGGCGTATCGATCATGTTCAGGGCGTAGGTCTGCCCATCGAGCTCCCACGGCATCCGCACGGCCTGGCTCTTGATGGTGATTCCGCGCTCGCGCTCGATGTCCATGCGGTCGAGGTACTGGGCCCGCATGTCGCGATCGCTCACGACGCCGGTGATCTGCAGCATCCGGTCGGCCAGCGTCGACTTGCCGTGGTCGATGTGGGCGATGATGCAGAAATTGCGGATGAAGGCGGGGTCGGTGGAAGCCGGCTCGAGGGCCTTCAATGCTCTGGGGCTCACGCAAATCCTTCGTATCAGTGCGGTGGGGACTTCTAATTCTCCCATGACACGCGCCGACCGGCTGCGGCAACCGGTCGGCGGTAAGCCCGGGGTTGCCCGCGGCTCATCAGGTTGGCGCCGGGAGTCGCCCAAGGCCCTCGAGCAGCTCCGACCGGTCGGCGGCGAGCGAAACACGGATCCAGCCCTCACCCAATCGCCCGAACGCGCTGCCGGGCGCTACCGCCACTCGATCATGCAGCAGGAAATGTTCCGCCCAGGCCGCAACATCCCCGCCACTCGCATGGGCGACATCCACCCACAGGTAGAACGCGCCACCCGGTCGCTGGTACCGGATGCCCCGCTTCTCGAGCAGCACGCAGGCCGCCTCGAGGTTGGCGCGATAGTGCTCACGCGAGTCGGCCACGTGCTGGTGGTCGCCGGTGATCGCAGCGACAGCGGCGTACTGGTCCGGCATGCCGACGCAACTGATCGAGGCCTCCTGCACCGTTCGCATGATCGCGGCAAGCCCGGGCGGCGTTACAAGGTAGCCGATGCGCGCTCCGGTCATGGCATAGGTCTTCGAGAGGGAGAAGACGCTGAAGACGCGATCGTCGCTGTCGAGACTCGAGATACTCACATGCGGTGCGCCGTAGGTGAAGTACTCGTAGACCTCGTCGCTGATCACCCAGAGATCATGGCGCCGGGCGAAGTCGAGCAGTGCGCGCAACTGATGCTCGTCGAACACGACACCGAGCGGGTTCGACGGTGAATTGACGATGATGACCCGTGTGCGATCCGTGACCAGCCGCTCGAGTTCGTCGAGGTCGGGGGCAAAACCGTGCTCTGGTCGTAACGAATAGGGCACCGGTACCGCCTCGAGCAGACGGGCGTTCATCGTGAACGTTGTGTAGCCGGGGTCCGGCACCAGCACCTCGTCGCCGGTGGAGAGCAGCAGACGCATCGCCTGGAAGAGTCCCTGCGTTGCCCCGAGGGTGACCCAGACCCGCTCGGCCTCCACGTGGATGCCATTCTCCCGCCCAAGCTTCTGCACGATGGCCGACCGGAGCGGCGGGATGCCTCCGTTGGCGGAGTAGTTCGTCAGGTCGTCACGCCAGGCTTGCGCACCCGCTGCGAGGATGTGCGCGGCAACCGGCCGATCGGGCTCACCCACCGCGAGAGAGATCACGTCATCGAGCTCGAGGGCGATCTCGAAGATGCGTCGAATGCCCGACGGCGGCACCGACGCGATGTGCGGGGAGAGAGATGGCATGCTGTCAGGCTATTACGACAGGCCGAGCGGTTAGCATCGACTTGTGCCAACCTCTGTCGTTCTCGTGCACGGGCTCCGCGGCTCAGCTGCCGACTGGGAGACGCAGCGCGACGTCCTTGAGGCTCACGGACATCCCGTCGTCGTCGTCGAGCTTCCCGGCCATGGTTCCCGCATCGACGAACCATTCTCCATCGGCGAATCGCTGGTGACGGTGGCTCATGCCGCGCGGTCGTTCGGCATCGCACCGGTGTTCATCGTGGGTCGGGGCCTCGGCGGTCATCTCGCTGTGGAGTGCGGATCCCTCATCGAAACCGTGAGCGGTGTCGTGGCGGTCGGCTGCGGCACTCAGGCCCTCAACTGGATACTGGATAGCTATCGCATCGCGTCGATGAGCACCCATCACCTGCTGCCCGACAGCGGCGCGGCGATAAGCAGCGCCGCCTCATCCACCTTTGTGCGAGCCGGATCTTCGGGAGCTGTCGCCCCCTCCGAGCACTTCGCCGACACCCTTCGGCAACTCGACGACCTCGACACCAGGAGCGCACTCTCCCGGCTGCCCATTCCGGTCTGGCTACTCAATGGTCAGTTCGACCGGTTCAGGATGCAGGAGAACGCATTTCTCGGCGCCGCTCACCAGTTCAGGCTTGTCCGCCAGCCCGGTGTGCGGCTTGCCGCTCGATTCCGTCGACCGGTCGACACTGCGCGGGTGCTGCTCGGAATCCTCGGCGGACGGTACCCGACACGCTCCCGGCTCACATTGCCGGATCGCTGACGCACTGGTATCGTTGCTGGTTGGCTTGCGCGAGGCATTTGGTATCCGAATGGTTTCGCGAATCGCAGCCCGGATCCCTCAACACTGGAGCCGGTTCGCGGCTGCCCTCAACCGTTCGGACAACAGAGAAAGTTAGACATTGGCAAACATCAAGTCGCAGATCAAGCGCATCGGCACCAACAAGAAGTCTCAGGACCGCAACAAGGCCGTCAAGAGCGAGGTGCGAACCGCTGTGCGCTCGGCCCGCGAGGCCATTGTCGCCGGAGACTCGGCCAAGGCCACCGCGGCTCTCGCGCTCGCGTCGAAGAAACTCGACAAGGCTGCAAGCAAGGGCGTCATCCACAAGAACCAGGCCGCGAACCGCAAGTCGGCCATCGCCAAGCAGGTCGCCGCACTCTAAGCGTCACCCGTCGCAAGCCCGTCACCGTTCGCGGTGGCGGGCTTTTTGCATGACAACAGGGGCTGGCCGCCGACACGCTCTGCCCCCACCGATACGCTCTGCCCCCACCACATACGCGGGAGTCAGCGGCGGATGAGGCCAGACTCGCTAGGCGGTACCCCGTGTGCTGATGACGCCGACCAGGCGCTCCAGCACGAAGACCGGATCGCGTCCGGCACCCTTGATGGCGGCATCCGTCTCGGCAAGCAGTTCGATGCACCGACCGAGGCCGCGATCGTCCCAGCCCTGCAGGTCACGGCGGGCACGATCCACCTGCCAGGGCGCGAGCCCGAACTGCTGGGCGAGCTGGCCGGATCCGCCGCGCGCACCGGAGATCTTGGCCATCGTGCGCAGCTTGCTGGCGAAGGCGGCCACGATTGGAACGGGGTCCGCACCGGAGGCGAGCGCGTGCCTGAGCAGGATGAGGGCGTCGCCCCGGCGGCCCGCGATCGCGACATCCGCGACTCGAAAGGCATTGGTCTCGACCCGCCCCGAGTAATACTTCTCGACCGTGACCTCGGTGATCTCCTCGCTCGCGTCGGCCATCAGCTGCTGGCAGGCGGCGGCGAGCTCGGCGAGGTCGTCGGAGAAGGCCCCGGTGAGGGCGCGAAGGGCGCCGCTCGTAATGCGGCGATTTTCGATCGCAAATTCTGCCGAGGCAAAGTCGAGCTTCTCGGAATCCTTCTTGAGCTCTGTGCAAACGACCTCGATGCCGCTGCCGAGTCCACCTCGGATCGCGTCGAGCAGCTTTTTGCCGCGCACTCCCCCAGCATGGCGGAGCACGACGTAAGTATCATCGGCCGGTGATTCGAGATACCGCAGGGCTTCGGCGATGAAGGCGTCCGAACATTTTTCCACGCCACTTACCCGGATCATTCGTGGCTCACCGAACAGCGACGGGCTGGCGAGGGTGATGAGCTCGCCAGGACCGTAGGTATCCGCCTCGAGGTCGCTGATTTCGAGACTCGGGTCTTCGGCTTTGAGAATATCGCGCAGCATACGGATGGCCCGCTCTGCCAGGAAGTCCTCGGTTCCGGAGACAAGCACGACGTTTGCCGGCCGCACGCGATCCCAGCCGAGTTGCGGGATTGACACGACGACTTTCGCCGTCTTGGATGCGGCTTTCGGTGCTGCCCTGCCTGCCACTTGACTCCCTGAACTGCCTCATCCTGAATCGCTGTCGGCCCAGTTTAATGCGCCGCTGTATTGCGCCGTACTATCACGCCATACTGACGCGACCCGCCCTGGCCCAAGTCGCCCCTAGTGCGACAACGCCTTGCCTGCGGGCAGCGGATGCTCCGTCCAGACGGCCACGCCGCCGCCCGGCGTCGGCGACAGCAACACCATCCCCTCGAGATCAGTTCGCGTTGGAAGCGTTCCGTTATCAGCAAGGAAGCCGAGAAGCTTGTCGGTCGGATGCCCATAGCCGTTGTCGAGACCCACTCCGATTACTCCGACGCTCGCTCGCAACGCCGCATACAGCTTCGGGTTCTGGTCGGCCGAGCCGTGGTGCGCGACCTTGACGACATCCACCGGACCGATGCGATTTGCGGCCATCATGAGCGCCTGCGGTCGCTCGCCGAGGTCGCCGAGGAAGAGCGACGACAGGCACCCCAAAGCGCACCCGCCGACCCCGGTGAATCGCAGCGTGACGCTCGCGTCGTTGCCAGGTTCAACCGATCCGAGCCGCGCCCGCGGCCACAGCACCTCCCACCCGAGCTCGCCCAGCCGGCCGGTGACGCCCTGGCTCACCTCGCTGACCTCAGCCCCGCCATCGGCGAGCTCCCCGCCGATCGCAGCTGCCGGAGAGCCGTCGGTCGGTCCGATCATCGCCCGGATGACGCGCCCGAGGATCGCCGAGGTGCCACCGACATGATCCATGTCCCAGTGCGTGAGCACGAGCAGGTCAATGCGACCGATGCCAAGCTCATCGAGACAGAGGCGCAAAAGTTTCGGGTCGCGACCCGTGTCGATTAGAGCGATCTGGCCGAGGCTCCGCACAAGCACCGCATCCCCCTGGCCAACCGCGCACACCGCGATCTGCCAGTCACCCGGTCGGGAGAGTTGCTGTCCAAGCACTGTGCCTGCCGTGATTCCGCTCGCCGTTACCAGCGTGAGAGCGAGCGCGAGCGACGCAAACCGCCGAACGCTGCGAGCCCGTTGCACGAGGATCACCGTCAGAAGCAACGTGGTGATGACAGCAATCGAGGTGACGCCGACCGCCCCAGGCGCCCAGGGGATGGCGGCGCCAGGGAGCCCGGCGAAGAAGGTCGCCACGGCAGCGATCCATGCGGCCGGCAGCCACGCGAGGGCCGCGATGACCTGCCCGACAGCGGGCAGAATCGGCAGGATCACACAGGCGATGAGTCCGAGCACGGTGGCGATCGGGGCCGCGGGCTCCGCGAGCACATTCGCGAAGACGCCGTAGGTGGGGATGCTTGGGTTGAGCAGGATGAGCACCGGCTGGCAGGCGAGCTGTGCGGCGATCGGAATGGAGAGCACGGCGGCGAGCCAGAGCGGCATCAACCGGGACAGGACGCCAGTGAGCGGACCCGAAAGCACGAGAAGGCCGCCGGTGGCCAGCACGGACAGGATGAAACCATAGCTGTGCGAGAGCCACGGATCGTTCGTGAGCAGCACGAGACTCGCCAGTGCGAGGACGGGGACGCCGCGCACCGGCCTACCTCCGGCGATGGCGGCGAGCACCAGCACCGCCATCACCGCCGCCCGGAGCACGCTCGGCTCGGGAGTCACGAGCACGACGAACCCGAGGAGCACGACGATCGACAGGGCGATCCGCCACGCTCGTGGCAGTCCGAGGGCTGCGCCGACCAGCATGACGAGGGCGATCACGACCGCGCAATTCGCGCCGGACACGGCGGTGAGATGGCTGAGCGATGTCGCCTTCATCGCGACGTCGAGCGATTCTCCGACGCTACTGGTGTCACCGATGGCGAGCCCGGGGAGCAGGTCGCCGCCGTCTCCCGGAAGTTCGCCCGCAGCATCCCGGAATCGGCTACGGAGGCCGTTTGCCCAGTCGAGATACCACGGTGCTGCGGATTCCACCCGTGCTCCGTGGTGAGCAAAGACGCGGAACGCGACAGCATCCGCGGGATCAGTCGCCGACAACGTGCCCGCCAGTCTCATTGTCGCCCCGATGGCGATCGTCACGGCGGGCCGATCGGCAAAGACGGTCACCGGCACGTCGACCGCTGTCGTGCTGCCCCCCATCGTGACCGAGTTGAGGGTCGCGGAGAAGATCGCTTGTCGTGCAGGTGCACCCGCTGCCCGTGCGGTCTCGTGAGCGGTCTCGTGAACGCTCTGCGTGACCAGTGCGGTCGCCGTGACGAAGCGACCGGCGTGAGCTGCCTCGAGCATCTCCGCCGGCTGGCGGTGCGGGGCCCGCGCCGCCGCGACGCTCACGAGGAGTGCGGCCGCGACGAGTGCGACCACGAAGCCGGCAAGCACGGTGCGACCACCCCGGCGAACAGCAATCGCAACAATCAAGAAGAGCGCCGCAACAGCCCACAGGACGACGGAAGCACCCGGCAAGAGCCCGGGCGTCGAGAGTAAGACTCCGACCGTCACCCACGCAACGACGACAGGGGCAGCAAGTCGGATGTCGACGCTCACAGCGTCACGAGCTCCTTGAGCTGGTGGAAGGTCTTCTCTCCCACCCCGGTGACGCTCATCAGATCTTCTACCGCGGTGAAACGCCCATTCTTGGTGCGCCAGTCGATGATGCGCTTCGCCATAGCTGGCCCCACCCGGGGCAGGGTCTCCAAAGCGGTCTCGTCAGCCGTGTTGATGTTGACCTTTCCACCCGCCGTTGGGGCGCCCGGTGCGCCCCCGGCAGCGGGCACTTCGCCGATCTCCGGCACGAGGATTTGCTCGCCATCGACGAGGAGGCGGGCGAGATTGAGGCCCGACTGGTCGGCGGTCGCGGTGAACCCACCGGCGGCGGCGACGACATCCAGAGCCCGGTCCCCGTCGGTGAGGAGGTAGAGCCCTGGCCGCGCAACGGCACCGAGAATGTGGATATAGATGATGGCGCCGCTCGAGCTCGATCGGGCTCCCCCGGTCGCACCATTCGTCGCCAATGCCGTGGGCGGGGTGATCGATTCGCTCGATCCGTGAGCTCCGAACGCAGTCACTAACACCGCGATGCCCAGCCCCACCAGCACGAGCACGATGGCCGCTCCCACCCCAACCCTGGCCCGTACCGGTCGGCGCGCGACGAACAGGGGAGGCGGATCCATGCCAGAAGACTAGGAAGTCTCCACCGCCGAACTCGCCGCGACGGTTGCGGCTGGGGACAATCCGACTAGCCCTATCCCAGCAGAGGACTGGACGGCAGAGCTACGGCTTCGTGGCGATATTCACGATCCGAGGGGCTCGCACGATCACCGTGACGATCGAGCGATCGCCGAGGGCGCGCACCACACCGGCGGATGCCAACGCAAGCTTCTCAAGGTCTGCCTGGTCGATTTTGGGGCTGACTTCGGCTTTGTCGCGCACCTTGCCGTCGACCTGAAAAACCGCGGTGATCGAGGTCTCCACCAGCAGGGTCTTATCGGCTTTCCGCCAGCCGTACAGCGCGACGGGAGGCGGGTAGCCAAGCTGTTCCCACATCTCCTCGGCGGTGTACGGGGCGAAGAGAGAGAGCCCGAGGGCCACGGTCTCCGTCGCCTCCCGCACCGCGGCATCCGCTCCGCCCGCTCCGGAGTCGATGACCTTTCGCGTGGCGTTGACGAGCTCCATGAGGCGGGCGACCACCACGTTGAACTTGAACGCTTCGATGAGGCCGGGAGCTTCGGCGAGGAAGTGGTGCGTGATCCGGCGAAGAGCATGGTCGCCGGTGCGCCACTCGATCTCCGGCGCACTCGTGACATCCTGTGCCAGGCGCCAGGCACGGGCGAGGAACTTGGCCGAACCGGCGGGCGAGACATCCTCCCAGTTGATGTCGTCTTCCGGCGGACCGGCAAACACCATGGTCAGGCGAATCGCGTCAACACCGTGGGCGGTGATCTCGTCGCCGAGGTTCACTCCCCCGCGGCTTTTCGACATCTTCGAGCCTCCGGAGAGCACCATCCCCTGGTTGAGAAGGGCACTGAACGGCTCGGTGAAGTTGACGTAGCCGAGGTCGAATAGCACCTTAGTGATAAAACGCGCGTACAGAAGGTGCAGGATGGCGTGCTCGACGCCGCCGATGTACTGGTCGACCGGCGCCCACTTGTCGGCTTCCTTCGGGTCGAAGGCCCGAGTGTCGTCTCTCGGGCTGAGGAAACGGAGGAAGTACCACGAGCTGTCGACGAAGGTGTCCATGGTGTCGGGGTCACGTCGCACGGCACGGCCGTCGGGAAGCGTGACATTCACCCAGTCGTCGGCCGCACCAAGCGGAGAGATTCCTTTGGGCTGCAGATCGAGGCCCTCGGTCGAGGGAAGCCGTACCGGCAGCTGTTCCTCGGGCACCGGCACAAGCTCTCCGTCTTCCGCATGGAAGATCGGGATCGGAGTGCCCCAGAACCGCTGGCGGGAGATGAGCCAGTCGCGCAGGCGGTAGTTCTTTGACGCGCGGCCGTTGCCCGCGGCATCCAGCTGCTCGGTGATGCGTTTGATGGCGTTTGACTTGCTCAGGCCGTTGAGTGAGCCGGAGTTGATCATGCGTCCATCGCCGGTGAGCGCCACTCCGGTGTGGGCGGGATCGAGCGGCGCAAGATCGTCGGGCAGTTCCGCCTCGCCGGTCTCCGGATTGATCGGCAACACCGGAATCGCACCGGTCACCGGCTGGTTTGTGTCAAGAACCACGCGCACCGGGAGACCGAATTTGCGCGCGAAGTCGAGGTCGCGCTGGTCGTGGGCTGGCACCGCCATGACCGCACCGTGACCGTAGTCGGCCAGCACGTAGTCCGCGGCCCAGATCGGAATGCGTTCACCATTGATCGGGTTCACCGCGAACCGGTCGAGGAACACGCCGGTCTTCTCCCGGCTGGCATCCTGGCGCTCGATCTCCGTGGTCTTCTGCACCTGCACGAGATAGTCCGCGAAGCTTGTGCGCACGGCATCCGTTGAGCCATTGACTAATTCGGCCGCAAGGTCGGAATCGGGCGCGACGACCATGAAGGTCGTTCCGTACAGGGTGTCCGGCCGAGTGGTGAAGACGGTGATCCTCGCCTCCCGTCCTTCGATCACGAAGTCGACGTCTGCGCCCTGGGAGCGCCCGATCCAGTTGCGCTGCATCGCGAGCACCTTTGGCGGCCACGAGCCCTCGAGCTGGTTGAGGTCGTCGAGCAGGCGGTCGGCGTAGTCGGTGATCTTGAAATACCACTGGGTGAGCTTCTTCTTGACGACGATGGCACCGGAGCGATCGGAGGTGCCATCGGGGAGCACCTGCTCGTTCGCGAGCACAGTCTGGTCAACCGGATCCCAGTTGACCCAGGAATCCTTGCGGTAGGCGAGGCCCTTTTCGTACATCTTGAGAAACAGCCACTGGTTCCACTTGTAATATTCTGGGTCGCTCGTGGCGATCTCCCGGTCCCAGTCCACCGAGGTGGCGTACTGCTTCATCGACGCGGACTGCTGCGCGATGTTTGCATAGGTCCATTCGCGAGGGTCGACACCACGTTTGATCGCAGCGTTTTCGGCGGGAAGCCCGAAGGAGTCCCAGCCGATCGGGTGCAGCACGTTGAATCCCTGCTGGCGCCAGTAGCGAGCGAGCACATCGGCAAGCGCGAACGCCTCGGCATGACCCATGTGGAGGTCTCCTGACGGGTACGAGAACATGTCGAGGATGTACTTGCGCGGCCGCTTATCGGCAGGGTCGTCGGTGCGGAACGACTTCAGCACGTCCCAGCGCGGCAGCCATTTGGCCTGAAGTGCCGCAGCGTCATAGCGCGGACCGTGCTCTGCCGTGCGGTCGTCGGCGGTTCTTGCATCGGCGGCTCTTGCATCTGCGGAGCGGTCTTCTGCCACGAAAGTCTCAATTCATTTATTCACAGGAGGCGGCCGGATCAAACCACAGCCAGTGTCCAAGGGTACCGAACCCAGCCGTGCGCGATCGCATTCGTCCAAGGGTGCACCGTCCCTGTGCATAATTCGCGCGGTTTTACCCCGTGCTCACATGCCCAGAGACCGCACGGCACCCCGGCAGGCCGGGACCGGTACGGGAGTTACGCGGATGGATCGACGCCCAACACTGCAAGCAGTGCCGCGGATTTGAGCTTCACCTCGGCGAGTTCCTCCGCTGGCACCGAGAGCGCGGTGATGCCGCCACCGGTTCCGATCGACGCGCCATCGGCATCCAGCAGGATGCTGCGGATCACCATCGACAGTTCGATGCGTCCGTCGAGACCGAAGTACCCGAACACTCCGGCATACACCCCGCGGGCGCGGTGTTCCAGCCGATCGAGGATGGTCACTGCGCTGTGCTTCGGAGCCCCGGTCATCGAACCGGCCGGAAAGCAGGCGCGCACGGCATCCAGGCCCGTCAGTCCCGCGGCGAGACGACCGCGCACAGTGCTGACGAGCTGATGCACGTGAGCATAGGTCTCCACCGCGAGCAAACGCGGAACGGTCACTGAACCGACCTCACTCACCCGGCCGATGTCATTGCGCATCAGGTCAACGATCATCAGGTTCTCCGCGCGCTCCTTGTCGCTTCCGAGCAGTTCGGCCACGAGGGCGCGATCCGCCTCCCCGGTGTCACCGCGTCGTCGCGTTCCCTTGATCGGTTGCGACTCGATTGTGCCGTCGGGTGCGACCGTGAGAAACACTTCGGGGGATGCGCTCAGCAGTGCGGTGTCCCCTGCCCGGAAAAAGGCCCCGTGATGGCTCGGACTCGCCGACCTCAGGAGGAGATAAGCCTCGAACGGATCGGGTGTTACCGCCACCCGTACCTCGGTGGTGAGACAAAGCTGATAGGCCTCACCCGCGGCGATGGCGGCCTGACACTCGGCGATCATTAGAAGGTAGTCCTCGTCGGTCTCCGCCCAGACCGCCTCGGCTTTCGGGAGTCTGATGCCACGATCGGGCGCCGGCGGAAAATCATCCCACCCGGTCACCCTGGCATGCAGTTCTTCGACGGAAGCTGCATCCAGGCCGATCACCGCCACGGTCAATGCCGCGTGATCAAACACGAGGGCGAGGTCGACGAAGAGGAGCGATGCATCCGCAAATCGAGAGCGGTGGGCGGATGTCACCCCCATGGTCTGCGCGTGTAGCTCGTATCCCAGCCACCCCACCCAGCCAAGCGCGAAGCCGGAGCCCGTGGCCGGGTGCAATCGGGAGATATCCTCGCCAAGGACATCCCACACCTGCCCCGGTCGGATCTGACCATCGACAGTGATTGAGTGCTCGGCCACAGACGCGGTGAGTGTTCTCGTTCCAAAGCCGAGGTAGCTCATGCCGTGCGCGGCATGCATCCCGGAGTCCAGCCAGACGGCATCACTGACTCCCGCGAAGAGCACGCCGGCGAGCCGCGCCGGGTCGATCCAGCCGGGTAGCGGAGATTCGTAGACCGGGTGGCGCATACCCTAACTCTATGAGCGAGTCGTCGATCCACCGTTGGCACGAGGGCGAATTGCACCTGCTCGATCACTGCGACCTGACCGACACGACAATTGTCGCAGCGGACTCCTGGCTGGTCACCGATGGCTCCACGCTCGCACTCGACCTTCATCGCCAGCGCTTCTTGGATGCCGCGGGAGCGCGCATCGACGACCTCGACCGGTTCTGGAACGCGTCGATCGCCGCGATCCCCCGCACCGGCGACTGGTTCCCCCGGGTCGAGGTGCAGTTGCGAGGCGGCGCTGCTCTCGCGGTGTTCCGCCTGCGCACCGCACCGGCGCTCTCGCGATCGGTGCGACTCGCAAGCCACCACGGCGCCGATCCGAGGACATCGCCCCGCACTAAGGGACCCGACACGGCGGCGTTGTTGCGCATCCGCACGGAGGCCAAGGCGGCCGGCGCCGACGAGGCCGTGATCATCTCCCCCGACGGATTCGTCGTCGAGGGCGCCTACAGCGCGATTCTCTGGTGGCGGGGCGACGCGCTCTGCGCGCCCTCACTCGACCTCGACCGGGTGCACAGCGTGACAGCCCGTTCGGTGATCGCGCTCGCGAACGCATTCGGCATCGAGGTTTTCTACGAGTCGATCGTGCCGGCCGAGCTTGAGAACTCTGAGATCTGGGCACTCAGTGCCCTGCACGGCATTCGCATCGTCACCGGATGGGTCGATGGACCGGCCACGGCCGAGCTGCCTGGCCGTCTCGCGACCTGGCGCTCGCGCCTCGATCGACTGCGACGGCCCCTTCCGTAGCGCGGAAAAGTTAGCGGAGAGAAGATCGCATGTCTGCTGGCTAAGCTCGCGAGCGTGAATGACATTCTTACCTGGATCCTCGACACGGTCCGCCATGTCGATCCCGTGCTGCGCGTGCTGATCGCCGGTATTGGGATGGCCCTGGAGACCTCGATTCTCGTGGGCCTTATTGTTCCAGGCGACACAATCGTGCTCGTATCGGCAACCGGAATCGCCGACGTGCCTCAGTACATCGCCCTGCTGGCGACCGTCATCATCGGTTCGCTCACCGGGGAAAGTATCGGCTTTGCTCTCGGCCGGTTCTTCGGTCCACGCATCCAGGCCTCCAGGCTGGGGCAGAGACTTGGCGAACGCAACTGGCTGCGGGCAGAAACCTATCTCGACCGGCGTGGGGGCATCGCGGTGTTCGTCTCCCGTTTCCTTCCGGTGCTGCACGCGCTCATTCCGCTCACCGTGGGAATGAGCACCATGAGTTACCGCAAGTTCCTGAGCTGGACCGCTCCGGCCTGCATCCTCTGGGCCGCCGCCTACGTTTCGGTCGGCTGGCTTGCCGCAGGATCATATCGAGAGCTGTCAACCCAGCTCCATTCCGCAGGCTATCTCTTCGCCGGCATCATCGCGGTGTTCCTGGTGATTGTGTTGCTGGTAAAGAAGGTCATCACCCGCGCCGAGGCGCGCCATATGCAGGGGGATGCCCCCCACATAGATGGGATGCCCGAGCCGTAGCCTGGGCATCCCATCTTTAAAGTTGACCAGCGCTATTTGAGCAGGCCGCTCTTGCTGAGCCAGGCCTTGGCAATGACGGCTGCCGACTTCTGATTGGTCACGCTCTCAGAGTTGAGGCTCACGAGGTCAGACTGCGAGAGCTTGGCATTGACCCGGTTGAGGATGTCTGCCGCTTTCGACGTGACCTTTTTCGAGACGATCGGCGCCAGGTTGTCCGGGAAGAAGAGGTTATCGGGATCCTTCAGCACAACCAGGTTGTCTGTTTTGATGAGCGGACTCGCCGTATAAATGTTGGCGAGCTGGATCTTGTTGTCGAGAAGTGCCTTCACCGTCAATGGTCCGCCGCCGTCTTCGATAGCAGTGAGACCGGCAGTGGTGACGCCGTATTTCGCTTTGAGGGCATCCGGGCCGTACGGACGGGTCGCGAGCTCGGAATTACCGCCAACCAGGATCGGCTCGGTCACCTTCTTGAGCGAGGCGATGTCGGTGAGGTTGTACTTCTTTGCGAAGGCCTCGGTCACGGTCCAGGAATTCTGGTCGGCGGCCTTCGCCTTGTCGAGCACTCGGAGGCCGGTGGGCAGCACGGACGCGAGGTCTTTCGCCACAGCGTCCGGCGAACCACCCGCCGCCGTCTTGTTGAGCGACTGGTCGAGGCTGCCGATGTATTCGGGGAAGACGTCGATCTTTCCCGATTTGAGCTCGGGCAGGTACACCTCGCGCTGGCCGATCTTGAACTGGCGATCGATGGTGAATCCACCGTTCTCGAGCGCCTGCGCGTAAATCTCCGCGATGATTTCGTTGGAGTAGTAGTCCTGCGATCCGACCACGAGAGTCGTTTTCGCTGCCGAACCCGAACCCCCCGAGATGGGGTTACTCGACGCACACCCTGAAAGGGCTATTGCTGCCCCAACCACGACTGCGCCAAGTGCGACCAGCCGGCCTTTTTTTGCTGTGAACATGTGACTGCTTCCTTACTGTGAGGGGAATTAACCCAGGGCCGTGCGA
>JANYEI010000203.1 GCA_025363205.1 Frigoribacterium sp.
GGAAAAATGCCGAACAGTCGAAAAAGTTCCTCCCTGGGAGGCTGATCGCGCGGAAACCCCTCCATCGCGGCGGTGGCGAGGGACGTCACCGATAGGGGACGAGCACAACGCACGACGCGGAACGCATGACGCGAGATGCGAGATGCGAAACGCGAGACGCGAAACGCGAGACGCACAACACACAACACACAACACACAACACACAACACACAACGTGAAACGCACAACGCGAAACGTGAAACGCACAACCCACAACCCACAACCCACACCGCCGAACACCCCCGACCGACGTGGCCGGGCGGAATTAGTCAAGTCAAGTGAGACATTTGGTTTTTAGACTGTTTCTGTGATGGCGATGGTGTTCGTTGGGGTCTCCTTCGCTGGTTCGTTGATCCAGACCTCGGTGCGGATCTGGGGTGGTCGGGGTCGTCTGGTGAAGCGCTCGGGGTTCTCGCTGAAGGCCCGGTTCAGGGTGTCCTGGCGGTGCTCGTCGATGTCGAGGTAGGTGCCTTGGTGCACGGAGGCGGGCGTGTGCCAGCCGATTCCGGAGTGGTGGTTGACATGGTTGTACTCGGTGAAGAATCCCTCGCAGAACAGCTTCGCTTCGGCGAGGGAATCGAAGTGATGCGGGAAGTCGTGGACGTACTTCAATGTCTTGAACTGTGCCTCGGAGAACGGGTTATCGTTTGAGACCCGCGGCCTCGAGTGCGACCGGGTGATGCCAAGATCGGACAGCAATGCGGAGACGGGCTTGGACGTCATCGAGGTGCCTCGGTCGGCGTGAATGGTGTGCGGGGCGACACCGTTGCGACCGATCGCGTCATCGATGAAGTCCCGGGCAACAACGGAGTCCTCCGCGGCGCAGACAATGTGGCTCGGAGAGTAACGCGAGTAGATATCGATCAGGGCATACAGGTGGTACCAGACGCCCTTGACCGGTCCGCGCAACTTTGTAATATCCCACGACCACACCTGTGAGGGGCCGGTGGCGAGCAGTTCGGGGATCACCTTCGCCGGATGCGTCGCGAGCCGGCGTCGCTCCCGGGTCTGCCCGGCCGTCCGGGCGATGCGATACATCGTAGACATTGAGCAGTGATACCGGTCCTCGTCCAGCTCCCGAGCCCAGATCTGACAGATCGACAGGTCCGCATAGGTCGGCGAGTTGATCACCGCCAGCACGTTCCCGCGTTCGTCTTCCGACAGCGTCGAAGGCGGCTTCTTCCGCTCCGCGTGCGGGATCGGGTCCGTCTTCGGCCCCGGCGGATTCACCCGCCGGTAGTGCGTGGCGCGAGAGATCCCCGTCAACGCGCACGCCGCCACAACCGTGACCTGCAACCCCAGCAGTGTGGTGAACGCATCGTCGAGGATCGACTCCGCCGTCACTGCTTCGGCCCCGTCTCGGGCGGGCTCAAGGGGCTGCGCTCGGAGAGCAGCTCCAAGAGCCCGTGAACTTTTCCCATCACGTCCAACGCGGCCTGCGTCTGCGCGAGCTGACGTGTCAACCGCTGGTTCTCGGCCTCCAACTTCACCGCCCGGGCTGCCGTGTTGTGATCCTTCGACCGGGGCTTGCGGACCCGATGGTACGTCTCCCCGGCCGCTTCGGCGTCCCGGGCTTTGGCCCACTCCGCGACGAGGGTCTGATAAATCCCCTCACGGCGCAGCACTGCGGACTTCTGACCGTGCAGAGCCGCCTCGTACTCCGCGAGCACCCGCGCCCGATACTCAGCTGGATACGTCCGACGTGTCGGCCTCGCGGCCGGATCCACGATCGAACTTTCCGTCTCCGGGGGTCCTGATTCTTCCATGCTGGTAATCCGTTCCCCGCCCTCTCAAAGAGCTGCCCCACAAACCGCGGGGTGTCTCACGCCAGCCTGACACAGAGGGGAGCCGGTGCCAGCGATCACGAGACTCAGTTGTGGATAAGCGTTAACGGACAATGCTGAAGTCATTGGAGTGAACGCAGCCACCTGATGGCAGAACGGCGTGAACGCCTCGGGGTACCACTCGAGCGCACACTCCCACCCTTGTTCAGCAAAACGATAGGGGAGGCGGGTGCGCACGAATGCGGCGCTGAAGATTCCGTCCGACGCGGATCCCGCAAAGTTGCTCCACCAACGCGGCGAACTTGCCAGCGCGGGTCTCGCGCGCGCCGGCGGCGAGCACGGTAAGTCGCTCGA
>JANYEI010000248.1 GCA_025363205.1 Frigoribacterium sp.
GGTGAACACGAAGAGATAGTGATCCGCGATCTCGATATGGACATGATCCGGCAGGTGCGCGACAACTGGCAGTTCTACCGCGACCGTCGTCCCGAGTCGTACACCAGCATCCCGAAGCCGTAGGGACGCCGCCGTGAAGACCCTCATCATCAATGGCACGGTCGTCAACTCGACCGGCACAGCGCTCGCCGACGTGCTCATCGACGGCGAGAGGATCGCGGCCGTACTCGCCCCCGGATCGCTCCTGCTCGGTTTCGACGTGGCTGCCAATGTGGACACGGTGATCGATGCGACCGGTAAGTACGTGATCCCCGGCGGCATCGACGCTCACACCCACATGGAGATGCCGTTCGGCGGTACGAACGCGTCCGATACCTTCGAGACCGGAACGCGGGCGGCGGCCTGGGGCGGCACGACAACCATCGTTGACTTCGTGGTGCAGTACGCCGGCGAGAACGTGATCGACCAGTACAACCGGTGGCAGGCGAAGGCCGCCGGGCAGTGCGCGATCGACTACGGGTTTCACCAGATCCTCAGCGATGTGCAGGACTCCTCGCTGGTAGCAATGGATGAGCTGCTGAACGAGGGCGTGTCGAGCTTCAAGCTCTTCATGGCCTACAAAGGTGTCTTTCTCTCGGATGATGGACAGATCACGAAGGCGATGCAAAAGGCCGCGTCCAACGGCTCGATGATAATGATGCACGCCGAGAACGGCAGCGTCATCGACCTGCTTGTGCAGCAGGCCATCGCCGCCGGCAACACCTCGCCATATTTTCACGGGACGACGCGCCCGTGGCAGGCGGAGGAGGAGGCCACCCACCGCGCCATCATGCTGGCGAATCTCACCGGTGCTCCGCTCTATGTCGTGCACGTGAGTGCCAAACAGGCCGTGGCACAGATCGCCACCGCTCGCGACAACGGCCAGAACGTCTTCGGCGAGACCTGTCCGCAATACCTGTACCTCTCGCTTGAGGAGCAACTCGGCGCCCGGAGCGATCAGTGGGGCGCATTCGAGGGGGCGAAATGGGTGTGCTCCACCCCGCTGCGGTCGCGGGAGGAGGGTCACCAACACCACATGTGGCAGTCGCTGCGCACCAACGACATCCAGATGGTCTCCACCGACCACTGCCCGTTCTGCATGAAGGGGCAAAAAGACATGGGGCTGAACGACTTCTCCAAGATTCCGAACGGCATCGGCTCGGTCGAACACCGCATGGACCTGCTGTATCAGGGCGTCGTCGACCGGCAGATCTCGCTTGAGCGCTGGGTAGAGGTGACCTCGACAACCCCCGCCCGCATGTTCGGCATGTACGGCAGGAAGGGCGTCATCCAGCCAGGAGCGGATGGCGACATTGTGATCTACGACCCGAACGGCCACACCTCACTCGGTATCGGCGAGGGCAGGTCTCATCACATGAACATGGACTATTCGGCGTGGGAGGGCTTCGAGATCGACGGGCACGTCGACACCGTGATCTCCCGAGGCAGGGTGATCATCGACGACCACCAATACCTCGGTGCGAAGGGTGACGGCAAATACTTCGCACGCGGCCTCTCGCAATACCTGATCTGATGATCCGCACCACGACCGGGCCAGGTCCGGAAACACCGAACGCGCTGACTGTGAGGAACTGAAGATGGAATTCGGAGCGGTACTCCAGACCAACCCGCCGGCCTCGCGCACGGTGTACCTCGCGAAGCTCGCCGAGCAACACGGCTTCGACTACGCCTGGACTTTCGACTCGCACCTGCTCTGGCAGGAGCCGTATGTCATCTACAGCCAGATACTCGCCGAAACCCACAGAATTAAAGTGGGTCCGATGGTGACCAACCCGGCCACGCGCGACTGGACGGTCACGGCCTCTCTCTATGCCACCCTCAACGAGATGTATGGCAATCGCACCATTTGCGGTATCGGTCGTGGCGACTCAGCGGTGCGCGTGACGAACGGAGCACCGACCACGCTCAAGACCCTTCGAGAGTCGATCCACGTGATCCGCGAGTTGGCGAACTCGCGCTCGGTCGAGTACAACGGGGCTCAACTGCAGTTCCCCTGGAGCGTGGGTAGCGAACTCGAGGTCTGGGTTGCGGCGTACGGCCCGCTCGCCCTCAAGCTCGCAGGTGAGGTCGGAGACGGTTTCATCCTGCAGATGGCGGACCTGGATGTCGCGGAGTGGATGATCGCCACCGTGAGAGAGGCCGCCGAAAAGGTCGGCCGAGACCCGCTGTCGATCAAAATCTGCGTGGCGGCGCCGATGTACATCGCCAATTCAGACGAGCAGAGTGAATGGGAGCATATGCGGGATCAATGCCGCTGGTTCGGCGGCATGGTGGGCAACCACGTCGCCGATATCGTGGCGAAGTACGGGGAGGGTTCTGCCGTGCCGAAGGCGCTCACCGACTACATCGCGGGTCGCGAGGGCTACGACTACAACCAGCACGGTCGCGCCGGCAACGCGCACGCCGAGTTCGTGCCCGACGAAATCGTCGACCGTTTCTGTGTGCTCGGCACTGCCGACCAGCACGTCGAGAAGCTGAAGGCGCTCAAGGAGCTCGGCGTCGACCAGTTCGCGGGCTACCTGCAGCATGACAACAAGGAAGAAACCCTCCGGGTGTATGGCGAGACGGTGATCCCGGCCATGCGCGACCAGATCACGGCAAAGGTATGACCCTTCGACCCGCTCAGGCACCGCGGGCCCAGGAACCTCCGCGCGTTCGCGGTCTGCTGCTCGGCGCCCTCGGCGTAGTTCTGATCGGGGTGTTGTGGGAAGGCTATAAGGCGCTCGGTCCGGGGAACGGCGTCGTCGTCCACGGGCTCACGATCCTGCCGCGCACCAGTGACCTCGCGATGCCGCACATCGCCACCATGTTTTCCCGACTGTTCGAGCCGGTAACCGCGACCCCTGGTTCGCCGGCCCTGTGGAGCGCGGTGGTTCAGGCTGCCGGATTCAGCCTCGGTATCGCGGCGGTGGGCTGGCTGATCGGAGTGGTCGTCGGACTGCTGCTCGCCATTCTCATGCAGCGTTTTCGTACCGCGGAATCGGCGCTCCTCCCGTGGGTCGTGCTCAGCCAAACGGTGCCGCTCATCGCGCTCGCCCCGCTGATTGCCGGCATCGGTGCGCAGGTGCGCTTTGGCGAATCACGCTGGCAGGACTGGATGTCCGTCGCCGTGATCGCCTCATACCTCGCCTTCTTCCCGGTGTCTGTCGGTGCGCTCCGCGGGCTCGAATCGCCCGATCGGGCACACGTGGAGCTCATGCGTACCTATGCCGTCGGGTGGTGGAAGACCCTCGTTACGCTTCGACTGCCCGCGAGCATCCCGTACCTGCTTCCCGCACTGCGGCTCGCCGCTGCCAACGCGGTGATCGGCACGGTGGTCGCCGAAGTCTCTATCGGCCTTCGCGGTGGGGTCGGGCGAATGATGATCGAATACGCCTCAGCATCCAGTGGCGACCCAGGCAAGCCCTGGGCGCCGATCTTTGGCGCTGTGCTCATCGGGCTGATCTCCGCTGGCCTCGTGGCCGCCATCGGGTTGGCCCTCAAGAAGTATCGCCGGGGAGAGGTAGTGGCATGACCGACGCAGTCACCGTCAGCGGAGCATCAAAGATCTTTCCCCTTGCGCGCGGTCAGCAGGTGATCGCTCTCGAGGCGATCGACCTCGCGGTGTCGCCGGGGGAGTTCGTCTCTCTCATCGGCCCGAGCGGATGCGGCAAATCCACACTGCTCCGCCTCATCGCCGACCTCGACCAGCCGACCGCCGGTAGCATCACCGTCTTCGGCAAGACCGCCCGGCAGGCGCGCATCGACCAGGACTATGGCATCGCCTTCCAGCAGGCCGGACTTCTTCCGTGGCGCACGGTCACGGGCAACATCGAACTGCCGCTCGAACTGCACGGGGTTGGCAAGACCGCCCGGCGGGCGCGTGCAATCGAATTGCTCTCGCTGGTCGGGCTCTCCGACTTCTCCGACCGCTTCCCTGACCAGCTCTCCGGTGGCATGCAGCAGCGCGTGGCGATCGCCCGTTCGCTGGCCGAGAGCCCGGAGCTCCTGCTCATGGACGAGCCCTTCGGTGCTCTCGACGAGATGACCCGCGAGCGGATGCAGGACGAGCTCGTGCGC
>JANYEI010000249.1 GCA_025363205.1 Frigoribacterium sp.
TGCCGTGACCGGCGCCGACATCATCACCACCTGCACCGCCGATAAGGCCCTTGCGACGGTGCTGACGAGTGACCTCGTCGCACCGGGCGTGCACATCAATGCGATCGGCGGCGACTGCCCAGGCAAGACCGAGCTCGAGGCTGCGATCCTCGATCGGGCATCCGTCTTCGTCGAATACCCGCCACAGACCCGCGTCGAAGGCGAGATCCAGCAGATGGCGTCCGACTTTCCCGTGGCCGAACTCTGGAGGGTGATCCTCGGCACCGAGCCCGGCCGCACCTCCGCCGAACAGATCACACTCTTCGATTCCGTCGGATTCGCCATCGAGGACTTCTCCGCCCTGCGCTACCTGCGCGATTCCGTTGCCGACACCGACTTCTTCGATGAGATCGACCTCGTCGCGGCTCCGGAGAATCCGAAGGACCTCTTCGGCATGATCGGCGCACTCTCCCCCGTCGGCAGCTGAACTCGTCCGTGTCGATCCAGGCGCCCTCGGCGGTTGTGCTCGTGCGACCGCTCCACTTCCGACCCAATCCGCTCACGGCCAACGACAACGTCTTCCAGGTGGCGGGAGCTACGACGGAGTCCTCCCGAATCGCTGCTGCGGCGTACGACGAAGTGACGCGGGCGGCCGCGGCACTCCAAGCCGCCGGAATCCGCGTGCACCTCTTCGACGACGAGAGCCCGGATCGACCCGACAGCGTGTTTCCCAACAACTGGGTGTCAACCCATCCGGGCGGACACGTCGCGCTCTATCCGATGTACGCCGTGAATCGACGCGGAGAGCGACGATCCGACGTGATCGAGATGCTGAAGAACGAATACCGGGTGCAGGATGTGATCGACTATTCCGGGCTCGAGCTCGACGACGTGTTTCTGGAGGGAACCGGCGCGATCGTGCTCGATCACGTCTCGCGAATCGCCTACGTCGCCCGGTCGAATCGAGCCGATCCGATCGCGCTCGAGCGGTTCTGCACGAACTTCGGCTACGAGCCGATGGTGTTCGATGCTGTCGATCCGTCCGGCGTGCCGATTTATCACACGAACGTGATGATGGGGGTCGCCACGGACTTCGCGCTGGTGGGCCTGAACCTCATCAAGTCGCCCGCCCGTCGCGCCCAAGTGGTGGACCGCCTCACCGCCCACGGTCGCATCCTCATCGATCTCGACTTCGAGCAGGTGTGTGACTTTGCCGGCAATGCGATCGAACTGCATGCGCCCAGTGGTTTTCAGGAGCGCGGCGGCCGCATCCTCGCCCTCTCGCGCCGAGCGGCCAACAGCCTGCGGCCAGACCAGCTCGCGATCATCGAGCAATCGTGCACGCTGTTGCCTCTCGACATCCCGACCATCGAGCTCGCCGGTGGATCGGTGCGCTGCATGATCGCGGGCATCCATCTCGACCCGCGTCCCGGCGTAGTAGCGGCCTGAAGCCGAGCGGCCTTCCCACAGCCTCCCGCAGAGAATTCGGCTTGCGGAGCAGTGGAGCCCCACCCCCGCAGACTCCAGTTCTTCAGGACGAAGTCCTGCACAACGGGAAGGCTGGCGGCCCCCGCCACTAATACGCAGCACCCATTTTCACCGGAGTTGTCCAAGACGGAAGAATCCGATTCTCCCGACAGTCGCCGAAGCCACATGATCGAGGCCGCAAGTTGTTGCATAGGAGGTACCTGAGCGCGAATTTCTTGCGGGCGGGTCATACGGACACGTCGACCAATGGGGACTCTCGTATCTGGTGTGCTGCCAGCCACAGACCGTGTACCGTGCCGCTTGTGGTCCCCTCTATGGAACGGCTTGGTAGTGCTCGACCAGGGGGAATGGGTCATAGAAATGGTGGAGAAGGGTGCGCCATTCCTGGTGTCGAGTGGATTTTCTGAAGCCGATCGTGTGGTCATCAGGCTGCCCCCACTCAACGAGCAGCAGGTCGTTGGCGCCAGCTCACGATCGGCTTGACCATCCGCTACCTGCAAACCGGCGTCGACGAGTAACGGGCCAAGCACCCGTGCGGCATCGAGCTCCCGCAACAGCGATCGCTCGGCGAAAGTAGCTAGTGGCCGCGAGTCACTAGGGCCGAGATAACCCCGTAAAGCAGGCCGATCGCTGCCGAAGTCATCAGGCGGGCGCGCACATTGCGCAGCCAGGGAACCGGCGCGAGCGCCGCGAAGACGAGGATCCCCGCGATGAGACAGCAGATGATCGACTGCCAGGCGTACCGGCTGTCGACGCCAAAGCCTCCGCCTCCGCAGCCGCTGATGCCGCACCAGCTGAATCCGGCCCAGATCAGAAACGGGATGCCGACAACGAGCGCCAGGGGGATGGTCCACAGCAGGTGCAGGCCCGCGGCGCGCTTAGGCGCGGGCGCGACGGCTCGATTTTCAGTCATGGCCGATTGTCACCGTTCCCGAGCTTGAGAAGCAGCCGGCATTCACATTCCCGCTGATCGACGAGGTTCCGTTAACCGTGAGGCGGCCTGGTGCGGACACGTCGAAACGGATGTGATCGCTCGACACTGTTCCCGCCTGGAGCGACACGTCGCGTCCAGAGCTGCATGCCGACTCACCGGGAACGAGAACGCGCACGGTGTGCGACTGCCCGTCCGTCGACGTGAACATCAACCCATTAGCGGAGCTGAACTTGTCCGCGATGATCGTGAGGTCACCGGAGAGTTTGACGGTCATCTGCTGCAAGGTAACGCCCGCGCATCTGCTAGTCGCCTGCCGCGCGTCGATCACCGTGTTGCCAGTGACGGTGGCGCTGGGGCCGTTGACGCTCGAACCCCACGGAGCCATGACGCATCCGGGGCTGGATGTCAGCCCCTGTGACCAGCTCGGCGCCGCGTTTGCCGCGGCGACCTCGTTCATCCAGCCAGTCCAGGTCTTGATGGTGGACCCGTTCCAGTCCGCCGCGTTGTACGCGAACGCGCTGTATGGCGTTGCCGCCGAAACAATGGCAGCAGTACGAGCGATGGTGCCTCCCACGATGCCGTGGCTCGTGAGGTACGCGTCGTCCTTCCCGTCGATGCTGATCACCGCACTGCCGTTCACGTCATGTCGGACGTGAACGGTCGACTGCAGCTTGACTTGCCCGGTCGCGCGCACGGACCCGTCGACCGTCGGGGTCGAGTCAAGCGTGACGTCACCGGCGACGAGGAGATCTCCCGCGACGTGACAGAGGTTGGTGAGGTGAGCGTTCCCGTGCACGGTGACAGTTCCGGTCACGGAGGCGTTCGAATTGCACTCGAAATCTCCGTTGACCACTGTGGCCCCGTGGATCGTCATGTTGTTGGTGAACGAAGTTGCGCCGTCGATAACAGCTGTGCTCACTCCGGGTGCATTCAGCGTCTGCGTCGACGTGGTGAAGCCCTGGGCACCGCCGTCGTCGGTCGTTACGAGAGTTACAGCGTACGAGCCGGCGTGAGTGTAAGTGTGGGTAGCGGTCGGCCCGAACGCCACGATACCGTCACCGAAGTCCCACATGTAGTCGGTGATCGTGCCGTCGAGGTCCGATGACGCTGATGCGTCGAACGAATAGGTGTTTCCGACGCCGCTGATGCTCATCACCGCTGCCGGCGGCTGGTTGGGCGCAGGCTCCGTGGAAGCGTCGTAGGTGACCGGCTCGCCGTTTGCGGAAACCTGCTTGCCGTACAGACTTATCGTCCAGTCGCCCTGCTCGGGATCGGTGATGCCGTAGTACTCCCACGTCTGACCATGGTCGTGCGCGGCGTCGCGGGGAACGTCGCGAGTAAATCGAACGCCACTCGGCGAAATAAGAGTGGTCTCGACATCGCTTCCGGGCCACGCGACGTTGACTGCGAACCGCTTGCCTGCGACTGTGAAGATCTTCTGCACTGTCTCTTGCGGGCGAATGACGAAGGACGGCGCGATCGGCTGCCCGATCTTCGCGGCGAGACGGGTCTCCATCAGCTGATGACCCAGTTTGTTGGGGTGGAACGACTCGGGACCAGCGACCGCAAGGTTCGGGGTGATACCGTTCATGGCTTCTTGATCGGTGCACTGCTCGTGGCCCGCGTTCGACGTGTTCATATTGACGTACTCGAACCCAGCCTCTCGAGCGATCTGCCCGATGATCGTGTCGGCGCGGTCGATCCCGTTGTTGAACCAGGCCTGGTCTGAGCGGCGAAGCACCCAGCCGCAGTTCGCGGCTCCGGTCTTCGGGAAGAAGTGCGGGTACGAGACGACGATTACGCGAGCGTATGGAGCCTTCGCCCGGATGACGCGGTACACGTCCAACAGGTTGTCGTGGATGGGTCCGCTCTTAAGGCTCGTGAGGCGCGCGTTCACATCAGCACCCTGGTTCTGTTGGCAGCTCGTTGAGAAGATCGGTACTGCGCTGCCCGTGATCGTGTTGACGACGCAATCGTGCACGGTCGTGCCGAACTGGAGGTCGTTGCCGACGATTCCGACAGTCACCAGCTTTGTTGTGATCCCGAGCGAGCTCACCTGCGCGCTTCCCTCGTTCCACGGGGGCCCGCTGGTGCTAGTTTTTCCGGTGACCATGGTGGCGATGGTCGCTCCCGAGCAGGCACGGAAGTCGAGGTTGAGTTGAACGACACCTGATGAGACAAGGAGTCCGGCGTAGGCGGACGGGGAGCGGTGGCACATGTTGACTCCGGAAGAGTTGGTGCCACTTACATAGTCAAAGGTGCCCTCACCGGATTGGTAGGAATCTCCGAGTGCGACGTACTTATTGGCAAGCACGCCCGCCCGCACCCCGAAGACGTAGCGGCCGTCGGTATCGCTGCCGAGACTTCCGCGGATCAGCGGGGAGCTTCCTGCGTCGAGGAACACGCCCGACCCACCCGAGCCGTTGAATTCCGTGGCGCTTCCCGGCTCGCCGGTTCCGCTCGAGAAGCCGACGTGAGCGGGGAAGCCGCCGAAGCCGTTGACACCGTTGCTGGCATCACCGGTCTCCCACTGGATCTGGCCGTAGTTGAAGACAATGTCGAAGGCACCGACTCCCTGGTCGGAGCGGTTGACAAGAAGTAGTTGGAATGAGTTGAGCTTGTCACTGTGGGCGTTGTAATAGCCGACGTTCAGCCAGTTGACGCAGAAAGCTTGATGTCCGTCGAAGGTCGTCTGCCCGTAGCCGTACTGCACGGGAGCCGCGCCCTGACCACGCGTGTCAACGTCGGCGAAGAAGGGGGCGATGATCGGAATCTGGGTGTCTTGCAGTCCGAACGGCATGAAGATGCTGAGAGGCCCGTTGAATGTCACGTTGCCGTTGTTGTTCACCCAGAGCGAGGAGTAAGTCTTACCGTAGAAGTTGACGTTAAAGGGCAGATCGACGGGGGCCGTCGAGCCATCGTCGTTGGCGTCGAGCGTGTGAGCCGTACAGTCCGAGGATGTAACGATCGCGCTGCCGGCAGCTTGTGAGCCGACCACCCCCACTTGCGTTGAGATGATGACCGTTACAACTGTCGCGATCGCAAGTACGCCAATCCTTTTCAATTTCATTGCCGCTCCCCAGCCTCAATAGAGCTTAATATATTGAGGTTCACCCACGATCGCTGGCCCCCAAACGGGGAATGGCTGGCTGTAGCTCGGTTCAGGCCGAAGCGTGAGCGGCCGCGGGCGACGAGCTCGTCGACGACGATACGACCCGCCGTCCATTCCACGGCGGCGGCACGAGTAGCCGGGTCGATCTGCAGGCCCTCCGTCTCGCCGCTGTACTCGGCCTGCTCGAGCGCGAACCGAAGCTGAGCCCCGGTGGATAGGGTGGGGCTCGCGCCACGCTTCGACGCGCTCACTATCGGCGGGCCGGTACTTCTTCAACATCATGGCCTCCTTGGCCCAGATGGAACGCGAGCTCACCATCGAACGAACCCAGGCAGGCCTGGCCGCGGCCCGCGCCTAAGGCCACCTCCCCCGCCGGAAACTCATCATGACCGGCAGCAAGATCGCCTCAGCCAAGAAACTACTCGCCGACGGCACACCCCCGGCCGACGTCACCAAAGACCTCGGCGTCTCCACTCCCACCCTCTACCGGTGGGTCCCACCTCAACGCCAATGACCAAGCGAGAGCGAATCGAACTCTCAGCCTGCTATTTATTCCGTTTCGTGAGCTGACCCCTAGTTGCTCGGGGATTCGATCGAACGTGACAGCGATACGTCCCGGCACCCTAGCATTGAGGTGATGATGGCGCTCGCCTCGGTATAGGCGCAACCGAAACCATCTTCTCTACCCGGGATCACGGCCAACACGGCGTGTTCAGTAATCACTTAGCCAGAGTCCCATTCGCGGTTCCCTTGTGACACACATCGAGCCCTCCGTCGCGATGGCCGCTTTCGTGCTCGAACTGCATCTCTCATCGTCCCGTGGCGATTGGGTTGCACAGCGCCTCTGTTGGATCAATCGCTACCACCCTCAGTACCTGACGACGGGTTCAAGTAGTCGTCGACCACGGCCTTACCGTTGTAGACGATGACGTCGTCGAACTTGTACACGCCTGGGACGTGGGCTATCTCGACAGCTCGTTCGCGTAGGGTCACAAACTGGCCTGGGCGCATGGGCATCGGCGCCTCTCCTGGGTGGCTGAGCGAACCGAGTGGATGATCTTGGCCCGGCGTAGACGACATCTCAATGTGGCATCCCACAAGGTAGGAGACGGGAACCTCGGCCATCACGGTGATGGCCCTGTCCAGCGTGGCAATGTAGGCGAACATATCCACGACATAGAGACGACCGGGGTAGACGGTGTCGCCTGTGAAGAGGACGCCGGTCCACGGATCGTAAAAAAGCGTGGCGGCCTCTTCATGCCCGGGACCGGCGATCACGCGCAGGATCCGCCCGCCCAGGTCGAAAGAAACGGTCTCGTTTGGCCAATTCGTGAATCCGAAGAAGCTTTTCACACCTTCAAGAGACGCCGGCACCACCCTGGTGTTGGCGCGGTTGGAGAACTGCACATCTCCGGCGGTGTGGTCCCCATGACCGTGCGAGTGGGCGACGGTGAGCGAATACGACGGGGCGGGATGCGCGACGAGCCAGTCCGTGATGATTCCGTCGACAAAGTGGCGAAGTGGCCATGTCTCCTCGTCGGAAGTCGCGCCAGAATCGATCAGGAGTGCGCCCGTGTTGCCGAGCAGGAGGAAGACAAATGGTCCCTCATAGTGTGTCTTCAGAGACTGGCGAAGGATATAGGTGTGTTCGTCGAGTGCGTGGACCTGGACCAGCGGCTCGTTCGAGCCGGAGCCGTCCATCCATTCGACCGAGAGGTCAAGATCAACCGGCGCGCCGGAGTGGAAGTCCACAGGTCGGGAAGGCATACAAACCACCTCTTCGTTGTGATGTTTTTACTTCAGGTCAGTTTGACGTGCGGATCGATGTTGGCACGCACAGCCTTACCGACGGGAGTGAGGGTTCCCCTACCGGACACCCGATCGGGTCGAAAAGTAATCCGGAGCGCGATCTCGTGAGAGCGCAAAATCCGGACCGTAGGTCGTTCCCGTTTGACAGCATCACGGTCGGGCAGCGCTAATCGATGCGCGCGGCTTCTAGCGCCATGTCTGAGTCCGATCCCGATTGCAGTTCAGTTCGAAAAAGCCACCAAACAATTGCGCCACAGCAGATGAAAAGGGCTCCGCTCGCCACAAACGGCACGGACAAGGACAGCGACGACGCGAGGACCCCGCCGAGGGCTGCTCCCACGGTGAGACCGATAAGACCGAGGACCTTGGACGATGCGTTGACCCGCCCTCGGAGATGCTCGGGGACCAGACGCTGCCGAAGCGAGCTCACGCAGATACCCCACACGACGGAATGCAGGATGTACGCGGCGAGGACAGCAGCGGCCACCCAGGGAATCCGGAGGAACGCGAGCGCGAACATGGACCCGGCGCCGAGGCAGAGACCGCCCACGATCGTCCATCCGTATCCCACTCGTGAACGCAATGGAGCAGTAATGATCGAGCCGACAAGACCACCGAGCGCTGATACCGCCAGAATCAGGCCATACCCCGCCGGACCAAGTCCCAGAGACTGCTGCGCGAACAGCACTAGAACGGAAAACGGCATCATGTACGCGACACTCGCGAGCCCACCGACTACAGCCAGGCCGCGCAACAAGCGGTGTCCGCGAAGCCACCTGGCACCGTCCGCGGCTTCACGAAACACGGATCGGCGAGGCGAGGGAAGGGCGTTGACGACGCCCTGACGAGGGAGTGCGAGGAAGAAGAACCCGGCCGCTGCATAAAGGCTGCCGGCGGCCAGTACCGGAACCGCCACCCCGAGGGCGAACAGGAGGCCACCCAATGGTGGCCCAGCGAATTCATCGGCGAGGAGTTGGGCTGCCGAGATACGGCTGTTCGCCTGGTCCAGTTTATTCGGTAGAACGACCGACGGCAGGATCGACAGTGCTGCGTTGTCCGCGGCGGTCTCCAGGATTCCGACGCCTGCGAGGACGACATACAGGAGCGGAACGGAGCCAAAACCGATTGCGAACAAGACCGCCATCATGATCAAGAGCGACGCTCGACTGAGATTCGTGAGCCACAGGATCGTTCGACGGTCGAAGCGATCGACGTAAACCCCGACCGGGACCACCACGAGTAACCGCACCGCCGAGTACATGGCGGCAAGCCCGGCAATGAGAATGGCATCCGTAGTCAACGATGTCGCCAGCAGTGGAATCGCCACAAAAATCAAGCCGTCGCTCAGGTTGCCGGCCGCGTTGCCCGCCCAAAGCTGCCTGAACCCTCCACCTATTGACACGAGCAAACCCTAGCCGTCCCAAGCTATCAAGGGCGCCGAGATGCGTCCCGCTCAGGGTCCCGCTTGCGGGTTCAGTTTGTTCAGTTTGACCTTGGCTCGCCTCTGCCAGAGCCGGTGCACCAATCCAAGCGGATCTTCCGCAGCCCAAACAATAGAGTTCGACCGTGACGAAACGAACGCTCGGTACCTACGATCATGAGGCCGACGCAGCCTATTTCCCGTTCGCACCCCGCATTCGGAAGGGGCAAGCCGTGCGTCAAGACGTCCACGAGATTGAGGGTGCCGGCGAGATCGTGCTCGACTTCGACAAGAAAGGCAGACTGCTGGGCGTCGAGGTGCTTGGGGCACGATCGCTGCTGAAGCCAGGGACCTTGGCGCGGGCCAAGCGCATCGGGTAGATGCTCGTGCGC
>JANYEI010000035.1 GCA_025363205.1 Frigoribacterium sp.
GAGGGGCTTGGCCATCCGCTCAAGCTGGCGGAAGACATCCTTCCACTCTCGCACCCGGAGGTAATTGAGGTACTCGCTGCGGCAGAGGCGTCGAAACTGGTTGCCGCTGAGTTCTTTCTCCTTCTCGCGCAGATAGTTCCATAGGTTGAGCAGGGTAAGGAAGTCGCTGGTCGGGTCGACGAAGCGGGCGTGTGACTGGTCGGCCTGCGGTCGCCTGTCGAGCGGTCGCTCCCGAGGATCCTGGATGCTGAGACCGGCGACAATTGCCATCACCTCGCGGGTGACTCCGTGTTGCTTCGACTCAACGACCATGCGCGCGAGCCGTGGGTCGATCGGCAGTTGAGTGAGCTGTTTACCGATGCGTGTGATGGCCGGATCGACTGTTCCGGAGCCCGAAACCGCTCCAAGCTCTCGCAGCAGGTCGAGCCCGTCCTTGATGCCGCGGGAGTCCGGCGGCTGAAGGAAGGGGAAGTTCGCGATGTCTCCCAGCCCGAGGGAAATCATCTGCAGGATCACCGCCGCGAGATTGGTGCGGAGGATCTCCGGCTCGGTATATTCCGGCCGGCGCATGAAGTCCTGTTCGGAATACAACCGGATGGCGATGCCGTCGCTGGTGCGGCCGCTCCGCCCGGACCGCTGGTTGGCGCTGGCCTGGCTGATCGCTTCAATCGGCAGCCGCTGCACCTTCGAGCGCACGCTGTAGCGCGAGATGCGCGCCGTTCCTGCGTCAATCACGTACTTGATCCCCGGCACGGTGAGACTCGTCTCGGCCACGTTGGTGGCGAGCACGATGCGGCGTCGGATTCCGGGGGCCCGACCGAGCTCAAAAACTCGGTGTTGTTCGGCCGAGCTCAGCCGACCGTACAGAGGCAGCACCTCGGTGAATGGCAGGTTGCGGCCGCCGATCGCTTCCTCAGCATCCCGGATCTCGTTCTCCCCGCTGAGGAAGACCAGAACGTCACCGTTCGATTCGCGGGCTAGCTCGTCGAGGGCGGCGTTGATGCCCTCCATTGGATCGAGGTCGGCCTCGGTCTCGGCGTCTTCCTCTTCGTCCGCGATCGGCGCCTCGGCCACGAGCGGGCGATACCGAACTTCCACGGGAAAAGTGCGCCCGCTCACTTCGACGATGGGTGCACCGACACCCGCGGCATCCGCAAAGTGACGGGAAAAGCTCTCGGGATCGATGGTCGCGGAGGTGACGATGATGCTGAGATCCGGGCGCTGCGGCATCAGCTGTTTCAGGTAGCCGAGCAGGAAGTCAATGGTGAGGCTGCGTTCGTGGGCCTCGTCGATGATGATCGCGTCGTACTTGCGCAGCAAACGATCCCGATGGATCTCGTTCAGCAGGATGCCATCGGTCATCAGCTTGATGCGCGTGTCTGGGCCGACGGTGTCGGTGAAACGCACCTGGTATCCAACCAGGCCGCCGAGCGGAGTCCCGAGTTCCTCGGAGATGCGTTCGGCGATGGTTCGCGCCGCGATACGCCTCGGCTGGGTGTGGCCGATGCTCGTCTTGCCGAGTTCGAGCAAAATCTTCGGGAGCTGCGTTGTCTTGCCCGACCCCGTCTCGCCCGCGATGATCACGACCTGGTGATCGCGGATGGCCGCAGCAATGTCCTCGCGGCGCTGGCTGACCGGGAGGTCCTCCGGATAGGAGATCCGGTAGTCGGTCGTCGCGTCGGTCATGGGCATCTAATTCTACCGAACCGCGCTCGCATCCTTGGAAGAGGAGGCCGCCCGGGACAGGTGGCGGCACGATCGCTGTGCCAGGGTACCTATTCAGGCACCACCCCTGGCCGGTGGGCCGCGGCGGCAACGCGCCAAGAAGTCACAGGATTGCCAGTGGCCACTGACCCAACACCCAGACCGGCTACCTAGCCTCTCTCGGTGCCCACATTGCGGCCCGCATCCGGCCATCTGCCGAAACGGGGTCGCGGGCTAGAGAGAAGGTTCCATTTATGACGTTCAACCAGATTCCCACCGGGTTCAACACTCCCGCGAAGAAGCGCCTCGCCGTCGGAGCAGCGACCGTGATCACGGTCGGCACCCTATTCGGAGTCGGCATTTCCGGAGCATCCGCCGCGACCTCGCCGCCGGCCGCACCAAGCACGACCTCGACAAGCTCCACCCACGGCAACTCCACGCACAGCAGCTCCACGCACGGCGGACTGGCGTTCGGCTCCCGCTCGATCGTGCACCAGGTACGCGAGGCATTCTTCGCGGACAAGATTGACGGCGTCAAGGCACAGAAGCTCGCGACCGCGACCACAGGCCAGGCGATGGTGTTCTCGCGGCTCCCCACCACGCTGCAGACCGACCTCACCTCCTTGAAAAATGCCTCGGCGGCCGAGCGGGATGCAGCCGCTCAGAAGATCAGCACCACCTCGCTCGGCGGCGGATATGGTCCAGAATTCACGACCATCGCCACGGACCTGAAGAGTGGCGCGAAGCTCCCGCTCGGCGAAATCATTCGTGACGCGCTCAGCGACCTGGCCACAGGCAAGACCCTCGGCCAGTCAGACTTGTCGACCGCACCGACGAACCACGTCGGAGCGGGCGCACACCAGGGCGACACGTCCGGAGCCGACGTCACCGCGGGCAACTAGAACCACAGGCATCTAGAACCACAGGCGTCTAGAACCATAGGCGTCAGTGCCGAGCGCCGGGAGCGAGAAATTGCTCCTGGCCTTCGGTGCGTCGGCCGCCGGCCTGTCCACACTTCATGAGGGGCTCGCACTACTCGAAGGCGGAGATCCCGGTGATCGCCCGACCGACCAGCAGGGTGTTGATCTCGTAGCTTCCCTCGTAGCTGTAAACCGCTTCGGCATCCGCGAAGATCCGCGCCATCCCGAAATCGGTTGAGATGCCGTTGCCGCCGAGGATGCCACGGGCCATCGCCACCGACTCACGCATCCGTGCGCTCCCGGAGGCCTTAGCCATCGCCGCATGTTCGGAGCGCAGGGTGCCCTTTTGCTGAAGCTGGGCGATTCGCACCATCGTGCCGAGGGAAGCGGTAGCGTTCTCCAGGATGCGCACGAGCTTCTCCTGCACGAGCTGGAATGACGCGATCTGTTTGCCGAACTGGCGTCGTTCCAGCGCATAGGCGAGCGCATGATCGTAGGCGGCGAGCTGCAGGCCGACGGTCTGCCAGGCCACCCACACCCGGGAGTCGGTGAGAAGCGCGCCAGCGTCGCGGAACGAGGTCGCACCGGGCAGTCGAGCCGACTCATCGACCCGCACGTCATCGAGCAGGATGTCCGCGTTCTGCACGATTCGAAGCGAGATCTTGTTCTCGATCTTCTCGGTGCGCAGTCCAGGGGTGCCCCGATCCACAATGAAGGCCTTGATCTCGCCGTCTGCGGTGTCTCGAGCCCAGAGGATGATGTGGTCGGCGATGGTGCCGTTGCCGATCCAGCGTTTTGCTCCGGAGATGCTCCAGGTGTCCCCGTGCCGGGTGGCCGTGGTCGCCATCGAGCGGGAGATGTCCGATCCGTGGTCCGGCTCGGTGAGGGCGAATGCCCCGATGCGGGTCAGATCGCGCAGGCCGGGAAGCAGCCGTTCACGCTGCTCGTCAGACCCGAGTCGGGCAATCGCGGCGGTGACCAGCTCGGAGTGCACTCCCAGAAACGTAGATACGGACATGTCGACCCGCGACAGCTCGAGATGCAGGAAGCCGCGAAGCAAATGGCTGCCGCCTGAGGCCGGGATGCCGATGAGGTCCAGTCCGGCGAGTGCCGGAAGCAACTCGAAGGGAAACGTTGCGGCATCCCAGTGGGCACCGATGACGGGTCGTACTTTACGGTCGAAGATCGAGGTGGCATTGCGCAGCCGCTGCTGCTCAACGGGCGTGAGCAGGTCGCGGTAGTCGAGGAAGTCATCCGAGGGCCGCGGACGCCGTGCCTGCGCGGCGGAAGTGTCGGAGGTCAGCGAATTGAGGCTCATCGGGGTGTCATCCGGATCGCACCGTCGAGTCGAATCGTCTCGCCGTTGAGATATGGGTTCTCCACGATGTGCTTCACAAGCGCGGCGTATTCGGCCGGCCGGCCGAGGCGTGCCGGATGCGGCACCTGGCTTCCGAGCGAGAGCTTCGTCTCCTCGCTCATCGCGGCCATCATCGGAGTCTCGAACACGCCGGGAGCGATCGTCATGACCCGGATGAGGTTCGAGGCGAATTCCCGCGCGATCGGTAGCGTCATCGCCGCAACGGCGCCCTTCGATGCCGAGTAGGCCGCCTGCCCGATCTGCCCGTCGAATGCCGCCACCGAGGCGGTGTTCACGATCACTCCGCGTTCGCCGTCAATCGGCTCGTCCTGCTGCATTGCGGCGGCCGCCAGTCGAAGCACGTTGAAAGTGCCGATGAGATTGATACGGATGGCACGCTCGAACAGCTCGAGGGCGATCGGGCCATCCCGCCCGACAACACGGTTCGCCGGCGCGATGCCGGCGCAGTTGACCAGGATGCGCAGGGTACCGAGGCCCGTCGCGACGGCGACCGCTGCAGCGACATCCGCTTCGCTGGTGACGTCAGCGGTGACGAAGGTCGCGCCCGCCACCGGCTCGGCCGGTGCGGTGAGGTCGAGGATGACCACCTGTGCCCCGGCCGCGGCGAGGGTCCGCGAAGTGGCGAGACCGAGCCCGGAGGCTCCGCCCGTGACGATGGCGACCGTGTCGGTGATGTCCATGCTGCTCCTAACCGAGTGCGATGAGTTCAAGCGGATCGGCCAGGATCCGGCCGATCTCGGCCAGAAATGCGGACCCTTCGGCCCCGTCCACGAGACGATGATCGAAGGAGACGCTCAGCGTCATCACCGAGCGCAGGGCGATTTCGCCCCGGAACTCCCACGGCTGCCGCCGGATCGCCCCCGAGCAGAGAATCGCAGCCTCGCCGGGATTGATGATCGGAGTGCCGCTGTCGATACCGAAGCTGCCGATATTGGTGATGCTGATCGTGCCGCCAGACAGCTCGGCCACGGCCGTCTTGCCGTCGCGAGCGCGGGTCGCCAGTCCCGACAGGGCATCCGCGAGCTCGCGGAGTGTCAGAGAGTTGACATCTCGGATATTCGGCACCATGAGCCCCCGCGGGGTGGCCACGGCGATGCCGAGATTGATCGCGCGGTAAGTCACGATCTCCTGGGCGGCCTCGTCCCAGCGCGAGTTGAGCGCGGGATACCGCACCGTCGCTATCGCCAGCGCCTTCGCAATCAGCAACAGTGGCGTGACTCTCGCGCCCTCGAATGCCGGGTGCGCGCGCAGGCGATCCACCAGCTCGACGGTGGCAGTGACATCCACGGTCACGAATTCGGTGACATGGGGTGCCGTGAACGCGCTCGACACCATCGCGGCAGCGGTGCGCTTGCGCACGCCACTGATCGGCACCCTGGTCTCGTCGGCCGAAGCGGTCCTGTCGCTGACAACGGAAGGCGCCGCCGGAGAGCCGCTTGCCGCCTCGACGTCAGAGCGGATGACCGCGCCATTCGATCCCGTACCGGTGACAGTTGCGAGGTCGAGCCCGAGGCGCCGCGCGAGGTCGCGCACCGGGGGTTTGGCGAGAACGCGCGAGGGCGAAAGCGAGGACGAAAGCGAGGGCGAAAGCGGGGGCTCCGGCGTCAGCTCCGCGGCAGAAGCCCGCTGACGGCGGTGGCCGGAGCGATGATCGCTCGCACCGGGCCCATACCCGACGAGCATGTTCGATCGGCCGTCCTCCTCGGCATCCGGCTCAGTCGCGGAAAGATCCTGGACAGTCACTTCAGCCCCACCGAAGCTGATGATCGGGGCGCCGACCAACACCGTCTCGCCCTCAGCGGCGTGAAGTGCAGAGACTATCCCGATGATCGGTGACGGCAGTTCGACCAGGGCCTTGGCCGTCTCCACCTCGCAGATCACCTGGTTGAGAACGACCTCGTCGCCCGCTTTCACGAGCCAGCGCACGATCTCGGCGTCGGTGAGTCCCTCGCCGAGGTCGGGAAGGAGGAAATCGGTGGCCATCACTGCACCGCCAGGCTTCGATCGACCGCGTCGAGTACCCGGTCGATGTCGGGCAGGTAATACTGCTCGACCTTGGACGGCGGATAGGGGGTGGAGTATCCACCCACCCGGATCACCGGCGATTCGAGCATCCAGAAGCAGCGCTCCGAGATGCGCGCGGCGATCTCGGCGCCGAGCCCGAGGAACACCGGGGCCTCGTGCACCACGATGAGCCGGCCGGTCTTCGCAACCGAGCGCTCGATGGTGCCGAAGTCGATGGGGGAGAGCGACCGCAGGTCGATGACCTCGACGGAGGTGCCCTCGGTCGCCGCTTCGCGCGCCGCAGCGAGGGCGGTCGCCACCATCGGACCGTAGGCGACGACGGTGAGGTCCGTGCCCTCGATCACCACTCGGGCGTCGTAGAGCCCGAGTGTCGGGGTGCCTTCGAGGTCGACATCCTGCTTATCCCAATAGCGGCGCTTCGGCTCGAAGAACAGCACCGGGTCGTCGGAGGCGATCGCCTGCTGGATCATGCCGTAAGCGTCATCCGCGGCGGAGCAGGAGACGACGCGAAGGCCCGCGGTGTGCGCGAAGTACGCCTCTGGAGACTCGGAATGGTGCTCGACCGCGCCGATTCCGCCGCCATAGGGCACCCGGATGGTCAGGGGTACGGTGACGGCGCCATCCGTACGGTTATGGATCTTCGCGAGCTGGGAGACGATCTGGTCGAATGCCGGGTAGATGAAGCCGTCGAACTGGATCTCGCAAACCGGCCGGTAGCCGCGCATGGCGAGACCAATGGCGGTGCCGATGATTCCCGACTCCGCAAGCGGAGTGTCGAAGACCCGCTCCCGACCGAATTCGGCCTGCAGCTGGTCGGTCACGCGAAAGACCCCGCCGAGGGCCCCCACGTCTTCCCCCATCAGCATGACGCGGTCGTCAGAGGTGAGGGATCGCCGGAGTCCGGCATTGATTGCCTTGGCGAGCGAGAGGGTCGTCACTGGCCGGCCGCCTTCGTGTCGGGGATGCCGTGGTAGGCCAGGAACTCGACCCGCTCCTCCTCGAGCAGCGAGTGCGGCTCGGCGTAGACGTTCTCGAAAATCGACTCCGGTGCTGGCTCGACCGTGCCGAGGCATCCGATGCGCACCGAGGCGGCGAACTCGCTTGCCTTCGCTTCTGCGGTGGCGAGCATCTCGGCAGTGGCGAGCCCGCGATGCTCAAGGGTGCGCAGCAGCCGGTCAATCGGGTCGCGCTCCTTCCACCGGGCGAGCTCGTCGGCGTCGCGATAGCGGGTCGGGTCATCGGATGTCGTGTGCGGCCCCATGCGATAGGTCACCGCTTCGATGAAGGTGGGTCCATCGCCGTTGCGCGCGCGCTCGGCCGCGTACCGGGTGACGGCGAGCACGGCGAGCACATCGTTGCCGTCCACCTGCACGCCTTCGATTCCGAAGCCCGCGGCGCGCTGCACGATAGGAACGGTGGCCTGCACGCCGACGGGAGCGGAGATCGCGAACTGGTTGTTCTGACAGAAGAAGACGACGGGGGCGTTGAAGCTTGCGGCGAATCCCAGCGCTTCAGAGAAGTCGCCCTGGCTGGTGGCCCCGTCGCCGAAATAGGTGATCGCGATGTCGTCGGAACGATCGCGGCGGATACCCATGCCATAGCCGACCGCCTGCAGCATCTGGGAGCCGACCACGATCGCTGGCGTGGTCATGTTGACCTCGTAGGGGTTCCAGCCGGAGTGGGTCGACCCGCGCCAAAAGCGAAGGATCATCGTCGGGTCGACTCCGCGCAGGTAGGCCACGGCGTGCTCACGATAGCTTGCGAAGACGAAATCCTCCTTCCGCAAGGCGAGCGCAGATCCGACCTGCGCAGCCTCTTGGCCGAGCATCGGCGCCCAGAGTCCGAGCTCGCCCTGGCGCTGCAGCGCCGTGGCTTCAGCATCGATGCGGCGCACAACCACGAGGTCGGTGTACATCTGCACCAGCTCGGCGTCGCCGATGTCGCTCACGTAGGCCGAGAAGACGGGATGGGGGAGCAGGTCGCCGCCGGCTCTTGGCAGCAGAGCCACCGCTTCGGTGTGCCCGGTGATCTCCATCGATGCGATGCTCATGACGACCGTCCTCTTTGACGTGTATTGCGTGTGGCCAGTTGTCCCTGAATAGTGCGCCTTGCAGCATGACTGCACAACCCGTCGCACCAGAGTTGAGCAGAATGCACACCCTGAACGCTCTGAACCGTGCCAGACTGCGATACATGCAAGACCTCGACGGCACCGACGCTCGCATCCTGCTCGCGCTGAGTGAGGATGCCCGGCTGTCGGGTGTCGAACTCGCCCAGCGCCTCGGCCTCTCCCGCAACACCGTGCAGTCCCGGCTCGCCCGGCTCGAGTCCCGCCAGTTGCTCGGAAGCATGGATCGGCGGGTGCACCACCGTGCTCTCGGCTACCCGCTCACGGCCTTCGTGGCCGCCCGGGTCAACCAGCATCGGCTGCAGGAGATCGAGGCCGCTCTCACCGGTATCACCGAAGTGGTGGAGGTGCACGGTATCGCCGGGGGCGCCGACATCATGATCCGCGTGGTGGCGAAGAACACCGACGATCTCTACCGGATCGCCGGAGTCATCCTTGCCTCTCCCGGTATTGAGCGCACCGAGCTGTCCCTCTCGATGCGCGAGATGGTGCAGTACCGCACGGCACCGCTGTTGCGCAAGCTCGCCGGCCTCAGCGAGTGATCGTCGCGGCCGGGGTCTGCCCCGTGCGCGGCATTGGTGGGGATGCTCATCGGGAGACGGAGAACAACGGTGTCATCGGCAACACCGTGCGAGGACGCACACGACGCTTCATTTGACTGATGCTGAGGCGTATGCCGTGCGTCGACGAGCCGAGTTCAATCCCGGTTCAGGCAGGGCGTCGCCAAGCAGGCGGTGCGTGAATACGTCGAAATTCACAATCGGAACGACTTCCTGAGTGACGTCCTTGACGAGGAGCTGCCGCGCTATGCCGAAGCGGCCGAACGACTTGGAAAGTGATCAATCTCCTACGCCGATCCCCTTTACGTCGAGATGCGAGCAATCAGGGCGCGGTCCTGATGCATTGCCTGGCTAGCAATCACGGACTGATTGATGGCAACTAGATGGTGAGCCTCGCCGCGCTGATCGCCTTCCTCGGCATGAACGGAAGGCGATTGAGGTGGTTCAACGATGACGCATACGCGTTCATCATGGATGTTGCCTCCGGACGTCTCGACGACGTTTCCGATATCGCTGACCGAATCGCATCAGGAAGCGAAGAACGCTGAGCCGACGGGATGCCACTCGGCATTCGGCAGTTCACGGGGAGAAACGAATGGGTCGGGCGGTGACACACACCATCGGGACACTGTTGCGATGGTTTGATTTGCGGAGCAGTGATCTGTCGGCCCATCCTGAGCAGGTCGCCTCCGCTCCCGTGATCCTCAGCAAGTGACCATCGAGACACCGAGAGTTGCGCCGCGGTCCCATGAATTTCTCAGAAGCGTCTATCGCGGGCCTTCCCTCGGAGTCGAGGTCGGTATCCAGTAGCGCAACTTGTGCTGCACCAGCGTTTGTTCGGAGTGATCCAGCACACCCCCACATCGTTCGATTGTCGCTATCGATCCGGCGTTGGAGTCGTCGCAGGTCACAAGAGCCCGCTCGATCCCTCTCTCGTGTGCCACGCCCAACGACTGACGAAGAATCGCTGTGGCGAAACCTTGCCTTCGGAACTGTGGGCGCACCGCGTACCCGATGTGACCTCCGAGACGCCACAGTTGCTCCGAAAGTGCGTGGCGGATGGACACCCGACCGACAAGGTCGCCGTCTGAGAAAGCAGCCAGGAACGTTGCCGGAACCTGCTTTGGCGAAAGTCCCTCTCCGAATCGCATTCGCTTCAGCGTCGCGAGGTAATCGGCAAACACAGTTCCGTCATGGTGCAGAAGGAAATCGAAGTCTTCATCAGCAAGTTCTGCGTGGGCGGCCAGCGCCGAGGCCTCATCAGCGGCGCGCAGGGCCCGAAGAGTCACGCGATCGGATAACCCCGTTGTCGACATGCCTAAACGATAGCTCCGCCCTACGGGGTCCGTATATACGGCCTTCTCACGCTTACCCACGTACCTGTCACCTCGAATTTCCGAATTTCCGAAGCTTAACCAAAAATGATGATTCTTCGCGGTATCTGGATGTCCGGCAGGCGAACGGTCTGCTCGCGGTCTCTGTCGGACCTGCACCGGTTGTTGGGGCTCCCGTGGAGCGATTTTATGGACAGGGTAACCCGAAAAGTCGTCATCGTCATTGCCACGCTTTTCGGGCTCTTCTTCCTCGGGTCTGGAATCGTGCTCCTCCTCGAGGGACGAAGCGTATTTTCGGAGCCATCTACATCCTGTCGTGGGTCAGTGGCTTGTCAGCGCAACGTTGATCTATCGCCGCGCACCTCAACTCCGGACGGGATTCAGAACCCGTAAGCCGGACGGCCAGCGGACACCAAAAGGCCCGGAAGCGGATCCCGCCGCGCAGCGGTGGTGTCGCTACAGCTGCAGGTGAAGACGCAACGCGTCGTCAAGCTGTGCCATGACGCGCCCAGAGGCCCGCCCGAGAATCGCGCCAAGCCGCTCGACGGCGATCGAGCGGACCTGCTCTGCTTGGGCCTTGGAGTCCTGGGGCAGCCCGGTCGCGTCGGCTGGCAGCAAAGCCTGAAAAGGGAAGATCCGGTCAGTGTTGCTGGTGACGGGTACGACGGTAATCACTCCGCGGCCAAGCCGCGCCGCGATCGAGTTCGCACGATCGTTGCTGACGATCACTGCAGGACGTTGTTTGTTGGCCTCGCTTCCTCGCACAGGATCGAGATCCACGAGCCGGATTTCACCGCGCAGCATCGGCAATCCCGTCAGCCTCGGTAACGCTCCACGCCGCGTGGTCACCCGAAGCCTCCCACTCGTTCCAAGCTGCCTCGTAATCCTGTTCCAGGTTGGGAAGTCGCAGCATGCGCACGGCGTGGTGCACAGCGGCCGACCTCGAGGAGAGGCCGGCCGCGCGAGCATATTCATCGAGGACGGCCACATCCTCATCCGGCAAACTGACACTAAGTTTCATACCGAAATACTACCGGAGTGCTACCACGATGTGGTGGGTGTCGTCGGCGGCAACGCGTCGGCCTCAGCGTCCAACCGTCTCGGCGATCACCGCGATCGACTGCGTGTCCTCAATCGTCGGAGGCACCACGTAGTCCTCGCCGTTCACGATCTGACGCATGGTCTTGCGCAGGATCTTACCGGACCGGGTCTTTGGCAGGCCGGACACGACCACCACGTCGCGGAAGGCGGCGACGGCCCCGATCTGCTCCCGCACCATCGCCATGAGCTCGGCGCCGAGTGTCTCGTCCGAGATGTCGACGCCACTCTTCAGCACCACGTAGCCCATCGGCTTCTGGCCCTTGATCTCGTCGTGCACGCCGATCACGGCACACTCGGCGACGGCCGGATGTTGCGCGAGCACCTGCTCCATCGATCCTGTGGAGAGTCGATGCCCTGCCACGTTGATGATGTCGTCGGTACGCCCCATCACATAGAGGTAGCCCTCGCGATCGAAGTAGCCCGAGTCTCCGGTCAGGTAGCGGTCGGGAATCACCGACAGATACTGCTGGATGTAGCGGTCGTCGCCGTTCCAGAGCGTGGTCAGCGTGCCGGGCGGCAGTGGAAGCGAGATGACGATGTTCCCCTCGTCCAGGTGCGGCACCGTCTGACCATGCTCGTCCACGATGCTCAGGTTGAAGCCGGGTACAGGAAACGACGGGGAGCCGGCGCGCAACGGCAGCTGCTCGAGCCCGCGCGGGCTCGCGCAGATCGCCCAACCGGTCTCGGTCTGCCACCAGTGGTCGATCACCGGCTTCTCGAGCAGCGCGGTGGCCCAGGTCCAGGTATCGGGGTCGAGGCGCTCGCCGGCGAGGAAGAGCGCATCGAGGCAGCTGAGGTCGTACTGGTGCGAGAGGGCGGCGTGCGGATCGGCCTTGCGGATGGCGCGGAGAGCCGTCGGCGCGGTGAAAAGAGTCTTGACGCGGTAGTCGCTGACGACGCGCCAGAATGCCCCGGCATCCGGAGTGCCCACCGGCTTGCCTTCATACAGCACCGTCGTCGCCCCGGCGATGAGGGGACCGTAGACGATGTAGGAGTGGCCGACGACCCAGCCGACGTCGCTCGCCGTCCACATCACGTCCCCCTGCCCGACGCCGTAGATGTTTTTCATCGACCAGGCCATCGCCACGGCATGGCCGCCGTTGTCTCGCACGACGCCCTTCGGGGCGCCGGTCGTGCCGGAAGTGTAGAGGATGTAAAGCGGGTCGGTCGCGGCCACTGGCACCGGATCCCGCGGGGTCGCGGTCGCCGAAAGCTCATCCCAGTCCCACCACGCGGTCGTCTCGGTCGAATAGTCGCTCGCCCGGCCCGGCACCTCCGGTCGGTTCTTCACGATCACGGTGTCGACGCTGTGGGAGCTGAGTTCGAGTGCGGCCGAGATGGTGGGGAGGTACTCCACCACCCGGTTCGGCTCGATGCCGCCGGTAGCGGTCACAATCGCGACAGGGGCGGCATCGTCGATACGGGCGGCGAGTTCCTTTGCCGCGAAGCCGCCGAAGACTACGGAGTGCACCGCTCCGAGTCGGGCGCAGGCCAGCATGGCGATGATCGCCTGCGGCATCATCGGCATGTAGATGATGACCCGATCGCCCTTGCCGACTCCGGCATCCCCGAGCACACCGGCGAACCGGGCGACTTTGTCGAGGAGAGTGGCGTAGCTGTAACTCTTCTTCTTTCCGACGACGGGGGAGTCGTAGATAAGCGCAGTGGTCTCCCCGCGCCCGGCCAGCACATGCCGATCGAGTGCGTTGAAGCAAGTGTTGAGTTCGGCCCCCGCGAACCAGCGGTAGAGCGGAGCATCGCTGCTGTCGAGGGCGGTGGTCGGCTCGACCACCCAGTCCACGAGCTTCGCCGCCTCGAGCCAGAATCCCTCGCGGTCGTCTACGCTGCGTTGGAATGTCTGCCGGTAGCTGCGGGAGCTCCCCGGGGACGCGCTGGGTTCACTCACGGAATACCTCTCCATCGAAGTCATAACACCGGCTATGTATACAGAATATGGATGAAGTATGACACAGGATGGGTAAATCGGCCCGGTATGGGCCATAATGTGTACAGAAGTGCGAAAAATGGGGAGCAATGGCAGTCAGTCAGCGGGCAAGCGATCGGGCATACCAGACCCTTCGCGACGAGATCGTGCAGTGGGAGCTGCGTCCCGGAAGTGTGCTTGGCGAGGTCGAGCAGTCCACCCGCCTCGGTGTCTCGCGCACCCCCTTGCGGGAGGCGCTTACGCGATTGATGGCGGATGGCCTGGTGTCATCCCAATCCGGTCGCGGCCTCGTCGTCACTGATCTGTCGCTCGCGAGCATCCGGGAGATTTTCGAGGTGCGCCAGGCCCTCGAGGAGCAGGCGGCTCGCCTCGCCGCCCGACGCGGTGACGCCGCGGTGTTCCAGCAGCTTGAGATCGAGTTCGCGGCCGTCAACGAGCTGCTCGAGCACGATGATCCGGCTCGCCACGCCTACTACGGACTTGTTGCCCGACTCGACGACGCCATCGATACCGCCGTTGGCAATTCCTACCTGGCCGCCGCGCTTGCGACCCTGCGCACTCATCTCGTGCGTGTTCGTCGCCTCGCTGTCGATGACCCCGCTCGGCTCTCCGCCGCCGCTGCCGAGCACCTTCTCATCGTGCGGGCGATCGCCGCCCGGGATGCCGAACTCGCTGCCCACGCGACGCAGGTACACCTCCACCAGGCCCTCCGAAACATCCAGAAGATGGCGAACCTCCAGACGGGTCTCCAGGCGGATCTCCTGCACCGGGCGAGCTCACCGAGCACTGCCGCACCGAAAGGAACATAAGTGAAACTGCACTCCGTACGCGTCCACCCGAGCTCCGAGAACCTCCCTCGAGAAGACCAGCTGGCCTGGAAGATCGCCGAGGTGGCGACAGATCCGGTGGCGGTGATGCCAGAGGTTACCGAGATGGTGATTAACCGGCTGATCGATAACGCAGCGGTGGCCACTGCCTCCCTCGCCCGCGGACCGGCCGTTGCCGCCCGGGCGCAGGCCGAGGACCACCCCTACGTTCCCGGATCGACCGTCTTCGGCATCCCGGGTCGCTTCAGCCCAGAGTGGGCGGCCTGGGCAAACGGCGTTGCCGTTCGCGAGCTCGACTACCA